>JAGWOR010000035.1 GCA_028870845.1 Gammaproteobacteria bacterium | reverse complement strand
CGGGCGGCGGTGGCGCACGCGAGAGCGTGCCTGCCGCGCTCGGAACGACGGATTTGCCGGGCGCTGGGGATTCACCGGTCCAGCATTCGTTATGAGCCCGAACCGCGGGCCGATGAGGCGCCGCTCACCCAGGCGGTACTGCGCCTGGCCAGTCAGTACGGACGTTACGGTTACCGTCGGATCACGGCGCTGCTGCACGCCGAGGGCTGGCGCGTATCGCGTTCCCGCGTCGAACGTCTCTGGAAACGAGAAGGGCTGAAAGTACCGCAGAAACAACCTCGCCGGCGCCGGCTGTGGCTAGCCGAAGGGAGTTGCCTCCGCCTGCGGCCTGGCTGGGCTAATCACGTCTGGAGCTGGGACTTTGTCATGGATCGTACTCACGATGGTCGACCCATCAAAATCCTGGTCATCATTGATGAATACAGCCGCCGGTGCTTGGCGCTGTTTGCGGCTCGACGCATTCGCAGCCGCGAGGTAATCGAAGTGTTTGCCGATCTCATGCTCCAGCATGGTGTGCCCAATTACATCCGTTCCGACAACGGCCCGGAAATGGTAGCCAAAAACCTCCGCACCTGGCTCAGGAACGTCGGCAGCCAGGCGCTTTACATTGCGCCGGGCAGTCCTTGGGAAAATGGTTATTGTGAATCGTTCAACGGCAAGCTGCGCGATGAGCTGCTGAACGGGGAGATTTTTTACACGCTCAACGAAGCTCAGGTAGTTCTAGAGATGTGGCGCAAAGAGTTCAACACACGCCGGCCGCACAGCTCACTTGGCTATCGACCACCGGCGCCTGAAGCCCTCCAGCCTAGACATCCACTACCCAGATCGAAGGCGTTTGCGTACACTTGAACTGGAACCTCAACCTGGACCAAATCGTTCAGGCCGGTCAATATGAGTTAACTCTAAAACTATTGTACTACGTAGTTTCAGTTGAAACTGTAGTCTGCGGATATATGCTGCTCAATGCTGATAAGTTGCGAGCGGCATTATCATTACAGTATTTATTTGTTGCGTCAGGCGTAGCCGCATTATTAGGATTTCTCTGGATGTTTTTGTATAACGATGTTTATTATCGTATGACACATGATAAAAATATTAATGTGTCCAAGTGGATGGTACAAGTCATTGTTTATTGGGCTTACGTGGCCACATCGTTTCTTACCTTTATCTGGATAATAATTGCTGGCTACGTCTTTCTACGTTAATACTCTACAGGTGCAGCATTTTAGTTGTGCGTGAAGTCTTTCATCATGTTCGAAGATATAGAGCTGTACCAAATAAACCCCTGAGACTCCAGTTCCTCCTTGAATTCTAGGCGGGCACATGCCTCAAGATCCTCCTCGGGAGGCATGAACCCCCGCCCGGAGCGCCCCGTCCCTAGGGCCGATGAGCCAAGTTGACTAATTGGCTTACGGTGCCTAAAATGTCATATATGACATTTCAAGCTATGACAACCAAACAGAAGGCTCTGCTCCAAGCTGTCCGCCAAGGCGCCGGCAGGGGCGGCGTGTATGGGCTCGCCCAGACCCTAGGGCGTAACCGGCGTCGGGTGTTCGACCAGGTGGCCCTGTTGGAATCACTCGGCTACCTCAAGGTATCGAACCAGATAAAAAATGGTAGGGCCATTAAATCCCTCACAACGGCTGTGACTGGGCCAGTGATGACCGTGGTCAATGTGTCTTTGCCCAATGAGGTCACCGCGGCGAAGTTGGTCAAAAACCTTAAATCGGCAAGTCCCTTGACCCCGAAAGGAAAGGCCGCCGTCCTAAGCTTCTTTGCCGAGGTACCGGTATCACTGGCGAAACAGTTTTTGCAGGAACAAGGGATTCCAATCTCGACCGCAGAGAGCGCCTACAAAAGGCATGTTGCGCCCGTTCATAAGTTATCCAACATCGAAGCCTGGTTGCAGCATGGCCACACCTCCATCCTGGAAACGCCTGCTGCGTAAGGCGCTTGTCTGCATTGATGCGCTATCTTCGCGCACCACGGTTCCTGCTTGGTCCTTTGGTGGTGGCACCGCCATGATGCTTACCTACCGCCACCGCCTAAGCCAAGATATCGACATCTTTTTCCCTGATCCGCAGGTTTTGGGTTACCTGACTCCGCGTCTTAATGATGACATCCAAGAAATCACGGATTGCACGGCCTATGATGAACAGCACGCCTCGCTGAAACTGATTCTGGATATCGGTGAAATTGATTTTATCGCTGGCCTACCACTCACGCAGACGCCCTTTGAGCGATGGCAGTTTGAAGGACGTACAATTCAGCGAGAAACTCCTGTAGAAATCGTGGCCAAAAAGGTCGTTTATCGTGGCCATGAATTCCGGGTGCGCGATGTCTTCGATCTAGCCTGTCTGCTTGAACGGGACCCTGTAGCAGTTGGCAAGGAACAGGCGGTGTTCGTTAAAAAACGCGATCTGCTTCTACCGCAGTTGCGACGCATGCGTAATACATTCAAAAGCCAAATCAAAGAATTGGTTAAAGTAAGTTCAGGTTACGAAACCCTAAGGGATAATGCACTTGAGCGCGTGATTCAATTTTATGAAAACTCGCCCTGATTACCCTGTTAAATAGTACATTCACTTACTCTGTGCCCAGATTTGTGCCCATGAATGAGACTGGAGTGAACCCTCGAGACTGGACAGGTAGCGGTGAACATTTAGGCGGCCTGCCGGGGTTGGTTGTTTTCGAACTGCTCCGGGCTCTGGTAACCGAGCGCGGAGTGCAAACGTTTACGATTGTAGACCTGCTCGATGAAACGCGGAAGGTGATGGCACACGTCTGCGTAGGTCTGGTAATCACTGAGATACACTTCCTCCTGCTTGAGGGTTTTCATGAAGCTCTCGGCTTTGGCATTGTCATAGGGATTGCCGCGACGCGACATGGAGCCACGCAGACCGTGTGCGCTGAGCAGATCACGGTAGGAGTAAGCCGCATACTGCACGCCGCGGTCGGAGTGATGGATACACCCCGGCGGGGGATGACGTTCTCGCAGAGCCGAACGCAGGGCCGCGAGTGTGAGCTCGGTATCAATGCGTTGAGACAGCGCCCAACCCACCACCTTGCGGGACCAGGCATCCAGGATCACGGCGAGATAGACGAAGCCAAGTGCGATGCGGATGTAGGTGATATCGGCCACCCAGGTTTGGTCCGGTGCGCTGAGTTCGGCATCCCGCTAGAGATTGGGATAGATCGGATAGGGATGGTGGCTGTCGGTGGTGTGGATGAACCGCCGAATACGCTGCACGGTCAGGGCGTCTTCGCGCATGATTCGGGCCACCTTCTTGTGATTGACTCTCAGTCGTTGGGCCCGCAGGGCGTGGGTTACCCGCCGGTAGCCATAGCGCGGGAACTCCGTACAGATCGCCTCTATGCACGCCCGCAGGTGCACCTCGTCTGAGGGATCTATCGTCACCGGGTGATAGTAATAGCTGCTGCGTGCCAGGCCCATCATTTGGCATCCTTGCGCGATGGGGAGAGCCCCGGGCCGCTGATCACGGAGGATTGTGCGCTTCGCTGCCGGCGAGCGTGAGCCTCGAGTTTTTTTAAAAGATCATTTTCCAAAGTCAGCTGGGCAATCTTGCGCTCCAGCTCTGCGACCCGCGCGGCCAGCTGCTTCTCCTGTGTCGAGGGCCGGATCTCCCCCGCATACCCGCCCTGTTCATACTTCCCAATCCAGATCCGGATCAGACTCGGTGACAACTCGTGACGGCGGGACAACTGCGCCACCCCCGCACGCTGGCTCAGATACTCTTCACACACCTGGCGCTTGAACTCTTCACTGTGATGACGTCTGGCTCTCATGGGACTTCTCCGTAAAGCCCCAGCAGCGTAGCCTAATCTTTATCCCAAAGCTGTCCAGCTAGAAGGGTTCACTCCAGTTTTACCAAAGTGGATTTACGACGTAGAGCATTTTCACGAACTGCTTACCGACAATTTCAACTCGGCCCGACTTGCCATAACGTAATTCTTTGAATGTACTAACAAGGAAATTTCACTAACAGGGTTCGCCTACAGGTTGCTGCGTGGTAACTCTACGCCCGCATAACCTCGGCTTATTTCCCTCATCTGCGACTCGATCCAAGCCTGGATTTCGGCGTTCACAGCTTCCGGTTTGCGGCCGTTGGCATACACCGGTTTGCCGATGCGCACCTGGATAGTGCCGGGATATTTCATGAAGGCTTTGCGTTTCCAGAAATCACCGGCGTTGTGGGCCACCGGGATGATGGGCTTGCCGGTTTTTTCCGCCAGCAGCGCGCCGGACAGGCCGTAACGGCGGGTGGTGCCGGGCGGCATGCGTGTGCCTTCCGGGAATACCGCCACCCACAGACCCGCTTTCAGGCGTTCAACCCCTTGGTCCAATACCTGTTTCACCGCGGTATGGCCCGATTTGCGGTTGATGGCGATGGGTTCCAGTGCGTAGATGGCCTGCCCGATCAACGGCAGCCACAGCAGTTCGCGCTTGATCACCCAGCTTTGCGCCGGAAAAATCAAAAGCTGTGTCATGGTTTCCCAGGTGGACTGGTGCTTCCAGTAGGTGATGGCGTTGAAGGCCGGGATGTTTTCCAGACCCTGCACCTGGTAATCCAGACAGCAAAGATGTTTGAGCGCGAAAAATTGCCAGATGACCCACTGACGTGCGATCCAATGACCCAAGCGTTTTCCGGATGGGAATGGCGCAGCCACAGCCACGGGAATACTAAACAACAAGGCGGTGATAGCCATGAAAATGTTGAACAACAGCGAGCGCAGAAAGATCATGCCGGCAATTCTTTGATGAGTTGATCGGCTACCGCCGCCAAATCCGCATAGATTTCCAATCCAGCCTGGCTGTGCTGCCGTATGGTTTCCTCACCCTTGCCGGTGCGCACCAGGATGGCGCGTGCTGCAACGCTCATTGCTGCCTGCAGGTCGCGCCAGCTGTCACCCACAGCCGGCACTTGATTCAGACTCGTGTCGAAACGCCGCTCAATTTGCCGCAACATTCCGGTTTTCGGCTTGCGGCAATCGCAGTGATCCTCGGGTTTATGGGGACAGAAAAAAATGCCGGCCAGTTTGCCGCCGGCGGCTTCGATGGCGGCCGTCATTTTAGCGTGGATGGCTTCCAGGGTTGCCAGATCGAACAGGCCACGAGCCACGCCTGACTGGTTGGTGGCCACCACCAGCATGAAACCTGCCTGGTAGAGGCGGGCGATGGCCTCCAGGCTGCCGGGAATTGGCAGCCATTCTTGCGGCGACTTGATGTAGGCGTCGGAATCGTAGTTGATGACGCCGTCCCGGTCCAGGATGACCAGCCTCATTCCACTTGCAACTGGCCGATATCGGCGATGCGCAGGAACGCCGCGCGCACCCGCTGCAGCAATGCCAGGCGGTTGTTCTTAAGGCGTGCATCGTCGGTCATGACCATGACTTGGTCGAAAAAACTGTCTACCGGTTTCCGCAGGGCGGCCAGCCGGCGCAAGGCGTCTGAATAGCGATGTTGCGCATATAACGATCGGGTGTCCTTCTCAGCGTTTTCCAGCGCTGCGTGCAGCGTACGTTCGGCCTCATCACCCAGCAAACTGGTATCCAGATCCAAAAGCGAATCAGGAGACGTAGGTGTACTGGATTGCGCAGCCTGAAGTAGGATGTTTCGGATGCGTTTGTTGGCGGCTGCCAGGCTCCGGCACTCAGGCAATTCGAGGAATGCTTGGACGGCCAGCAGACGCCGGTGGAAGTCCAGCGGTACACCAGGATCCTGCAGATCCACTGCATCGAAAACATCACTGCGCATGCCGCTTTCCTGGTAATAGGCGCGCAGGCGATCGATCAAAAAATCATTCAACTCCACAGACAAGTTCAGGGAAATGGACTTACCTTGCAATTGCTCAACCGCCAATTCGATCAGTTTGTGCAGATCGATTTCCAGTTCACGCTCGATGGCGATGCGCATGAGGCCGAGACCCGCGCGCCGCAGGCCAAATGGGTCCTTGTCACCTGTGGGTTTGCGGCCGATGGCAAAGATGCCAGTGACGGTATCGAGTTTGTCGGCAATGGCCAGCGCCTGGCCGGTTTTGGTTGCAGGCAGGCTGTCATCGGCAAAGCGTGGACGGTATTGTTCGGCGATGGCCTGGGCCACTTCCTGTGGTTCAACGTCATGCTGGGCGTAATAGCCGCCCATGACGCCTTGCAGCTCCGGAAACTCACCCACCATGCCGCTGACCAGGTCGCATTTGGCCAGCAGGGCGGCGCGTTCCGCCCATTGGGGGTTACCGCCGGTCTGGTGTGCGATCTCTGCTGCCAGTCTGGCAACACGTTGTGACTTCTCAGCATAGGAACCCAGTTCTTTCTGGAAGACCACCTGTTCAAGTTCTGGCAGACGTTTTGCGAGAGCTTTCTTGCGGTCGCTGTTCCAGAAGAACATGGCGTCGCTGAGACGCGGCGCGATCACACGCTCATTGCCACGGCGGATTTCCGCCGGACGCTTGCTGCGAATGTTGCTTATGGCGATGAACTTGGGCAGCAATCTGCGTTTGGCATCACGCAGTGGGAAGTAACGTTGCTGGGTTTCCAGCACCGCCACGATGACTTCTTCCGGCAGCGCCAGGAATTTCTCGTCGAAAGTTCCGGTTACCGGTACCGGCCATTCCACCAGGGCAGCCACCTCCTGCAGCAATTCCGGGTCCAGTTGAGGCTTACCAGCCACTGGTTTTGCCGCCTGGCTGGCCAGGACGGCGATTTTTTTCGCCAGCATACCGCTCCGGTCTTCCACCAAAACCCTGCCCCTGGTGGCCAGCAACTGGCGATAGTCCTTGGGATGCTTGAGGGTAATGGCCGCCGGGTGCAGGAAACGGTGGCCGTAGGTTTTGTTGCCTGAGACAACGCCCAGAATTTCCGCCTTGAGGGGGCGTGTACCCAGCAGCAGCATTACCCAGTGCACCGGGCGCACGAATTGGGCTTCGCCTGCGCCCCAGCGCATGCGTTTGGCGATGGGCAGTTTTGCCAGGACGTCGCTGACAATTTGTGGCAACAGCTCGGCGGCATTTTTGCCCTTGAGATTAATGCTGCAGGCCAGGCGTTCGCCTTTATCGGTGTGTTTGCGCTGCAGCTGCTCGACGCTCTGGCCGCAGGATTTGGCAAAGCCCTCGGCAGCCTTGGTGGGCCGGCCTTGGGGGTCAAATGCGGCACTGACTGAAGGCCCCAGACGCTGTTCCGTGCGATCTTTCTGTTTCAGCAGGACTTTGGGCAAATGGACGGCTAGTCGTCGGGGAGAAAAAAAAGTGTCACCTTCAGAAGGGCGTTCCGGAAGAAGGTTATTGATAGCGAGTTGTTCAAACAGGTTTCGATGGAAAGCGAGCGCCAAATCCTTCAGACTTTTTGGCGGCAGTTCTTCAGTGCCGATCTCTACCAAAAACGCATCTGTGTCAGCCATGGACAGTCCGCTGGTGTTTTTGTTGGAGGTTTTTCAGCAGCGGGAACCCCAACGTTTCTCTGCTCTGGTAGTAGGCTTCGGCGACGCCACGGGTTAGCGCCCGCACCCGCAGGATGAAGCGCTGCCGCTCGGTTACCGAGATGGCCCGGCGCGCATCCAGCAGATTGAAGGTATGGGAAGCCTGCAGCGCCTGTTCGTAAGCCGGCAGCGGCAGGCCTTTTTCCAGCAAGCGCTGGCATTCACGCTCGCAGGTGTCAAACCAGCCGGACAAACTGCGGATATCCGCTGCTTCGAAGTTATAGCGGGAAAATTCCACTTCGTTCTCATGGAATACGTCGCCATAGAGCACCCGGCCCATTGGGCCGTCGGTCCAGTTCAGCTCGAAGACGCTTTCCACCTGTTGCAGATGCATGGCGATGCGTTCCAGGCCGTAGGTGATTTCTCCCGACACCGGCCGGCACTCAAGCCCGCCTACCTGCTGGAAATAGGTGAACTGACTGACTTCCATGCCGTTCAGCCATACCTCCCAGCCAAGGCCCCAGGAGCCCAGGGTGGGGGATTCCCAGTTGTCCTCCACGAAACGCATGTCGTGCACCAGGGGATCGATACCCAGGGCTTTCAAGGAACCCAGGTATAACTCCTGAAAGTCATCCGGCGAGGGTTTGATCATGACCTGGAACTGGTAGTAGTGCTGCAGGCGGTTGGGGTTTTCACCGTAGCGGCCATCGGTGGGACGCCGGCACGGTTGTACAAACGCCGCGCTCCAGGGCTCTGGTCCTATGGCCCGCAGGAAGGTGGCGGGATGAAAGGTACCCGCGCCTACCGGCATATCCAGCGGCTGCAGCAACACGCACCCCCGGCTGACCCAGTAGTGCTGCAAGGCGAGTATCAGGTCCTGAAAGGTTGCGGGACTTATGGGGCTCATGGGCTTTTTTCAGTCGGCATCCCGCCCGGCTTGAAGGCGGCTCAGTATAGCTTTTTCAATCAACCTCAGACAAAAACCCGATCCACCAGAATCGTGTGGAAACTGCCTGCACCAAGTTGGTGCATACAGGGACAAGACGATGTTGAAAAACCCCGTCAAATCAGAGTTTCAAACTTGGCATGTAGATTGCAATGTCCAATGCAATTCTTTTTTTGAAACCCGGAGCACCCCATGGCAGCAAAAAGCCCCAAAGAAGTCCTGGACCTGATCCACAGTGAAAACGTGAAGTTCGTTGATTTTCGCTTCACCGACAGCCGTGGAAAGGAGCAGCACGTGAGCGTGCCGGCGCACACCGTGCAGGAAGAACTGTTCGAGGAAGGCAAGATGTTTGACGGTTCTTCCATCGCCGGCTGGAAGGGCATCAATGAGTCCGACATGATCCTCATGCCAGACGCCGACAGCGCGGTCATCGACCCGTTTTTTGAGGAAACCACCGTGATTTTGCGCTGTGACGTGATCGAACCCACCACCATGCAGGGCTATAACCGCGATCCGCGTTCCCTGGCGAAGCGCGCTGAGGCTTACCTGAAATCCACGGGTGTAGCCGACAGCGCCTATTTCGGGCCGGAAAATGAATTTTTCATCTTCGATGACATCCGCTGGGGCGCCGATATCAGCGGCTCCTTCTACAAGATCGATTCCAAGGAAGCCGGCTGGAACTCGGAACGAGTCTATGAAAGCGGCAATATCGGGCACCGTCCGGGCATCAAAGGCGGATATTTCCCGGTGCCGCCGGTGGACGCTCTGCAGGACATCCGCTCGGCCATGTGCGTGGCTCTGGAAGACATGGGCCTGAAAACCGAGGTACACCATCACGAGGTGGCTACCGCCGGTCAGTGCGAAATCGGCGTGGCTTTCGGCACCCTGGTCAAAAAGGCGGACGAAGTGCAGACGCTTAAATACGTTGTCATGAACGTGGCGCACGCTTACGGCAAAACCGCGACCTTTATGCCCAAGCCGCTGGTAGGCGACAACGGCAATGGCATGCACGTGCATCAGTCCCTGGCCAAGGAAGGCAAGAACCTGTTCAGCGGTAATCACTACGGCGGTTTGTCTGAGCTGGCGCTGTATTACATCGGTGGCCTGATCAAGCACGCCCGCGCCTTGAATGCGCTCACCAACGCCAGTACCAACAGTTATAAACGCCTGGTACCGCATTTCGAGGCCCCGGTGATGCTGGCCTATTCGGCCCGCAACCGCTCTGCCTCCATACGCATTCCGTTCTCCAGCGCCAAACAACGTCGCATCGAGGTGCGCTTCCCGGATTCCAGCAGTAATCCCTATTTCGCCTTTACCGCCATGTTGATGGCCGGACTGGATGGTATACAGAACAAGATCCATCCGGGCGAAGCCATGGACAAGGACCTGTATAACCTGCCCCCGGAAGAGGAAAAAAATATCCCGCAGGTTTGCTATTCATTGGATATGGCCCTGGAGCATCTGAACAAGGATCGTGCCTTTTTGAAGGCCGGTGGCGTGTTTACCGACGATGTAATCGACGCTTACATTGGTCTTAAAATGCAGGATGTCACGCGCCTGCGTATGACCACCCACCCGGTCGAATTCGACATGTATTTCAGCTTGTGATGTGCGCGCTAGCCGCTGCCGAACATTTCAGCTCTTGGCTCCCAAGCTGGGCGCCTGGCATGAAGTGGATTGGAGGCAAAAGCCATAGGCAGTTCAGTACACCGGCTGCGGCACCCAAACCCAAGGCAAGCCTGATGGTTGCGAATCCACAGCTTGATTTATCCGCTCAATCCGCATAAAAAAACCGGCGCACCGGGGGATGGGGAAACGGTGCGCCGGCAAGTTTCCGGGCATTGGGGTAACGCCCGGCCGGCCCCGAAAGGGAGAGACGGGGCCAGTGCAGCGCGCCGGGGAAGCGCGCCTTGAAGACCGGTGGATCGGCACATCCCAAGGCATTGCTTTCGTCTGCTAGGCTACGGGCCGACTTCGTCTTAGACTAGACCGTCTAGTCTAATTTTGCAAGCCCGCCTGGATTGCCATTGGGGGCCGGCCTCCGGCTCCACAATCTTAAAAAAACGCCGCAGGCAGGGAACCACCACGAACTGTCCCACTTGTGAGCATCGGCCAAACTGGCTAGGCTGCAGCTATGTCCAAGGCTTTGTTGATAATGGCGGTAATGATATTGGCCCTGGGTGCCACCACGACCGGTCGCAGTGACCAGGTCTACAAATGGGTGGATGCACAGGGCAATGTGCATTACACGGATCATCCACATCCCGGCGCGCAGAAAGTCCTGTTGCCCAAGACCCAGACATACCAACCGCCCTCCATGGAGGGGGCTGGTAACACGGCGGCGTCCCAGCCATCACCGCCACCGGTTGCGGGAGCCTCCACAACTGCCTACAAGCAATTTTCTATCAGCTCACCAGCCGATAAGGCCACGCTCTGGTATGTGGACCAGGTACCGGTTTCAGTGGACCTGTCACCGGCATTACACAATGGCGACACACTGACCTTTCATCTGGATGAAAAAAGCATCGGTCCCACTACCCAGACCATGGTGACTTTTAAAGACGTACCGCGTGGCGAACATAGCGTCAGTGTCACACTGAACTCCGCCAATGGAGCTTCACAAACAGCCGGCCCGGTAACGTTTTTCGTTCGACAAAAAACCATCATAAGCCCTAAACCGCCCCATTAAAGGGCATCTGCACTATAATGGTGCAATGTCCTGGTCTAACCCGAGCGATTTCCCCGCTGTAATCCTGGAAAATCAGTCCACCGGCATACTGTGGCTGGATGCGGATTTTCGCCTGGAGTACCTGAACCCGGCTGCCGAGACCCTCTTGGACCTGGATGGCAAACGCTTCCTGGGGCAACCGCTGACCGGCAGCCTGTCTCAAAACCAGGAATTCACCGCCATGCTGCAACGTGTACTCACGGGCCAGGAAACGGTTACCCAGCGAGAGCTGGGTCTGCAGGTGGGCCCGCTCAACGCACGCCGCATCGTGACCGTGGATTGCACCGTCATCCCGCTGGTGGAAAGGGCTGCACCCACCAGGCTGCTGGTGGAACTGGTGCCTCTGGACCGGCACCTGCGTATCAGCCGCGAAACGCTGCTGGCCGATCAGAGTGCCAGCAACCGCTCACTGGCGCTTAAATTAGCCCATGAGATCAAAAACCCGCTGGGTGGATTACGGGGTGCCGCGCAACTGCTGGAACGTCGCCTGGCCGATCCTGGTCTGGGGGAATACACCCGGATTATCGTCAAGGAGGCAGATCGACTGACTGCATTGGTAGACTCACTGTTGGGTCCGCACCAGGAACTCCGGCGTCAGCCCACCAACATTCATGAGTTGCTCGAACACGTGGCACGGTTGTTACAGGCCGCAGCCCTTGGCCAGCGAAAAATCCTGCGTGACTATGACCCCAGCCTGCCGGAATTGCAGTTGGATCGAGACCAGATCCTCCAGGTGCTGTTGAACCTGGCGAAAAATGCCTGCGAAGCCGTGGCTGAAGGTGGGGTGATTGTGTTCCGCAGCCGGGCGTTGCGGCAATTCACACTGCATGGCATGCGTTACCGGCTGGTGGCCTGCATTGAAATCGAAGACAACGGGGCCGGCATACCAGTAGAACTGCTGCCACAGCTGTTCAGCCCGCTGATGAGCCGCAAGCCCAATGGCGCAGGTCTGGGGTTGAGCATTTCCCAGGAACTGGTGAGCCGCCATGAAGGATTGATCGAATGCCAAAGCCAGCCCGGGCATACCGTATTTTCCGTGCTGTTACCCTTGGGTGCGGGTCATGAAAGCAAAGCAGCCTAGAGTCTGGATTGTGGACGATGATGCATCCATGCGCTGGGTCATGGGCGAGGCACTGCGCCAGTTGGGCTATGCGTCACAGGAGTTCAATAGTACCGAGGAGCTGCAGGTTGCGCTTAAGGGCACGGCTCCGGATGTATTGATTACCGATGTCCATCTGCCGGGCGAACATGGCTTGGAGCTGCTGAGGGAAATGCGCGGCTCCCACCCGCAGATGCCGGTGGTGGTGGTAACGGCGCACAGCGACCTGCAAACGGCGGTGGCCGCATATCAGGGCGGTGCTTTTGAATATCTTGCCAAGCCTTTTGACGTGGACGAATTCACCGCGGTAGTGGCACGCGCACTGCAAACAACCGCGCTGCCGGATAAAGCGCATGCTGCCAGTGGGGCATCCCAGGAAACCTTGATCGGCGAAGCCCCTGCCATGCAGGCCGTGTTTCGCACCATCGGCCGGCTTTCGGGTACGCACCTTACGGTGTTGATCACCGGGGAATCCGGTACTGGCAAGGAACTGGTGGCCCGGGCGCTGCACCGTCACAGCCCCCGCAGCCAACGCCCGTTTATTGCCCTGAATACTGCCGCCATTCCGGCCGAACTGCTGGAATCCGAGCTTTTCGGGCATGAGCGCGGCGCTTTCACCGGCGCCAACGCCCGCCGCATCGGGCGCTTTGAACAGGCGCATGGCGGGACTTTGTTTCTGGATGAAATTGGCGACATGCCACCGGTGCTGCAGACGCGTTTGTTGCGAGTTCTGGCAGAAGGCGAGTTCTACCGTGTGGGCGGGCATGAACCGGTAAAAGTGAACGTCCGCATTATCGCCGCCACCCACCAGAACCTGGAACAGGAAGTGGACCACGGACGGTTTCGAGAAGACCTGTTTCATCGTCTGAATGTGGTGCAGGTAAAAATGCCGGCATTGCGGGAACGCCGTGAAGATATCCCCAAATTGCTCGAGCATTTCATGCAGGCCGCAGCCCGGGAACTCAATCTTGAGACCAAGCGGCTCACTGCGGATGCCATGGCGGCATTACGGGAACGCAGTTGGCCTGGCAACGTGCGTGAATTACGGAACCTCTGCCGTCGGCTCACCCTCATGGCCAGCGGGCGCATCGTGCACCGTAGCGACCTGGCGGAACTTCTGAACGAACAAACTGCGCAGCATTCGGATTCAGCGATGTCCGCAGACTGGCGTGTTTTATTGCGCGCCTGGGCACGGCAACAGCTAGCGGAAGGCAAGCGGGGATTGTTCGCTTCGGCGGCCGAGGATCTGGAAAAAGTGTTGATCGAAGCCGGTTTGGAAACCAGCGGTGGCCGCCGTCAGGAGGCCGCAAAACTCATTGGCATTGGCCGCAATACGCTGACACGCAAGCTGAGATCCGCCGGTTCCGGCTACGAAAACCGTTAGAAGCTTACCGTGATGATGATGGAGTCGATATAGCTTCCGGCTGTCACATTTTGCTGGGCTGGTATCTGCCCATACAAGCTGTAAGCCACTGCGGTGTTCCGCCGAAATCGAAATCTGACGTTGACTGTTCCCCCGGTTCCATCGCCCCAGACGCTGGTTAGATTCGCGTTGGTATACAGGTTGTAATTCAAGCTGTCGATACCGTTGCGCATGGTGCGTGGATAATATCCACCGCTGCTGCCGGTACTTAGGTCGATGGTCGCAAAACCACGGCCTTGGCAGGCGACTGCAATAAAATTTGGCGCTGTAATATTTACCGGTGTGCTGCTGAACGGATCATATGTGCCAAATGCAAAACTGCCGTTGAGAGTTATTCTGCAGTTTGCCGCCAGCAACGTTCCAGGCATCCACAGCATCCAGCACCAGCTGATGATCATCAGAAGTCTGCGCATCATGGCGATTCCTCTGGGCGGTTCAAGCATTTCAAAAGCCAAAAACTGATGGTTGATTATCTTCGTTTACACGCTGAGTTATCCCGGCTATGGCCAGTTGAATGTCTAAAACGTGACCGTGACAATAATGTTGTCAGCATACGCACCGGCCACCACATTTTGCATGGCGGGGACTGCTCCGTATACGGTATTGCTCTGCGAACCGCTGCAATTGAAACCTATATTGAAAAACTGATACTGACAGGCACCGGTGATCTGTTGTGCAACGGTTTGTGTGCCACCGCTCCCGTCGCCCCAGACGGTGACCAGCTGGGCGGTGGTATAGAGGTTATATTGAAGATGTGAGCCTGCGTAGGTCATGGCGCGCGGCGCATAGGTTCCGCTGCTGCCGGTGCTGAGTGCTATTACATAATTTACAGTGAAGGGCAGTTGTGAAAAACCACAGGTGGCGGAAACCACAACTGACCCAGTGCCAGTGGTTGAAGCCGCGGAAAACACATCGTAATTCCCAAATACCACACTGCTGGCGCTGATGGTGACGGTTGGATTGCCACGGCAAGAGGATTCGGCATTGCAGAGATTGGGCAAAGCCAGGCCGGTGGCGGCAATCACTACCAGCCATAAATAGATACGCCACAATCTGCGTGGTTTCTGGCGTGTTTCAATATGCGCATTAATCATGCTCATGGCTTGATTCCCCTGCATGTGTAGGTGCCTAAGTCCGGCAGTGGATCGGCTATGGCCGGCATGGGAACGTTTAAGGTGCATTCCTGGTGGTCCCAGCTGGCGATGATGAGATTGTTGGGTGCGAGTCCGGTGATATAGGCCTCACCATTGAGGCCGACCGGGAATTTTTGCGGCTGACCTTTGATTTGAACGAACGCACCTGCAGGCAGCGGTTTGCCGTTTTCCAATTTAATCGTGAGCGTGGCGCCACGCATGGAGGTGATGGGAAATTTCACCACCACACCACTATTAAATCTCGGAACTGCATTTTCCTGCAGACTTGCCACCTGGGTGCTGAGTGGCAGGGTACCGGCATCCAGACTGATGGGATTGTTCTGGTATGGACGCATGACGGGTACCAAGGCATCACCGTTTTTATCAGTGGTAGCAACCGGCTGGTTGTCGGCGTACACGGTCACATTGGGGATGCCCGGTACTTGCACCAGCCCGAACGCGCCCTGGATCTGGCGCGTGGGATAAACGCCGCCACCTATGAACGCCAGGCTGCCGGCAGCTTCACCCGCATAACTGGTCTGACCTTGATTGTTAAGCGCGCCGATCCGGTAGCTGCCGACGCCATTCTGGTAGTCATATTCGGCTTGATTGACCGGATCCGGGCCCACCTGGGCACTCAAGCGGTATCCGCTGCCGGTGCCGGCGGGCAGATTTTCCTGAACCTGCGCGAATCCCTGGTCAACGCCATTCTGGTTTTGTACGCCCGCGCTTACATTGCTGCGTTCCCCGAAGGGCATGGTGAACATCAACAATATCCCGTTATCGCTGACGGCGGTCAGGGAATGAAAGGCGTTGGCGGTAAAGAAACCATTTGTGCCGACATTCACGCTGTAATTCGCCGTCAACAAACGCGCCTGGCCGTACAACGGACTGTCTTGATCGAGGTAAGCTAAGGAAACCGATCCGCCTCTGCCAAGAAATGCGCCGATGCTGGCGGTAGCCTGTGTGTGCGGTGCTGGCAGGCCGTTGTAGCCCAGTTCGGTGAAATTCGGGCTGGCCATCTGGAGGTTGGCGCCGGCATTGAAATATTGCCCCTGCCACTGATAGCCGACCTGGCCCAGTACTCCGTTTCCCAATCCACTGTGTGCCATGGCCAGTGCGGTGTTGAAGATGCCGGCAGACGGCGTCGCGAATACCCCGCCGATGCTGAAATCCTTAAGCGAGCCGGAATTTTCCGCCCGCAATTCGCCGGTGAAGGTGTCGGTAAACCCATGACGGAAAGTCCCGGTCGCAGCCGATGGGCCATAGTCGTTGCTGACCAAGCCGTAATTATCACGCAACATGCCAGCGGAGAATGAATAGTCGTTCAATCCCGGTTTCAACAGATTTTCGCTGGCATAAAATGACGAGGTGATCACCTGCTGATGCCCGAGCATGTCCTGCACCACGATGGTGGCGGTTCCCGGACCGGTCACCACCGGCACTGCGGGGATGGAAAACGGGCCCGGTGGCACTTGCTGCGTCTCCTTGAGCAGGCCATTCACATACAGCTGAACGGTGGAAGGAACCGCCGCCTGTCCCCCGATGGTCGGCAAGGGAAAATTAATGAAATACGGGCGGGTGGCGAAGTTTGTGCCGTACTGAATACCGCCCATGCGCACCGCCAGTCCTGTCATGCCGGGATTGTTGATGCTATCGCCCAACTGCAGGGTGGTCATGTTATTGGGATCGTCATGGGTCCAGGTGGTATCCAGCCGGATCCACTGGCTGTGGGCATGGTTGATATCCTGGCCCAGGAAACTGCTGGTGCCCACGCCCCAGTCATTAAAAACACCGGCTTCCATTAGGCTGTTTATGGTTGACTGCGCGGGATTCGAAGTGCCCAAAAAGTCATAATTCAGGTAACCACCCCAAGGTGTATGTTGCGGTTGGGGATTTTCTGGAAAAAGCCCGTCCACGATGGTGCCCGTGAATAGTGCCGCGGGTGCTGTTATCCAAAGGGTTTCCGTGGCCGGATCCACGTGATACTTAAGCCCAGGGATGGAATTCAGGGGGTAATATTTTTCGCCCTGGTAAACATACGGTGTTATATCCGGAAGCTGCAATCGCCAGCGCTGCAGATCGGCAGCGCTGGCGGACAGGTTGGTCTCCGGCGTACCGCCAAACCCCAGCAACAGGTCGGTTTCATGCCAGGCCTGCTGGTTTAGGTGCACTTCAAGCAATTGTTCGATGGGCGCACCTGCAGTTGTGGGCGCCGTAGTGATCTGCGGGGGTGCTGTGCGAGTGGATGCCAGGCTGCTTGACCCTGGCATATTCACGCTTGAACCCGGGTCTGTGGGGTACTGCGTTTGCCCAGCAATGGATAGCAGCGGCTGACGGATGGACATGCTTGCGGGCGCTAGCGGTGTCGGTACATTTACGTCGTTGACTGCCGGAAGCGGCACGGCATGCGTACCGGATACTTGGACAGGAGCGGCAGGATCCGCGAAGGCTGTTGCGGAGTTATGTGCTTTACAGTATGTCAGCGACAGCATGATGACCACTGCAACAAGTGCTGCAAAGACCGCCAGCCAGCGCGTCCAGCGTTTCCCGGATCCTTCCATGGCTTAAACCGCCGTGATCGGGCAGTGATCCTCGCCTGAAGTGTGCCGGTTGTACGCCGTAGGGGCCTGAGCCTCACTTGGATGGGACGGGTTACCTACCTGGGACCAATTGCGCATGGAGCGTCCCTTGGTCGGTAGTTGCAGTAAGATCCAGCGGCTGGTTGGCTGCCAGTGTTGCAGGCAGCTTGATTTCCCAACTGGCCTGGGCACCCGGCAGGATATATCCACCATTTTCCCGCGCCACAGGTTGCGATTGGCCTGTTTTACTGAGCTCCAGTTTCAAGATCTGCAGATGCGCAGTACCTTGATTGACGGCACTGAGCCGCAAACTGGTTGCTGAAAGCCTTTGCATCGACCAGTGTATGTCCGGTGCAATAGTGTTGGCGGGTTCTACGAAAATCGGTATACCGACGCGCAATGCGATCTGCACTCCGCGGAATCCCGGTGCCGGTGCCGGTGGCACCTCGGTGAGGAACAAGCGATAGCAGGTTTCCTGCTTGGTCTCGGGATGGGTACGCATGCCGATTCTCACCACCTGTTGGCTGCCTGGGGCAACCGTGAAAATCGGCGGCGTGGCCAAAAGGTTACGACTGGGCGTATAAACATCCCGATTGTTATTCTGGGACCACGCCTCGATCTGCAATTGCACCAGCGTCGGCGTGTTGCTGCTGTTGGTCACCCGCAACACGTCGGTTGAATGCTGGGCTGACAGCGTTACGCGAACTGGATTGACCTGGAAAGACGCCGCTGCTGCCCACAGCGGCGTCATCGCCAGTACCAACAGGATCAGGATCTTTTGCATGACACTGTCTGGTGTTTTAGGTCAAATGGTTAGAATGTCACCGTGACCGTAATGGTGTCACTGTAGCTGCCGGCCGGGACGTTCTGTCCAGCCGGAATCTGCCCATACACGGTATAGGTCTGCTGGTTGCCAACGCCCGGACCTGCGCCCGTACCGCTGTCACAGTTGTTGCCCGTGCCGCAGCTATTGTTCCACACCAGCGTATGCGCGCTGTCAGTGTACAGGTTGTAGTTCAAGGTGTCCGTGCCGGTGTCCTTCATGATGCGGTTTGCAGCCGTGCCGCCATGTGCGCCGTAATCCAGGGCGATGCTGTAAGTATCACCCTTGGTGCAGTTGACGTTGATGGTGCTGGTGGCATTCACGGCCGTTCCAACGTTCACATCGTAGTTGCCGAAGCCGAGTGCACTGGCCGAGTTGATCACGCATGAATTTACCACCGTTGCGGTAACCGCGAAGGTGGAGGTGGTGTTGCCCGCTTGGGCCGGCACGCTCACGATCAGCGGCAGTACAGCCAGACTTCCAAGGACGATATTCCGTATAAGCTTCAACATGTAAGTTCTCCAGTAGTTTCAGTTAGTTGCAAAAATATTTCATCAATCCAAAAGCGTTTAGGAGGGCCGCCCACCTCCGTGTCGGGCGGCCTGGATCCCTATACCCATCCGGGTGTTTCCCAGGTCCCTTGGGGGCTTCCCTATGAAGGTCTCTGAGAATTTCTCCTACAAACCCTTAGTAGCAATCCTTATGCCAACTCCCAGGATTCGCCGAAACCCGCATGGTTACTGGATCTTGCAGTTGTTTATGTACAGATTTACATGACAAAAGCGTCAGTTTTCGCGCGAAAACCGCCACATAGTGACTAAATTTTTTAAGTATCGGGTGATTTAATCGAAAGAATAGATCAGATTATATTTAGATATTACAATAAGTTACGTTTTTTTCTTAACCTGCCGCGCAAGTTTCCGTCCGGTTCCGGTCCACGTCCAATGTCCCGACCAGCTCTGCCACCCGTTTCAAGCCGTGCCGTGTCAGATAATCGGCGATACCGGCATTGAGCTTCCTGCAGATCAAGGGGTCGTAGAACAGGGCTGTTCCAACGCCTACCGCCGAGGCTCCAGCCAGCATGAACTCCAGGGCATCCTGGGCGCTGGCTATTCCTCCTTGGCCGATAATCGGGATCTTGTGCAGCCGCGCCACCTGATAGACCTGGTATACCTTGAGCAGCGCCATGGGCTTGATGGCCGGCCCCGAGAGCCCGCCCTGCAGGTTGCCAATGACCGGCTTGCGGGTCTCGGCAACGATCGCCATGCCCATGAGGGTATTGATGACCGCTAATCCGTCACTACCAGCCTCGATACAGCGCCGGGCGTTATCGGCAATGTCTGTCTGGTTGGGCGAAAGCTTGGTGATCAGCGGCTTGCGTGTGACTTTACGGCAGGCGGATACCACTCTTGCCGACATCTCCGGATCGTTGCCGAATGCCACACCGCCCTGTTTCACGTTCGGGCAGGAAATGTTGATTTCCATGGCGTCGATGGGCGAATCATCGAAACGTCGGGTAACTTCAACGTATTCTTCAACCGTGGAACCCGAAACGTTGGCGATGAAGCGGGTCTCATTGAAATCCAGCGCCGGCAGTATGTGTTTCACTACGTAATCCACCCCCGGGTTCTGCAAGCCAATGGCGTTCAGCATCCCCGAGGGTGTTTCATAGATACGGTGCGCAGGGTTGCCGAGACGCGGCTTGAGGGTGGTGCCCTTAAGGCAGATGGCACCGGCATCGCGGTTGGAAAAGCCCGCGACCCGCGTATATTCTTCGCCGAACCCCACGCATCCCGACAACAGCACCAAGGGTGAATTGAAAGTAAGGCCACAGAAGCTGGTTTTCAGAGATTCGGGAAGCATGTGGTTTGCATCTTCCATAGGCGCCCCTGTGTAATGCTGCACGTTGTCCTGTTTCAACCGGAAATTCCGCCCAATACCGGCAATATCATACGCCTGTGCGCCAATGCAGGCGCCATGCTGCATCTCATACATCCGCTCGGTTTTGAGCTCAGCGAAGCACGGGTGAAACGCGCCGGTCTCGATTACCACGATATGGCATGTGTGCGTGAATACCCGGATTTGGATGCGTTTTACCGGGAGCAGTGGTTGCTGCGCATGTTCACGATTTCTACACGTGCAGACAACTGCTATGCAAACATCAAGTTCGCAGACGGTGACGCTTTTCTGTTCGGCCCGGAGACCCGTGGACTGCCCCAGAGTTTGTTGGAATCCGTGCCTTCAGATCAGCGCCTGCGGATTCCCATGCGTCCGCATAACCGCAGCCTGAATCTATCCAATGCCGTTGCGGTGGTTTTGTATGAAGCCTGGCGGCAGCAGGAATTCGCTGGCGGTAACTGATCGGGCCGATTGACTGCCTAGTTTTCTGATTTCAATGCGCGGGCCATAAGTGCTTCAAAGGCCGCCCGCGGGCTCACGCCCCGGTAAAGAATGTGGTAAATCTGTTCGGTGATCGGCATTTCCACCCCCAGGCGTTTGGCCAGAAGATGCACCGCCTCGGCGGCATACACGCCCTCCACCACCTGACCGATGTCATGCTCGATGTCACGCGGGTTCCTGCCGGCCGCCAGTGCCAGGCCCATGCGGCGATTACGCGACTGATTATCGGTGCAGGTGAGCACCAGATCGCCCAGCCCGGCCAGCCCCTGGAAGGTTTCGGCGTGTGCGCCCAGTTTCAGGCCCAGACGGGTGATTTCCGCCAGACCCCGGGTGATGAGTGCCGCCCGTGCATTGGCACCGAATTCCAGCCCATCGCTGATTCCGCAGCCGATGGCAATGACGTTCTTGGCTGCACCGCCAACTTCCACGCCGGTCATGTCGTCCGAGGTATAGGCGCGGAAACTGCGGTTATGCAAGGCCTGCGCCAGTTGCCCGGCAAACCCCGCGTCGTTGGAGGCGATGGTTACCGCCGTGGGCATGCCGGCGGCCACTTCACGCGCGAAAGTAGGGCCGGATAGCACTGCCAATGGCAGCTGTTCGCCTAGTTCTTCAGTCGCAACCTGGTGCAGAAGCTTGCCGCTGTCGTGCTCGAAGCCTTTCGTGGCCCAGGCGAGACGCAGGTTTTTGGGCTGGCACTTGGCCAGAAGTTCGAGCGTGGCGCGGAACCCATGGCTGGGTACCACCACCAGGATGTCGCGTACGGCTGCCGTGATGTTTTCCAGCTGCGGCTCAATGATCAAATTGTCCGGGAAACGGATGCCTGGCAGGAACGCACGGTTTTCACGCTCCGCGATCAGCGGCACCAGTTCAGTCTGGTCCACTGACCACAAATACACGCGATTATTGTTTCCGGCCAGCAGGATGCCGAGCGCTGTGCCCCAGGATCCGGATCCAAGGATGCCGATGGCGGATGCGGTGTTCACGCCGGTGCCTGCCTTCAGGCCGGGATGAAGCTGTCCCCGGACGGATGATTGGCCTTGGCGATGCTCTGCAGATAAATGGCGTCGAAATTCACCGGTTGCAGTAGAACCATCGGCATGCCGCCCTTTTGCGCCAGATCAGATACCGCCTGGCGGGCGTAGGCAAACAGCAAATTGGGGCAGTAACTGCCTAGCAGGGCGCCAAGCTCCTGATCGCTGAAGCCACGGATGGTAAATAATCCCGCTTGATGCACTTCCACCAGGAATATGCTGCGATTCTCCGACTGCGCTTCTAGTGTGATGGTCAACACCACTTCATAGCTGTCATTTTCAAGTTTGTTGGTATCGGAGCGCATGTTGATTGTCAATTCAGGCTCGATCGGACTTGAAAATACCGCGGGGGCGCGCGGCGACTCAAACGAGCAATCCTTTATGTAGATGTGCTGCACGGAGATCTGTTTGCCATCCTGCATGTTGTTGCTGCCGGGTTTTACTGAGATATCGGTCATGGCTGGTCCTTGGGAGATAACAATAAGTGCCCGGTATTAACCCTCAAGCATTTTGTCCAATGTGCCTGTGATTTCCAGGGCATGCAATTCTTCGTAGCCGCCCACATGATTGTCACCAATGAAAATCTGGGGCACGCTTCGACGCCCGCTTTTCTGTTCCATTTCCTGGCGCCGGGAAGGGTCGAGATCCACCAGGTACTCTGTGTATTTCAGATGCTTGGATTGCAACACTGCCTTGGCGCGCATGCAATAACCACAAATGCGGGTGCTGTAGATGATGACAGGTTTCATGGGTTTGGTACGGTTTTAACCCCGTTCCACTGGAAATTGCTCATTACGCCAGCTGCGGATGCCGCCCTTGAGGCTGTGCACGGATTCAAATCCGTGTTTGGCCAGAGTACTTGCAGCTTTCTGGCTGCTGTTGCCGCTGTCGCAATAAACAAGAACCGGCTGGCCCCTGTGTTTGTCCAATTCAGAAATCCTGGCCGCGAGATCCGCGGCCGGAATGTTGCGCGCGCCGATAACATGTCCTTCGCTGTATTCCTTGGGTGTGCGGATATCCACCACCGCTGCGCCTTTATTGATCAACAAAACACCCTGTGCCGGAGCCACTTCCCGATACTTGCGAAGCCTGCGCAGCGATTCATCGGCCAGGAACAGCAGAATGATTAGCACAGCTGCGGCGATCAGAAACGGGTGGTGTCCGGAAAATTCAAGCAGACGTGGCATGGAGGCGAGTGGATGCTGGGAAGGGCGCATAGTATATCAGCAGAGTGACAAACCTTTGAGTAGCCGCCCAAATCACCTAGAATCTCCGCCAATCATGCGCCGGAATCCCGCCATATCAGCTCAGCAACCGGTCTATGGCTTTGCGCAGGCCTGACTTCCTTTACAGCATGGTTCGCACAGCAGCGTACATTGCGTTCACGCTGTTGTTCTGTGGTCTGGTCGTGCGGTCCACTGCCACAGATGATGCAACACGCCAGGCACAGCTGAAGTTGCTGCGTACCAGGATTTCCCAGTTACAGTCCAGACTGGACAGCGATGTCCGCTTGCGCAGCAAACTGCAGGTTCAGCTGCGCACCAGTGAACAGCAGATCGCGCATTTGGCCGGCAGTCTGCGCGCACTCAGTCAGACGATTTTACGGGCACAATCCCGTCTCGATGACTTACGGCGCGAACAGTCCGACAAGCAACAGTTGCTGTCGGCGCAGAAACAGGCGCTCGCGAGACAGATGCGATCCGCATATATGGAAGGTCAGGATTCACAACTGCAATTGCTGTTAAACGCCCAGGATCCGGCAACCATCAGCCGCCTGCTGGCGTTTTACGATTATTTCAACAAGGCGCGGGCGGCACGTATACAGGCGGTGCGCGCCCAGCTGGATGCGCTCGCCAGGATCAACACCCAGATCCAGCAGCAATTGACCAAACTGACGAACTTGCAGGCTGAACGCACGCAAGCACTTGCTGATTTGCAGCACAGCCGTGCTGCCCGTAAGCTGACGCTCTCGCAGCTCAATGCCACAATCCGGTCACGCAACCAGAAACTTGCCCGCATGCGGGATAACGCCCGGACGATCGAGCAATTACTGTCAAATTTACAGCAAACACTGGCCGACATCCCCGCGGATCTGGAAGGACAGCATCGATTTGCCAGCCTGCGTGGACGTATGCCCTGGCCGGTCAGCGGGCGTCTGATCCAGCGCTTCGGTGAACCGCTGTCCGGAGGTCGCTTGCGGGCGCGCGGCGACCTGATCGCTGCACCCTTGGGTACGCCGGTGCATGCCGTTTCCTACGGGCGGGTGGTGTTTGCCGACTGGCTGCCGCATTTTGGCCTGTTGGTGATCATCGATCATGGCGGCGGTTACATGAGCATCTATGCACATAATCAGAGCATCTATGCGCATGTGGGGGACTGGGTGCATATGGGCGAGACCATCGCCACTCTCGGCGACAGCGGTGGTCAGAACCAAGCCGCGCTTTATTTTGAAATCCGCGACCGCAAACAGGCAGTCAATCCACAAGACTGGTGCCATGGGCGTCTGCCACGGAGTTGATGGCTGCGGAGCATGCTATCTTGATTGACCGATCAAGAGGGGCGCAATCTGCGTCCGGAGAAGCTCAGCATGTCTGCCCCGAATTTCCGAACCTTACTTCCAGTTGTTTGCCTGGTGAGCATGGCTTTCGCCTGCATGGTGCCGGCGGTTGCTGCGCCCACCGAAGCACCTGCTGCGCAGACGCGTCCGCCTTTGCCATGGCAGCAGGTGCGTTTGCTCGCCGATGTAATGCAGCTGGTCAAGGAAGACTATGTGCAACCCGTGAATGACACGACACTTATCGACAACGCCATCAGCGGCATGCTGGCGGGCCTGGATCCGCATTCCGCTTTCCTTGACAAGAATGATTACCAGCAGATGCAGATTATTACCACCGGGCAGTTCGGCGGCCTGGGTTTGGAGGTTACCCAGCAGGCTGGGTCTGTGGTGGTGGTTTCGCCGATCGACGGCACGCCGGCGGCGGTGGCCGGAATCCGTAGCGGAGACGTGATACTGGCTATAAACGGCACCAGTCTGGACGGCATGAGTCTGGATGCGGCGGTCGCACTCATGCGCGGCAAACCTGGAACCGCTGCAACCCTGACCATCCTGCGTAGCGGGGTAGGCAAGCCGCTGGTTTACAAGCTGCTGCGTTCAGAAGTGCATGTAAGCAGCGTACGCAGCCGGCTTCTGGAGCCCGGCTATGGGTACATACGCATCAGCCAATACAGTGAGGATACCGCTGCCGGTGTAATCAATGCAGTCAAAGTACTAGTGAAACACAACCAGGCTCCACTCAGTGGCTTGGTACTGGATCTGCGCAACAACCCTGGCGGTCTGGTGGATGCGGCAGTGGAGGTTTCCAATGCATTTCTCAACAGCGGCATCATCGTATCGGCAAAAGGCCGAGCTCCGGATTCCACTTTCGTGCGGCGCGCTACTCCCGGCGACATCCTGAATGGCGCGCCACTGGTGGTGCTGGTGAACGCAGGCACGGCTTCGGCTGCCGAGATAAATGCAGGTGCGCTGCAGGACAATCACCGTGCACTGATTATCGGCACCCGGACATTTGGCAAGGGTTCGGTGCAAACTGTGATTCCGTTGCCACAAGGTGCCGCCATCAAGCTCACGACTTCGCTGTACTACACGCCATCCGGGCATTCGATACAGGCGGAAGGCATCAAACCTGATATCGTGGTTCCCGAATTCAGCGTCACCGCCGGCGGCAACTACAGCGGGCAAGCACTGGCCGAGGCGAATCTGGCGGGGCATCTGGCCAACACGGCGCCCACACCGGAATCCGCCACGACTTCAGGGTTCTCAGATCACCTTGCACAGCAGGATTTTCAGTTGTATCAGGCAATGAACATCCTCAAAAGCCTGAGTTTGGCGGCTGCGAATGCCAGGTAAGTTTTGGCAGAACGCCTGGAAAGTGACAGGCGTCCTGGCCTTGCTGTTGCTGTACTGTGCCCGTGCCTGGAGTACGATCGCGCCGCCCGCACATCCGGTTATTGCCATCATCATCGATGACATGGGCAACGATCTCAGTGAAGGTCAGCGCGCCGTGAACCTGCCCGGGCCGGTAGCCTGCGCGATACTGCCGCACACGCAGTATTCGGTGGAGTTGGCCGATCAGGCTTTTGCACACGGCAAGGAGGTGCTGCTGCATCTGCCCATGCAGGCGATTGATGATGCTCCGCTTGGACCTGGCGGTATCACGCTGAATATGGATCAACAGGAAATCCAGGATACGGTGCGCTCGGATGTGGCCAGCATCCCGCACCTGGTGGGCGTCAACAACCATGAAGGCAGTCTCATCAGCATGCATCCGGGAGATCTAGCCTGGATTATGCAAGCACTGCATGCCATTGGCAGCCTGTATTTTGTAGACAGCTATACGACCGCGGACAGCATCGCTTATCAAATTGCCATCGAGAACGGTGTCCCGGCAGCCCGCCGCAATGTGTTCCTGGATGACATAGAGACC
>JAGWOR010000067.1 GCA_028870845.1 Gammaproteobacteria bacterium | reverse complement strand
CGGTGACCGTGGAATAACCGGTACGCACTAAATCCGTAGTTATGCGGGTTCCGCCGGCTCGGTGACGGCGGCATCGCGTTCCCAGCCCTCGTGCTGCAGCGTCATGGACTCGATGGCGACCATATTGGTTTCCGAGCATAGCTCCGCCAGCGCCACATATTCCGACGGCCAGCAGCGGAAAACCTTGAAGGCCATCACCAGCTGGCCGGCCTCGTTCAAAAGTTCGATATACATGTCCTTGCGGAAGTCTTTAAGACCCACCTCCGTGCCCAGCCCGGCGCCCAGCCGCCACACCAGGTTGGCCCAGTTTTCGAACTCCGGATCGTGGGTGCGGCCGCGCTCCAGGGTGATGGATTCGAAGCTGGTGATCCCGGGGGAGCGGCGGTCCAGGCTCGGGCTGCCGCCTTCCCGGTGCAGAACCACATCGGTGGTGCGCCGCAGGCCACTGACTCTGGATACGCCGGCCACGTAGCGGCCATCCCATTTAACCCGGAACTTGAAATTCTTGTAGGGATCGAAACGGTTTGGATTTACTGTGAATTGGGCCATGACAACCTCCTTGTGGATGACTACTAAATCATCCGGCCGCTGCCGGTGATGTGATCAGACGCAGGTCAAAATCCGCGATGCGCCCTGAACAGCGCATCGCAGCATGGTTGCAGCCAATCAGCCTGTCAGTGCGAATTATGCTTCGCGATAGACGTCACTCGTTCTGGCCGAATTTGGCGATGTCATCCGGCACTGCTTCCTTGCTGATCACGGCTTCCTTGCCCTGCACCAGCGTGCGGATTTCCTCCACCACCGCCGGGTTCGCCAGAGTGGTGACGTCACCCACATCGCGCCGGTTGGATATGGACGCCAGCACCCGGCGCATGATCTTGCCGGAGCGTGTCTTGGGCATGTCAGGCACGATATACACGTGTTTGGGACGGGCGAATTTGCCGATGATGTCCTCGTTGGCCTTGATGATGCGGTTGATGACCTCCGGCGAGCCCTCGAATCCGGGTTTGAGCGCGATGTATACCTCGGGCACGCGTCCCTTGATGTCATCGGCCACCGGCACCACCGCAGCCTCGGCCACTTCGGTGATCGTCAGGCACGCGGATTCAATTTCCTTGGTGCCCAGGCGGTGGCCGGAAACATTGATGACGTCGTCGATGCGCCCCAGGATGCGGAAATAGCCGTCGGCCGCCTGCATGGCGCCATCGCCGGCCACATACGGCCAGTCATGCCAGTCCTTGCTCTTGGGGTCTTTGGTATACCGCGAATAGTAGGTTTTCACGAAGCGCTCCGGGTCGCCCCAGATGGTCTGCATGATCCCCGGCCACGGGTTGCGGATACAGATGTTGCCGGCGCGTCCACACCCGGCTTGCAGTTCTTCCCCATTGTCATCGTAGATGACCGGATGGATACCAGGCACTCCCGGACCAGCGCTACCCGGCTTCATGGGATCAATGCCGGGTATGGTGCTGCACAGGAAACCGCCGGTCTCGGTCTGCCACCAGGTGTCCACGATCACCGCTTCGCGTTTGCCAACCGCGTCGTAGTACCAGCGCCAGGCTTCCGGTTCGATGGGCTCGCCCACCGTGGTCATGTGCTTGAAGTGGTAAGCGTATTTCTTCGGCTCGTCCGGTCCGGATTTGCGCAGCGCGCGGATTGCGGTGGGTGAGGTGTGGAAAATATTCACTCCCAACCGCACTGCAATACGCCACGGACGGCCGGCATCGGGATGCGTGGGTACGCCCTCGTAAATCACGCTGGTGGCGGCCAGCGCCAGTGGACCGTAAACGATGTAGGAATGTCCGGTGATCCAACCGATATCCGCCATGCACCAGTAGGTGTCGGAGGGATGGATGTCCTGGATGTACTTGCAAGTGCCGGTCACGTAGGCCAGATAACCGCCGGTACGGTGCTGGCAGCCCTTGGGTTTGCCGGTGCTGCCGCTGGTGTACATCAGGAACAGCGGCGCCTCGGCATCCATGGGTACGGGCTCCACAAGCTGACCCCGGTACTGAGCAAGCAATTCGTTGACGAAGAAATCCCGGCCCTTGACCATGGGGGTAGGCGAGCTGTATTTGCCGGGATAACGCTGCCAGACCAGCACTTTGTCCACCGGCTGGCCTTCGTCTTTGGCGGTCTGCACCGCGATATCGGCATTGATCTTGTGATCCAGCAGCTTGCCGGCGCGCCAGTAGGCGTCCATGGTGATCAGCACATGACTGCCGGAATCCTGGATGCGCGTGCCGCAGGCCTGTCCGGAAAAGCCGCCGAACACTTGCGAGTGGATCACCCCCAGCCGCGCGCAGGCCAGCATGGTGATGGGCAGTTCCACCGTCATGGGCAGATGCAAAGTAACGCGATCGCCGGCCTTGAGGCCGCAGTAGTCGCGCAGCAGCGCGGCCATTTCATTCACGCGGATATAGAGTTCCTGGTAGGTGAGCGCCACCGGCGGGTCTTCCTCGGGCTCGCCGACGAAGATCAGCGCTGCCTTGTCCCGATACTGGGCCAGATGGCGGTCCACGCAGTTGTAGCTGGCATTGAGCTTGCCGCCCACGAACCATTTCCAGAACGGCGGGTTATTGGTGTCGAGCACGGTTTTATACGGCTGGAACCAGGTGAGCATGTCCGCATATTCCTTGAAGCAATCAGGAAAATGCTTGAGGCTGAAGCGTTCGCGGATCTTGGGATCCTGCACGTTGGCCTGTTCGGTGAATTTTTTCGAGGGTTTGAAGTATTCTTCTTCCTTCCAGTGCACTGCGATCTGAGCTTCGCTGACCTCGGTGTTTTCACTGGTTTTGGATTTGTCTGCCATGGGATGACTCCTCGCGGATGTCCATCATTGGGCAAACCGCTTACTTGCTGTACGTATTGTTATAACAAAAATCTGCGATCCAGCGGGCGGATGCCCCGGTTGGCGTCCGCCCGCTGTTCTTTAAATGTAGTCGATAACTTCAACCTTTAGGTGCACCTACCGGCAGCACGGTCTTGCCGAAGGAGGTGTTGGTCACGATCGCGAAGCTGGTGTACATGGCCAGCAGGCCGCAGAGCAGACCGACCCAGCCGCCGGCCAGCGAAATGCCGCTGACACCCAGCAAGGCACCGAAGCCCAGCAGGAAGAAGGTGATCCACAAGGTCAAGAACACCCACCACAGAGCCTTGGTCATGCGGAACGTCGACACCCACATGTAGAGCGTGAATACGCCCCAGCCGATGAGGGTGACGGCGATGGTGCTGCCCGCCTGTGACAGATCCAGCACGCCATGCCCACCCAGCAGGATCAGCAATGCAAACCAGAACCAGAATGCACCATAACTCAGGAATGCCACTTGGCCAAAGGTGTTGCCGGTTCGGAACTCCAGCAATCCCGCCAGGATCTGTATCAGGCCGCCGTAGGCCAGCGCCAGCGGAATGACCACCTGTTCACCGCCCTTGGGCAGCAGTCCGGCATTAATTAGACTCAATATAACTGTGGTGAGTCCGAAGCCAATCAGGCCGAGGGGGGCGGGATTGGCAAATGTAGTTTTGGATTCTTCTGCCATGGTAGCTCCTCCAATAATGTATTAAGTAAAGCCGCAGAGTTTATATGCTGGGCAACCCCGGTCTGCAAGTGGCTAGATAAAGCGCCGCGCCAGAAGCCGGGCTGATATTTTTTTATGTAATTCAAGAACGCGGTTGTATATACATATGTTCAATTTACATAAATTGCTGTAATTACAGATATGTCCGCTGCAAGCAACATGATGTAGGTCTTTTACCCATGTTTGTAATTGATCTAGGTCATTTACTGGCTATAGGATTAGAGTAGAAACGCTCGATACCTGCAGTTCAGGTGACCATGAACGATTCGACGAGCGGTTCAATTAACCTGTTGCGAATGAGGTAATCATCATGAGCACAAACAAATTTAGAATGATTCTGATTTTATGGGCGGCAATCTTTTTTGGTGTCGTTGCAACTTGCAGTTATGCCGACACCACCTCCAATGTAAGCTCCAGTTCCGACGTCAGTATTACCCTGCATGGGTTTATCAGCACCTCCGGATTCTGGCAGAACCAGGATTTCATTTTCGGCAATGGCCAGAATGCAGAGTTTCCCGAACCCAATACCGGCAACAATCACAATCTTTCCGGCATCAGCGTGCAGAACACACGCGCCTGGCTCGACATATCGGGCCCGAATTCGGGTGATTGGACCGTCGGCGGCCATATCGAAGGGGATTTCTTCGGCGGCTTCAATGGCACCGGCGCATTCAGCGCCCAGCAGGAAACCCCCCGATTGCGCCAGGCATTCATGGTCATGGCCAACAAGGACAGCGGCAGCAAGGTCATCATCGGCCAGCAGTGGGATCTGTTGTTCCCCCTGGAAAGTGTGCCGGAATCGCTGACCCACATCGCCTTCCCGCTGGGGTTTGCCACCGGCATGATCGGCTGGCGTTTCCCCGGCATCGTCTATGAGCAGGATCTCAACACCGCGGCCCCCGATTCGCTGGCCTGGCGCCTGGATATGGGTGCTTTCTCCGGCTCCTGGGACGGGCCCGGAAACAACACCAACTTCGACACCGCGGGCAATGTGGATTTCCGTCCCCAGGTCGAAGTGCGTTTGCACGCGGAACAGGGCGACTGGCTCGGCTACATCGTTGGCCACTACAGCAGCATGGACCTGTCGGGAGTCGGCGGCACCACACCCACCCCCATCACCAACACGCTGACGTCTTCCGCCATCGAAGTCGGCACCACCTGGCATCCGGGGCCGTTTGTGCTGAAGG
>JAGWOR010000004.1 GCA_028870845.1 Gammaproteobacteria bacterium | reverse complement strand
TGCGCGCCAGGGTATCAGCGAGCATCAGCAGGCTGCCGCCCAAAAGCGCGGCGCCGGGGAGCAGTGTGCGGTGGTCGCTGCCGGAAACCAAACGCAGCATATGTGGTATCACCAGGCCGACGAACCCGACAGCGCCGGCTTCGGTTACCGCCACCGCCGTGAACAGTGAAGCGGCGATATAAATGGCGATGTTGTAAGGGCGCACCGGAACACCCAGTGATTCGGCCAGCGTCTCGCCGCGCGCCAGTACGTTCAGGTTGCGCGCGAACGGCATGCAAACCGCGAGGCCGGCCAAAAGCACCACCAGCGGCAGCCAGCTGCTGCTGCGATAGGAAAGATCGCCCATCAGCCAAAACAGCATGCTGCGCAGGCTGGCATCGTTGGACAGTACCAGCAGCAGGCCAATGGCTGCTCCCCAGCCGAAAGCCACCACGATCCCGGTTAACAGCAGGCGCGTGGGTGTCCAGCCGCCGCGACCATGAGCCAGTACAAATACCAGCAGCATGGAAACCAGCGCCCCCAGGAAAGCGCTGCCGCTTACCCAGAAACCAGCGGCACCGAGCAACAGAGACAGCAGGGCGCCGCTGGCGGCGCCACCGGATACCCCGAGAATGTAGGGGTCGGCCAGCGGATTTCGCAGCAGCACCTGCATCAGCGCTCCAGCCAGGGCCAGTAGTCCGCCTGTGGCGAAGGCGGTGACGGCCCGGGGCAGGCGCAGCTCCAGCACCAGCACGCGGGTTAGCGGATCCGCCCCTCCCCGCAGTGCGCTGAGCACTGCATACAGCGGCAAAGGCACGCTGCCGATGGCGAGCGAGGCGCAAAAAGCAACCAGCGCAAACACCACCAAGATGCTTAGCAGGGGCAAGGGGCGCAGGCGTTCACGCATGGCTCAAGCTGCGCCAGCGGCGGTCTCAAGATGAATATTCAGGCACGGCCAACCCCGCTGCTTGGCTATCTGGAGCAGTTTCTCATCCGCATTCACTGCCACCGGATAATCAACATGTTCCAGCAGTGGCAGATCATTGTGTGAGTCGGAATAAAACCAGGTTTCCTGCGGCAGCAAATTGGTCTGTTGTAGCCACGCACGCAGGTGCGTGATTTTGCCCTCGCGGAAACAAGGGATGCCGAGAACCCGGCCTGTGAATCGTTCACCGTCGAATTCCGGTTCTGTTGCCAACAGCTGCGCGACACCGAGTTCCACAGCGATGGGTTCGGTGATAAAACGGTTAGTGGCCGTGATTATTACAAGCGTGTGGCCGGCTATGCGGTGCTGCTCGAGCAGTGCGCGAGCCATGCCGGTAATGCGCGGCAGCACATAATCCTCGATGTAGTGCAGCCGCCAGGCAAGCAAACGCTGCAGAGGGTTTTGTGCTAAGGGTTGCAGCACAAAACGGTAGAAATCCGGAACATGCAGCCTGCCTTGACGATAATCCTCGGAGAAGCGCGCACGCTGCACGGCATATTGCTGGTCGTCCAGCGCACCCTGTTGGCAAAGAAACCGATGCCAAAGTTCATCGCTGTCACCGTCCAGCAAAGTGTGATCCAGGTCAAATAGCGCGAGTCGCACGTGCGGTTCCGTAATACCAGGCAGGGCAGGCAGGTTAAAGAAATACTTTGGCCGAGACAACTTGTGAAGATTGCCGCCCGCCGCGGATTTGTGAAACACTCAATGCATGAGCATACATGCTACCGGAATCGCGGGAGGGATGATCGATGCCCAGGGCTTTCGCGCCAATGTGGGCATTATTCTTGCCGACCACAGAAACCGGCTGTTTTGGGCCCGTCGTAAGGGCCAGAGCGGCTGGCAGTTTCCCCAGGGCGGCATACAGGAACATGAAACGCCTGAACAGGCCATGTACCGTGAACTAGCCGAGGAAATCGGGCTGGGCTCCGAACACGTGGAAATTCTTGGTAACACTCGCCGCTGGTTGAGGTACCACCTGCCCTCTCGTTATCGGCGCCACGACCTGGTACCGGTGTGCATAGGCCAGAAGCAAAAATGGTACCTGTTGCGTTTCAAAGGCGATGACAGTGCCGTGCGCCTGGATAACAGCAACATGCCGGAATTCGAGAGCTGGGATTGGGTGGGATTCTGGCAGCCGGTACGCGAGGTCATTTACTTTAAGCGGCGCGTCTATCGCCGGGCGCTTACGGAGCTAGGGCCGCTGATTTTTCCCGGTGGCTTACCAGAAGCTGGTACTTGAGACCGAAATCACTGAGCGGAGGATTCTTCGGCCAGTCGCGACAGATCCTCGCCGGTAAGACGGTTGATTTTCCACTGCTGCATGATTTTTGCCCCCAGGCTTTCATAAAAGCGTATCGCCGGTGCATTCCAGTCCAGTACCGCCCATTCAAAGCGTGCACAGCCGCGCGACTTTGCCAGCCTGGCGAGATGGGCCAGCAAGTTCCTGCCATAACCGCGGCCGCGGTATTCAGGTTTTATATACAGGTCTTCCAGGTACAGTCCGGGTTTGCCTTCAAAAGTGGAGAAATTGTGGAAGAACAGCGCGAATCCGACGGCGACACCGCCCACCTCGGCGATCAAGCATTCAGCAACAGGCTTTTCGCCGAACAGGGCGGTTTGGATGTCCCGCTCTGTGGCTACCACCTCATGGCTAAGTTTTTCGTATTCGGCAAGTTCGCGGATAAAGGCCAGCGCCAGCGCCGCGTCATGTGGCCGTGCCGGGCGGATTTGCAGTAGCGGTTTCGGCGAAGGCATAACGGGACCAACCTTTGAAAAGGTTCCTCAATTGTAGCTGATCGTAATTCCAATGATCGGGGCGGGGATTGGCCGCTGAATGATCAAAAAAACTCATACTCCAACCTGAATACGAATGTCTGATTGGATGCGCCTTGATTGAGGCCGAATACCACGCCAGCGCTGTATTCCAGTTCGTCGCCCGCCTTGGTCGGTAGCTCACCGTAAAACACCGGGCCGATCTGGTGGGCGTCATCGGCCGGCCGGTAGTAGACCTCGATACCGGGAGCGAATGCCTGGTGCCATTGATAACTCAGGCTATAAGCTCCGCGAAACTCATAGTTGCGGCTGGCGCTGAAGCCGACTTCCTTTTCCCAGATGAAGTTCAGGCGCTGCACGAGCCGGCCTGCATGTTTTTCCAACAGCGGGCCAAATTCCACCGCATTTGGCTTGCCGTCCTGGGTTCTGTATTCATAGGCAGCCAGGAACCCCGCGTCCGCCCAGTATTTGCCAGCTGGCGTGAGCTGAAAGGTGTTCTCCAATTCACGCGCTTTAAGGTACTGTCCGCTGCCTGGCGCATATTCGTAATCAGCGAAATAGATTTCCGGTTTCCACCAGTCAGTGAATGCATGTGCAACAGAGAATAGATATTCATAGCCACCTCCCACCGAGGGATTACTGTCATGGTAGCTATGGCCGCGAAATTCGATTTCCGACTGGCTTTGTACAACATAGGGTGAATAAACGATGAAGTCATCCGCCCATGCGGGTCTGTATGCAAGGGTGGCGGCGGCCGCAACCAGCAGATAAAACCTTGCTGAAAATTTGCGCAAATTATTCACCTGCGTATTTCGCCCATCAGGGCGAGCGGTTTCCCGGGTGTTCCCCACGGGTTTCTCCGACTGGTTAGGTTCGGGGGCCGGGCGTCTGAGATTCGGGGCGCGGGCCAGGGGCAACCGCGTTGTGGCGAGCCGCTTGCCGGTTGATCAGCTGCATGAGCGTGAAAATCGTTAACAGCGTGACCGCATAAAACAGCAATTCAATACCGGAGGGCCGGGCGATGTAGCCCACCAGAATATGCAGCAACTGGCCCAGCATGCTTTCCTGGCTCAGAATCCGTGAGGTGTTCCACAATCCGGTGCCAAGCGCTGGCAGTAATCCCGCCTGGTTGAGAAAACCGGCTGCCTGAGCGGCTAGTCCGGCCGTCAGCAACAAAATCAGCCAGCCGGTGACCGCGAAGAAATAACGCACAGGTATAAACAGCAGACTGCGGTAAAGCAAGCCTCCTGCCAGTACCCCGGCTGCCAGACCGGCGAAACCACCCGCGATCATTCCGGTTTCGCGCCCACCACTGGCGACAATAGCCCATAGGAACAACACCAGCTCGGAACCTTCGCGCATTACCGCCGCAAAACACACGATCGACAATGCCATAAGGGTTTTATTGCCGGTTTGGACTGCTGCGCCAACTGCTTTCAGTTGCTGGGCCATTTTGCGCCCGTGGGCACTCATCCAGATGTTGTGCCAGGCCAGCATCACCACGGCCGCCAGCAAGATAACCGCATTCAGCAGAGCCTGACCGGTGCCGGAAAATGCATTGGCGATCGCATCGGCGAACATGGCCACCACACTGGCGGCCGACAGACCCATGACAATGCCGCCCGCCACCCACAAGCTGCGCTGTGCCACACCGCGGCTGGCGCCCATGACAATGGCGATCACCAGCGCTGCTTCCAGGACCTCGCGAAATACGATGATGGCGGTGGGCAGCATGGCGTTAATGACCGGTGTTGGGTGTTGCCACCACCACCCAGCCCTGGGCGGCATGATTGAAATCATTAAAAAACCTGTAACGCCCCGGATCCAGGGGCCCGATATAGATGGTCACCGAGCTGTGACCGGGCACCACCACCTCACGCGAAAGATCGTAACTCTCGAACTCCGCCGGCAGGTCATCGTGATTGATGATTACCAGCCGGATCTTGGTATTGGCCTGTATGGGCAGCTCCTGAACCGCGAACTGCTGGTGCTGAATTACCAGTTCGACTGCTGGGGTAGCGGCCAGCACTGGTGACAGGCTGCAGAAGCCCAACAACATGGATGCCGCAAATCGTAACTTCATGAATATCCTGTGGTAATTCATTCGCCTGGGTTACAGCATGAAACACTCTATTCACCCATAAATGAGATTAATTCTCATCTGACTAATTCAGTATAGTGATCTTGGCATGAATGTCAATGATAATCATTCTCATTTATAAGTCAGATCAACTTGCGGGATAGGGGTTTGCTGGAAATCTCAGGCGAACAGATGACTGCAACAAGATTGCAGGCCTTTAATACCGCGCCTGCCGTGGTGCGGCGTGCATTCTGAATTGCGGAGGAGTTGCGGATGCGCTTGTATTAAGCCGCTTTATAAAGCGCCTGGGCCCTGTCAGGAGGGCAATCATGCAACCGGCTTACAACGCTGGTTTCACCACCACCAGGACCACGATAATCACCAGCAACAATCCTGGGGCTTCATTGAACCAGCGATAGAATTTTGCCGGGTGGCGGTTCCGGTTGTGCGCGAAGTTCCACATGAATTTCCAGCAGTACAAGTGGTAGAGCAGCAGCATGGCCACGCACACCAGCTTCAGGCGTAGCCAGGGCGGCGCCGGCCACCACCATTCAAACAGCAGCCACAAGCCAAAAGCTACTGTTCCACAAGCACCAATAGTCATGATCGTGAACAACCGGCGTTCCATGATCTCGAAGCGCCGGACTCCGGTTTCATCGTGTGCTTCGGCATGGTACACAAACAGCCTGGGCAGATAGAAAAGCCCGGCGAACCAGGTGACCATGAATATGATATGGAACGCCAGTATCCAGAGCATGAGATTATCTCCTCTCAGGAAATTTGAATTTAGAATTCAGATATTTTCTGATGATCATTCTGGGGCGTATATTGGAATGCCGGTTTCAATGGCCTGAGCGTCAATTATCGTCAAATTGTTTGCCTGGAATGGCAACATCATTTCCCTGGCGAGGTAGTTTAATCCACGGTCAGCGGGTAACATAGCGACCGCTCTCACTCATCCCGGATTCCGAGTCTAGATGGCCAAAAAACTAGTGGTCAAACATCACCGACCCCACCAAGTCTGGTTGGGTACCGGTATCATATTTGCCGCTGCAATTTTTCTGATAACTGCCGCATATTTTTACGGAGAGTCTCGTGCCGGCTATGACCGGCAGGCAGCTGCCAAACTGCAGGATAGTGTCAAAGCGCTTGATCAAAAGAATGCTCAATTGCAAGAGCAAATCATTACTTTACAGCGCGAACGCGACGTGGATCATATGTCGTATCAGCAGATACAGCGCAATCTGGAAACACAGCAATCGAAATTACTGAACCTGCAGGAAGAATTGGCATTCTATAAGGGCATTGTTTCGCCGGTTACCGGCGAGCAGGGATTGCGAGTACAGAGCCTGAAATTCACCAGTGGCGGGGCACCGCGTCTGTATCACTATCATTTGGTGCTGATTCAGGTGCGTACCAAGGAGTTTCGGGTGACCGGCAGCGTGGAGATGAAGATATATGGCGCCGAACAGGGCAAGCCGGTGATTCTGGATGCTCATGACATCGCCCCCAAGGGTAAAGCGTCGTTGGATTTTGCTTTCCAGTATTTCGAAAATCTGGAAGGTGACGCGATTTTTCCCAATGGTTTTACACCCGGCAGAGTGGAAGTCACGATTCTGGAGAACGGACATCCTTCAGTGCAGCAGAATTTTACCTGGCAAAACGTATTCGGTTAGGAGGTGAGCAAGATGTTCAGTGGCAAAAATCAGCGTCCGGCCGCGCGTATTGATACCCTGGTTGGCCGCAAAACCGAGATCAACGGCGATCTGAATTTCAGCGGTGGATTGCATGTGGATGGCAAGGTAAACGGTAACATCAGTGCGGGCAGTGAACCTGAGTCCATGCTCAGCCTCAGCCAGCACGGTATTGTCAGGGGTGAGATACGCGTGCCGCATGTAACCATCAACGGTACCGTTGAGGGGGACGTATACGCCGCGCAACGCCTTGAATTAGGCGCTGAAGCCCGGATTACCGGCGATGTCCATTACAACCTTATAGAAATGACGGTTGGCGCTACTGTGGATGGCAAAATGGTGCATAAACCCGCCGGCCCGGTGCTGGCGATCAGTCACCAAAAGGCTACTGACAACAATACGCCGGTCAGCCCTAGGAATGCGAGTGAGTGACAGGAGTATAATGTGTTCACAGCTGCAGCAATGAATTAATCGATGGATATCATCCCGCAAAGCCCCGCACTGATATTCACCAGCGCCGCCGCGCATAAGGTGAAACAGCTGATCAATGAGGAGGGTAACAGCGGCCTCAAGCTTCGGGTATTTGTCAGTGGCGGCGGATGCTCCGGATTCCAGTACGGCTTTACTTTCGATGAGAACGTTGAGGAAGGCGATACCCAGGTGCACAACGAGGGAGTCACCCTGTTGGTGGACCCCATGAGCTTTCAGTACCTGGCGGGTGCGGAAATCGACTACACGGAAGGCCTGGAAGGCGCGCAGTTCGTGATCCGCAATCCCAATGCCACCACTACCTGCGGCTGCGGCTCGTCATTCAGCGTTTAGTGCCGGACCGATTTTGATGCACAACGGGCGCGAGAGCGCCCGTTGTCGTTCATGCATGGTATACAGCACCCAGCACTGCGGGTTCTCGGGCGCCGGTCACTGCAGGCAGGTTGCCCGGGCGCGCGTTCAAGGTCTCCCGCGCCAGCCAGGCGAAAGCCACGGCTTCCACCCAATCGGGCTGGATTCCAAAGGCCTCGGTGCTTTCCAGTTTGAGACCTGGCAGGCGGGCAGCGAGCCGCAGCAGCAACTGCCGATTATGCACGCCGCCACCGCAGATCAGCAGTCGCTTGGTTGACGGCGCATGCAGCGTAACCGCATCACTGATGGAGCGCGCAGTGAGTTCACACAGGGTCGCCATGACATCGGCAGCAGGGAGTTTCCTGCCGGCCAGCTTGTCGCTGAGCCAGTGATGGTTGAAACGCTCGGGGCCGGTGCTTTTGGGGGCTGGGCGATGGAAATATTCGTCCGCCAGCAATAGTTGCAGCAAATCAGTATCCACCCGACCCGAAGCTGCGAACTCGCCATTTACATCATGGGGTTGGTGAAGCTGCTGGTTGCTCCACAAATCCATGAGCACGTTACCCGGACCCGTGTCAAAACCGCTTACTTCTCCGTCAGCTTTTGGCAGCAGAGTGATATTTGCGATGCCACCGATGTTCGCAACCACCCTTGATTCGCTGTGATCCGCGAATATCGCGCGGTGGAAAGCCGGTACCAGAGGCGCGCCTTGGCCACCCAACGCTACATCGCGTCGGCGGAAATCGGCAACTGTAGTCAGGCCGCAGCGTGCCGCTATGATGTTGGGATCGGCGATCTGCAGGGTGAAGGCATGGGGTGGATCGGGACGATGGCGCACGGTCTGGCCGTGGCTGCCGATAGCCCGGATCTTGCTGCGCTCGATTTTAGACGCCTGTATTACTGTCAATGCAGCCGTTGCAAACGTTTCGCCCAACTCGGCATCTAATTTACCGAGTTCATCGATGGCATCGTTGCCATAACATCCGTTTGCCAGCCCTAGCACATGTGCGCGCAGTTCAGCTGTATAGGGGGAAAAGTGGCTGGTGTGCAGGCGCGGGGCTGGCGAGAATTCCACCAGCGCAGCATCCACACCGTCGCTGCTGGTACCGGACATCAGGCCAATGAAATAGTCACGCACGTTGCAAGGCTCGGGCTGGATTCAGTGAGCGGTATCAGCCTTGGTGGTGCCATTGGTGTTGGCAGCAGCGTTGGCTACACGTATCGTCCCGCCATTGCTCATTTCTGCCAGCAATGTGTTGAAGTCGCGATCAAACTCAGGCCGGTATTTTGCCAACAACGGGGTGGCGCCCGGCAGTTTCACGGTACGTGGGTTGCGTGGAACGCCATCCAGCATGATCTGGTAATGCAGATGAGGGCCGGTGGCTTCGCCGCTCTCACCAACGTATCCGATGACCTGGTCCTGCTTCACGCGGCTGCCGATATGCAGGCCGCTGCGGAATCGCGACATATGCGCATACAAAGTGGTGTAGCCGCCGCCATGCCTGATGATGATGCAGCGTCCAAAGCCTTCTTCGCGGCCTCGAAAAACGATGTAGCCGTCACCTGCTGACACGATCGGTGTGCCCATGGGCGCCGCATAGTCAACGCCGTAATGCGGGCGCACGATGTGCAGCACCGGGTTCATGCGGTGCAAACTGAAGCCTGAACTGATGCGTGTATAGGCTACTGGCGCACGCAGCAGTTCCTTTCGGATGTTGCGGCCATCCGGCGTGTAATAGCCGCTGTGGCCGGCCGGATTGGTGAAGCGCGCGATACGGTAGGTCTTATCCTGGGTAGTGAACTCGGCGGCCAGTATCGGGCCGTCCATAACCGGCTGATCCTGACGATGGATCTTTTGGTACAGGACCGTAAAGGTATCACCGCTGCGGATCTCGTGACTGAAATCGATATCCCAGCTAAACAGGTGGATGAGCTGCATGATCACCGGATCCGCAAGTCCGGCGCGTGTAGCGGCGTCGAACAGCGAGTTCTCGATCACCCCATGGGCGTAAGCCACGGTGATTTCGGTGGGAATATTGACCACGCTCGCGTGGTATACATTGCCGTCGCGCAGTACTTCAAGCTTGTGATCGTCATCCAGCTGCATGCTGACGTCCAGGATTTGCCCGCCGTCATCATGACGCACGCTGATTTGCTGGCCGGGATGGATTGTCTTGAGGTGGCTGGTAGCGCCGCCCAAAGCCAGGATTGCGCGCATGTCAGCGCCGCTCAGATGTGCCTTATTGAAAAGGCGGCCTAGGGTGTCGCCACGGTGCACGGTCAGTACCGTGGTTACTGCCGCGGGCAGCGCTGAGGTGCTGGCAGCTAAAGTGGAAGTGGAGGCAGGGGACGTGGTGGACGGCTGGGTACTGGCCATTGCCACCGGCGATGTACTGGACAGGCTAGCTGCAGCAATCGCCGGTACACGGCCGCCATAGCCGGCATTTACATTGCCGCTGATAACTTGGACGGCGACGCCGGCAACCACGGACACGGCCAAAAGCACCCAGAACTGCCGACGTACCCGTGGCTTGGGCAGAGGCTCACTTTGGGCGGCGCCGCTTGGCTTATAATCCGCCCGGATTTGATCCTTGGCTCTGGTCACGGTCCCCATCCGGTGCCTGAAAACTGGCTAACACTAGCTTGACGGGGCTGGATGGTCAACCCTAAACCCATGCCAAATCATGGGGATATGCATAAAATCTCCTTACGACCTAAGCTTTTAGCTGCAATATTCGGGAGTCTTGGGAATGCCGACGCCTAGCGAGGCACTGGCGGAACTCCGCCGGGGTGCCGACGAAATCCTGCTGGAGACCGAGCTGGAGGCCCGTCTTAAATCCGGCAAGCCGTTGCGGGTCAAGGCGGGATTTGATCCCACCGCCCCCGACCTGCATCTGGGCCATACGGTGCTCATCAACAAACTGCGCCAGTTCCAGATTCTCGGCCATCAGGCGATTTTCCTGATCGGCGATTTCACCGGCATGATCGGTGATCCCAGCGGCAGGAACGTCACCCGCAAACCCTTGACCCCGGAGGAGATCGCACAAAACGCACAAACCTACCGGGAACAAATCTTCAAGATCCTGGATCCGGCGTCGACACGCATTGAATTCAATTCCCGCTGGATGGAGAAGCTGGGCGCTGCCGGGCTGGTACGGCTCGCCGCCCTGCACACCGTGGCGCGCATGCTGGAACGGGACGACTTCAGCAAGCGCTACGCCGGTGGCCAACCCATCGCCATCCATGAATTGCTGTATCCACTGGTGCAAGGTTACGACTCAGTGGCGTTGGAGGCGGACGTGGAACTCGGGGGCACCGATCAGAAGTTCAATCTGCTGGTGGGCCGCCAGCTTCAGGAGCACTACCGGCAGAAACCACAGATTGTAATCACCATGCCGATTCTCGAAGGCCTGGATGGCGTGCAGAAAATGTCCAAATCGCTGGGCAACTACATTGGCATCAACGAGGCGCCTGCGGAAATGTTCGGCAAGCTCATGTCCGTGTCAGACGAGCTCATGTGGCGTTATTTCGAATTACTGAGTTTCCGGCCAGCCAGCGATATCAGCAAATTCAAGCGTCAGGTCCAAGAGGGCGCAAACCCGCGGGACATCAAGTTCCTGCTGGCGGAAGAGATCGTGACACGCTTTCACGCTGCACCAGCGGCAAAAAAAGCCCATGAAGATTTTATCGCCCGTTTCCAGAAAGGCACGCTGCCCGAGGACATGCCTGAATTTCAAATAGCGTGCACCGGCGGCGGCGCATCATTGGTCCATGTGCTCAGGCAGTGCCGTCTCACCAGTAGTGCATCCGAGGCCCAACGGCTACTTGACCAGGGAGGTGCACGCATTGATGGCGAGAAGGTTTCGGACCGGGGCCTGCGGCTGGAATGCGGAAGGACTTATGTTCTACAGGTGGGGAAACGCAAATTCGCACGTGTGCATCTGCAAGGGGAAAAGCACTAGCCGCAGCCGGGCGCACAGCCGTGGAGGTTAGAAAAACGGTTTTTCCCTCAAGGTGGTGCGTGCCAGCCATTTCTCGCCGGCAATCACCGGTTCGCCGGTATGCAGCGTCATGGGATCGGTGGCACCTTCGGACGTCAGGTTGAAATGGCATAGCGCCATGCGTGGTTTGCCCTCGACCTTGAGCTTGAGCTTCAGGTAATGGGTCTGGCCGCCGGCTTCCGGGGCCTGCAGATAGACCAGGAAAGAGGCGATGCGCTGTCCGGATTTGTCTCCGATGCGGCGGTTATATTCCAGGCGTGCCTCGTCAAAATAATCCACATGCGCTGCATATTGGTGTGAATGCTGATAGCGGAGGACCGAGATGGGTTCAACGTGTTCCACCGGCAGATTGAATGCTGAGGCGATGCGGCGTTCCAGATTGCGCACCACGGCATCGCAGAACACCAGATGAAAGTTGGCGGAGTGACCGGTGAATGCGGTATGTTCCTGTGACAGCTGGTCGCGCACGGTTTCCGCCGAGGATTTCATGTTCAGCAGCGCCAGCGCCATGAGGTGTGCAGCTTCGGCTTTGGAGACGAATTCCATCAGCGTGAAAATTCGCGGTTGTTGGTTGACGGTGTCCGGCTGTCCAGGTTGCGGTTGAGCCGCGTCCTTTGAATTATTCCGGCCTGCGCCATGCAGGCGTTTGGCCGCATCGAGCGCGAGTTCAGGCACCGCCAAGGAAGCAAAATTCTCTTCCACGGTTTGCCGGTAGGTTTCAATCGACGACGTGGCGCCGGGTGTGCGGCCGAGCCGGTATTGCAGAGCCTCGAAGTTGGCTTCGATAAGCGCCGCGAGCTCGCGTGCCTGGACACGCTGCGCATCATTCAGACTGGCACGCATGCTTTCGAGCTCGGTTCTGGCAGTCGGGTAATTCAGCCGTGCGGCATTGCTCATCCAGGCGCAGGCGTGCACCGGACCTGCCAGCGCTCCCAGCCCGACGTAGTACCTCAATCCCAGGTTGAAGTAGGCGCGCGCTTCGCCCTGGGCGGCGGCTCGCAAGAACATGCTGGTGGCCGCCTCCTGGTCCACTGGTGTGCCCAGGCCTTGCGAGTGCATGTACGCGAGGTTGCACTGCGCCATGGCGTATGCCTGGGCGGCGGTACGCGCATACCAGGCGAATGCCTGTGCGTCGCTTTGCGAAACCCCCCGGCCGAGCATGAAAAGATCCGCGAGCCGGTCCTGGGCCATGGGATGGCCGCGTTCGGCCGCAAGTTGGTACCAGCGGGCAGCTTCCTGGAAGGCGTTGGGCAGCAAGTGCACCTGTGCATGCACGTGTCCGAGCGTCACTTGCGCATCGATAAATCCAGCGGCCGCCGATTTTTTGAGCAGTTCAAGGCCCTGGCTGAATCCAGTGCTGCCATATTGGTTGGCGGCCAGCAGCGATTCACCTTGTTTAAACCAGGTTTCCGGCGTACTCATGCGGGCAGTGTAACAAAGGCCCTGGTTGCTTGGTCCAGGTACTGCTGTGGAGTAACCTGTATGCCCTTTTTTTGAGTCACTGGCATGCTATCGGCCGGTAAACGCATCCTGCTGGGTATCACTGGCGGCATTGCCGCTTGCAAGTCTCCGGACCTGGTTCGGCGTCTGATGGAGACCGGCGCCCAGGTACAGGTGGTTATGACCCAGGGGGCGCAGCGTTTTGTCACGCCATTGACGTTCCAGACACTTTCCGGCCGCAGTGTGCGCACCGATCTGTGGGACATGCAGGCGGAACATGCCATGGGGCACATCGAACTGGCGCGCTGGGCGCAACTGGTACTGGTGGCTCCGGCCACGGCAAGTTTCCTGGCGCGTTTGGCCCACGGCCATGCCGATGACCTGCTGACCACCCTGTGTCTGGCAACCGAGGCACCGATTGTTGCGGCCCCGGCCATGAATTGGCTGATGTGGGAAAACGCCGCAACCCAGGAAAACCTTCGCCTGCTCAGGCAGCGCGGTGTGCGCCTGTTGGGACCGGTTTCGGGCGCACTGGCGGAGGGTGAGACTGGCATGGGGCGCATGCTGGAACCCGCTGAGATCGTCGCCGCCCTTAAGGACGAAGGCGATGCCGTACTCAAGGGGGTGAAGGTGATGGTAACTGCCGGTCCGACGCGTGAGCCGCTGGATCCAGTGCGTTATGTGAGCAATCGCAGTTCCGGCAAGATGGGTTTTGCCGTCGCGCGCGCCGCCGCCGAGGCCGGTGCCGAGGTCACGCTGGTAAGCGGTCCGGTAGCCCTGGCCACACCCCGGGATGTGCGGCGCGTGGATGTGGAAACCGCCGCACAAATGCGTGCTGCGGTCATGGATGAATTGGAAAGCATGCAGATTTTCATCGCTGCCGCGGCGGTTTCCGACTACGCGCCGGTGCGTGTGGCGCGCGACAAAATCAAGAAACGCAGTGACAGTCTGGAGCTGAAACTGGCGCGAACCCCGGATATCCTGGCGCAGGTGGCGGCGAGCAAACCGCGGCCGTTCACCGTGGGATTCGCCGCCGAAACTGAAAGACTTGCCGAAAATGCACGTGCCAAGCTGACAGCCAAACATTTGGACATGATTGCCGCAAATTGGGTGGGTCCGGGCCGTGGTTTCGAAAGCCAGGAAAATGCCTTGTCCGTGTACTGGAAAGGCGGAATGGCTGAACTTGGCACGGCACAAAAGCTGGTGCTGGCACGCCAGCTGGTCAGGCTGATCGCCGAGCGTTACGCGAATCATCGCTGACGAGTTTTGATTTCTTGTTCGCTGCTGCCGGGAGCCGCGCGATGCGCACAATTAAAGTGAAAATTCTGGATGCGCGGATTGGCGCGCAGTTTCCCCTGCCGCAATACGCCACTGCGGGATCCGCCGGGATGGATTTGCGCGCCTGTCTCAAGGATCCGTTGCTGCTGAAACCCGGTGATACTGCGCTGATTCCTTCCGGTATAGCCATCCATATTGAAGACCATGGTTATGCCGCCATGTTGTTGCCGCGATCCGGTCTTGGCCACAAACACGGCATTGTGCTGGGCAATCTGGTGGGCCTGATCGATTCGGATTACCAGGGCGAGGTGATGGTTTCCTGCTGGAACCGCGGCCGCAGCGAGTTCACCATCCAGCCCGGGGAGCGCATCGCGCAGATGGTGATCGTGCCGGTAGTGCGCGCCGGCTTCGAGGTGGTTACCGAGTTTGATGCCAGCGCGCGCGGCGCCGGCGGTTTTGGTCATTCAGGCAGTGGTTAGCCAACCTGCCTGGAACCAGGACTTGGGTACTGAAACAGCAGGCTGTATTAGTTACCGCCGCCGGGGGAATTCTGGCCTGTCAGCTGCTGATAGCGCTTGATGTAGCCGCTGTACCTGGCTTTTACTTGTTGCTCGTTCTGCTGCTGCTCAAGCAGGTATTTCTGGTTGGTCTCCAGCTGTTCCCGGGTATTCTGCATGTCCTTCTGCAGGTACGCGGGTACTGGTTTGTGTTGTTTGGCAAACTTATCTTCCTGGTTTTTATAGCCGATCAGTGCGCCCTGCAGACCGGTGATGGAATTATTGATGAATTTGATTTGCGCATCGATGGCGCTCAGCCGGCTGTTGCGGTCGCGCTCGATGTCGCTCACCGAGGTATAGGTGTCCAGCAGCATCTGGTCGTTTTCATGCTGTTCTTTCAGCTGCTTGGCTTTGGCCGCGGCTTCCAGTTTGTCCTGTTTTTCCTTGGCAAGTTCCTCGGCGGTCTTGGGGGCGGCGATGGTCTGAACGGTGACGCCCTGGTTGTTCAGCACCTGTAATTGCTGGTTGGCGTATTCCGGCGGCACACTTTGGCCGTAGTGCACCACGCCGTTCTTGTCCACCCATTTATAGAGTGTCTGGCCTTTCTCCCCCGCTGCCTGCGCACCCGACATCAGGCACGCTGCAAGCAGTGCGCAGAAAATCAGTGAAAAATTGAGTGGTTTCATCGGGTTGCCGCCGTATATGCCGTGATTTAAGGCTTAAAAGTATATCACCGGCCCGCCAGCCGGCGGTTTCAGGCGCCGAATTGCTGGCGATAGGAATCCAATCGTGCAAGCACTGCCCCCATCTCCGGGCGTGTCTGCAGCCAGCCGATGACATCGTCAAGCCGCACGATGCAGGCCACTTCCAGCGTTTCTGCATCCCGCAGCTCCTGGATCGCGGATTTTGTTCCCTGACCGCGTTCCTGGCGGTCGAGGGCGATCACCACGCCCACGGGGTGGGCGCCGGCAGCACGAATTATGGACAGCGATTCACGCATGGCGGTGCCTGCGGTAATGACGTCGTCCACGATCAACACCCGCCCTTGCAGCGGCGCACCCACCAGCTGCCCGCCTTCGCCGTGGTCCTTGGCTTCCTTGCGATTGAAACACCAGGGCAGGTCGAGACCATGATGCTCGGCCAGGGCGGTGGCGGTCGCCGCCACCAGCGGAATGCCTTTATAAGCGGGCCCGAACAGCATGTCGAACCGGAAGCCGGCGTCTACGATGGTGCGGGCGTAGCAACGGCCGAGCGCAGCCAGGGAAGCGCCGCTGTTGAACAATCCGGCATTGAAAAAATACGGGCTTTTGCGTCCGGATTTGAGGGTGAAATCACCAAAACGCAGGACGCCGCGCTCGAGGGCGAGTTCCAGGAATTGGCGCTGGTAATCACGCATGCCTGGGTTCCGTAACCGATGGGATGCTCGAGTATGATACACGCTTCGTTACGGCGCGGACCCATGGATTGCTCGGGGGTTAGCGGTTGTTGAGCGTGAGTTTGGTTAAATTTTCGTCGAGGTGTGCATGCGCATCATCAGTCTCAATGCCAACGGCATCCGCTCTGCAGCGCGCAAAGGCCTGTTCGAGTGGCTGCCCCACCAGCGTGCCGACGTGATTTGCCTGCAGGAAACCAAGGCTCAGGAAGGCCAGCTCAGCGATGCGGCGTATCGGCCCGACGAGCATCATTGTTTCTATTTCGATGCCAAGAAAAAAGGCTATGCGGGCACCGCATTGTTCGCGCGCACCGAGCCACAGGAAGTGATTACCGGCTTCGGGGTGAAGGAATTCGACAGCGAGGGACGTTATCTGGAAGCGCGTTTCCAGCATCTGTCGGTGGTATCCCTGTATCTGCCATCCGGTTCTGCCGGACCGGAACGTCAGGCTTCCAAGGATCGTTTCCTGAAAGCCTTCATGCCATATCTGAAATCCCTGCGCCGCAGGAAGCGTGAATACATCCTGTGCGGCGACTGGAATATCGCCCACAAGGAGATTGACCTGAAGAACTGGAAGGGCAACCAGAAAAATTCCGGATTCCTGCCCCACGAGCGTGCCTGGATGGACGAGCTGCTGGGACCGGCGGGTTTTGTTGATGGCTTCCGCAGCATCGACCCGCGTCCGGAACAGTACACCTGGTGGTCAAACCGCGGTCAGGCCTGGGCCAAGAACGTCGGCTGGCGCATTGATTACCAGATCATCACGCCCGGTCTCAGGCATGCAGTAAAAAAAGCCCAGATCTACAAAGACCAGCGGTTTTCCGATCATGCACCGCTGATCATGGATTACGACTGCAGCCTGTGACCAGTCCATCGCCAACACCCGCGCCCAAGTTGAATGCGCTTGCGTCACTGATGCGCACCTGCTGGAATCGACGCATAGGCATCACTCTGCTGCTGGGTTTTTCATCGGGCCTGCCTCTGGCACTGTCCGGCAGCACCCTGCAGGCGTGGATGGCGACACTGCACGTGAATATCTCGACCATCGGACTGTTTACGCTGGTGGGTCTGCCGTACTCACTTAAGTTCCTGTGGGCACCATTTATGGACCGCTATGTGCCGCCGTTTCTGGGCAGGCGCCGTGGCTGGATCCTGCTCACCCAGCTGTTATTGGCGTTGATATTGGCGGGCATGGCGGTCACCGATCCGCTGAATCACCTGTGGCGCATGGCTATTCTGGCGTTCGCGCTGGCGTTTGCATCCGCTTCCCAGGACATCGTCTATAACGCCTATTTCACCGACATCTTGCGTCCCGCGGAACGCGGTTTGGGAGCCGCGGTTCAGGCCGGCGGCTACCGCCTTGCCATGATCGTGGCCGGCGCAGTAGTGCTGATCCTTTCAGACCGCATCGGCTGGCGGAATAGTTATTTTTTAATGGCGCTGCTGATGCTGGCCGCCACGCTACCCACCTTTGCGGGACCGGAAGCGGAACAAGAAGTGCTGGCTCCACGCACCCTGGTTGATGCGGTAGTTACGCCACTGCAGGAACTGATAACCAGGCGTGGCGCCGTTTGGCTGCTGCTGCTGGTGGTGCTGTACAAATTCGGCGATTGGTTCTCAGGCCAGCTAACCAATGCTTTTCTCATAGAGGGGCTGCATTTCACCGCCACCGACGTGGGCGTAGTCAACAAGGGTTTTGGCATCGCTGCCACCATCGTGGGCATTTTTCTTGGCGGTATATTCATGGCACGCCTGTCGCTGTACCGCGCGCTGTTTTACTTCGGTATTCTGCAGGCAGCTTCGATCCTGGCGTTCCTGGCATTGTCCAAAGCCGGTCACAGTTATCTGGGCATGGTGTTAGCAGTGGGTGTGCAGAATCTCGCTTGGGGCATGGGTACCGCGGCGTTCATCGCCTACCTCATGGCGCTTTGCGATCACCGCTATACCGCTTTCCAGTTCGCATTGCTGTCTACGCTGGATTCCATCTCCCGGGTGTTCCTGGGGCCGCCCGCCGGTTATCTGGTGCAATACTCCGGCTGGAGCGCGCTGTTTATCGTGAGCACGTTGCTGGCATTGCCGGGACTGGCATTGCTGGTGTTACTGCGCAGGCGCATCGATGAAGTTGAATACCGCAATGCCCCGCAAACCGCCTGATGCAAATGCCTAGTGCAAGCGGCCTGTCGGCTTTTGCATGGGGTTCTGCACGGCGATGGGTGAGGCATGGTGCAGAATCATGCGCCAGCCGTCCTGGGTAAGCTGGTAGATGTTGGTGGCCACCATGGGGTGGCGCTCGGTAGTTTCTCCGGGCACGCTGATGTATTCATTGAGCACGTGTACTGCCAGCAGGGCATCCTGGGTACGGCTGATTTCGGCCAGCCGGAACCGCAAGCTGGTGCCTTCGCGGAACATCTCGGCCCATGCGGCGCGCACCGCCTCATGTCCGGTGACTTTCGGCCCCACCGGATGCACGCAGATGACCGATTCACTTGCCAACCAGACTTTCATCATGGCTTCCACATTGGTATCGGCAAAGGCCGTGTAAAATGCGGCTTCGGCTTCGTCAGGGGTAGCAAACATAGATTGACCACGCGGATTGGAACAATGACGATAAAAGAAATCTCAAAAGCGTGCAAAGTACCCCGCTACGTATGAGTCCGCCGCAAACCTTACGCCACGTCATCTGCCCGCTGGCGGATATTCCGGACCCGGGGGCTCTGGGGTTTTCTCCACCGGGCGCGCGCTTCCCGGACGAATGTTTCCTGGTGCGACATGCTGGTGCCTTGCACGCATACCATAATGTCTGCCCGCATGCCGGCAATTTCCTCAACTGGAAACCGGATGCTTTCCTGACACGCGACAAATCGCTGATCATGTGTTCCGCGCACGGTGCGCTGTTCAACCCGGCGACCGGGTTGTGTGTGGCCGGACCTTGCCCCGGCCGTTCATTGCAGTCGGTAAAAATCGCGGTGGAAGACGGTATGGTGGTGGCGTTTTTCAGCAGTGAGACTAGGGCTTAATCAGTTTCTATCAGGATCAGCGGTCCAATTGATCGAGTGGATTCGCCCACATCTCATGGCGTTCCTCGTCCAGGTCTACGCCGTAATCCTCGCGCTCCATGTCCAGCGACCCTGACCAGTCTTCCGGCGGGTCTACCGGCCTGGCCCGCAGCTCCTGCCAGGCATCCGTATCCAGTTCTTCGAGGGTGCCATCGAAATATTGCACGCCGATGCTACCGTCTTCGTCATCCACGGCAACCACCTCGAAGGTTACGCCCTGTGTGTTGGCGTACCATTCCCCAACGTTTGGTTTTAATGGTTCATTGTCCATGGCACAGTGCTTGCATAGCGCCGCAGCAATCATTGGTTACCGGCGCCTATGTTATAAAACCAGAATTGCTGCAAAGCAAGTGGGAAAATGTGACAAATGCAACTTCGCTTGTGGGCTAAGTCGCATTTTAAGAATGAGTCCAGCTTGATAAGCTAGTCATGTGTAAATCTTCATAATTTGGCATACGTAACTGGCAACGATGCTGGAAAAACTGGTCAACATGTTCATTGTGCTGTTCGTGGTGGTGGATCCCATCGGTGTCACGCCCATGTTCGGCGCCTTGACCAGTGGCAGCAGCCTGGTCCACCGGCGGCGCATGGCCATCAAAGGCACGGCGCTTGCGGCCCTGATCCTGCTGCTGTTTGCATTTATCGGCGATTGGCTGCTCAAGGCTTTGGGCATCACCATCCCGGCTTTCAAGATCGCCGGCGGGGTGCTGCTGTTTCTGATCGCCATCGACATGGTGTTCGCACGCCAGTCCGGTGGCCGTTCCGCCACCACCCGGGAAGAGGCCGAGGCGCGCTACAAGGAGGATATCTCGGTGTTCCCGCTGGCTTTTCCGCTGATCGCCGGTCCCGGTGCGCTGGCCACCATCCTGCTGATGGTGAGCGAGGCCCGCGGGCAGCCGCTGGTTTTTGCCGGCATGCTTACGGTGCTGCTGCTGGTGCTGGCGGTAACTTTAGCGTGCCTGTTGCTGGCCGCACGTTTGATGAAGTTATTGGGTGAAACCGGCGCCAACGTGGTGGGACGCCTGCTGGGGGTAATTCTCGCGGCCCTGGCGGTGCAATTTGTGATTGACGGAGTTCGCGCTGGCTTACTGAGATAAACATCAGTTTCCTGGCTGATTATTCAGCGCCGGCAGTTGCCCGGGGTTGCCGCCATTTCGGAGGTATTCAGCCAGTTGCGCTGCTTGTTTCGCAGCGCTTTGGGCGCCAAGTGCTGAGTCCACCAGCGCCAGGTTGTCCAGGTCGCGGATCGAATGGGTTCGGTCATACATGGAAAGCCGGACATCGAGGGCGCGCTGTAAATGTCCGCGGGCACCGGTCCAATCCTTTTGGCGCATATTCAACCCGGCCCATTCCTCGAGTGTGGCGGCGATTCCAGGACGGTAATAAATGCCACGATAGGCGTCCAGGGCGGCTGCGTACAATTGGGTTGCTTGATGGTCATCGCCTCCGGTTTGAGCTGCCAATGCCTGAAGCCGCTGATAGCGCGCTTTGCTGAGAGTGTCGGGGTTGTTTGCCAGCGCCGTGCCCAGTTTACCCATCCATTCATTGGCATCGGCCGCTTTCAGGTCAAATGCCCCCTGGGTGCGGGCGAACAGCGCCGCCTTACTGATATTGGCAGGCAGGTTTGGTGTGTTTAACAAGGCGTCCAGCTGCGCGACCGCCTTTTGATCGTCGCCGGCCTGGAGGTCGGCGTAGGCCTGCAGCAAGCCGACGCGTGCTTTCAGGTCCGCATGCTGTTGTGCATTTGTGATGGCATCGGTTGCAGCCAGGTAACTGCGGGCCGCGGCAAAATCACCCTGGCCGAGCGCGCTGTCCGCCAGGTCAATGAGGGCATACAGTTCTCCGCTGCGCTCATCCACGCTGCGGTATTGAGCCAGCGCGCGCGAGAAGTAGTTGCGCGCTTCCGAATAATTATCGTCCTGGTATGCGCGCATGCCGAGTGCCATGTCGGCATTGCTGTTTACCACCACTGCCGGTTGGCGTACTGGGCGGCTGCCGCAGCCTGGCAGCAGCACGGCCAGCATCAAGGCCGCAAGCATGCCAGCACGCTTGGCCCGAGCCGCTACCGGTTCTGCCGGGCGCGGCCGAATCTGTCTGGCGTCAATCATTGGGTGGTTGCACCGGCGTGATGACCTGAATGGACGGTTTGGGTACCGAGGATGAGATCGGCCAGGTATTCTGGATGGCCTGCAGTGTCTGATCCGTGTTATCGAGGATCTGGCGGGTGCGCATAACCATGTCAGGCAGCGCCTGCAACTGGTAGTTCACGGTGCCGATGGTGGTATTCAGCTGGGTAATCAGCTTGCGGCTTTGTGCAATGAGCGCCGGCAAGTCGGCGGATGCGGTGCTGGCATTGGACAGCAAGGGCTGCATGGTTTTCAAGCTGGTTTGCGTGTCTTTCAAGGTGCCCGCCAGCGCCTGCACTGCATCGCTGACGTTGGCGGCGGTTGCTTTGTCGTACAGCAGCTTGCCGGCGGTACCCTGGCCGGAGGCGAGCTGGTGGCTGATGGCATTGAGATTGCCGCTCACCAAGGCCAGATTGCGCACCACTTGGCCGACTTCCCGTGGATCAATTTGGCTGCTCACCGCGTTGATCTTGGACAGGGTGTCTTTCACATGCTCAAGCACCGGCGCCACTTCCGCCATAATCTGGTCCACGGACAGTGGTTCCGCCAGCGGGATGGTGGCGCCGTCCGGCATCAAAGGTTTGTCGGGGGAACCCGCGGTTATTTCAATCGCGGCGTTTCCCAGCAGCGACAGTTTGCTCAAGGCTGCGCGTGAATCCTCACGGATGAGTTTATGGTCTTTTTCCATGATTCGCAGTGTGATGGCGATACGGTTGTCGGGCGTGATGCTGATGCTGCTCACTGTGCCGACAAAAAGTCCGGAGGCGGTAACCGGTGTACCAATGCTCACACCCAGGGCGTCGCGCAGGTAGGTATGCAGTGTGAACTTACGGGCAAAAAAGCGCTCGGTCTGCTGGTTGAATGCCAGGGCGGAAAACAACAGCGCTAGGGCAATGAGCACGAACGCACCAGTCAGACGTTCGCGCGCCGTATACGAAAGATGATGGATGTAATGCGTGCGCGCCCCGGTTTGCTTTTCAGTCATTTTTTATGCACTCCCTACGCCGCGGCATCCAAAAATGCGCGCACTTCGGCAACCGGCGAGGCCGCGAACGCCTGCCAGTTCTCGAATTTCCAGATGCAGTGTTTCTGAACAAACACGATTTGATCAGCAAAGCGCTTGACGAACCCCAGATTATGGGTGGCCACCAGGATCGCCATGCCGCGCTCCTGGGCTAGGCGCCGATACATACCGGATTCGTTGCGTCGGCTGGCGTCGTCGGTCATGTAGAAAGGCTCGTCCAGAAACATCAATTGGGGTGCCAGCATGAGACAGCGGCCGATGGCAATCAAGAGACGCTGGTGCTGGTTCAGGTAGGCGGGCAGGGTGTGGGTGTCGCCGGCATAGCCGAGGAAATCCAGGATTTCCTCGGCCTGCGCCCGTACCTGTTCGGCGTTGCCGGTGCGGTGGTACAGGGCCGGGAGCATGAGATTGGTGAGTCCGTCCACCACCGACAGCAATGGTGCCCCCATGGTCACGAATGCGGCGCGGCAGCGAAGTTGCCGCCAGCGGGTTTCATTCAGATTGGAGGCGTCTTCACCGAGTATGCTCAGCCTGCCTCCGGCAGGCGGGTCCACCGCGGCCAATGTTCGCAGCCAGGTAGACTTGCCCGCACCAGCGGGTCCTACCAGCGCCACCAGTCGTGCTGCAGGGATTTCCAGGTCCAGACTACAGGCGCATGGCTCGCCTTCGCCGTTGGATATGCGCAGCTTCTCGGCTTGCAGTATTGCTTGAGCGTTCATTGGGTGATGATGGCCAGCAGTCCATCCACCAGGAACACCAGTACCAGGCTGGTGACAATGGCACGCTGGGTTTGCTGTGGCAATTCGGTGGGCGAAGTATGCACGCGCAGTCCATGGAAACACGCGGTGCCGGCGATGATCATGCCAAACAGCAGGTTTTTGAGCACAAATATCAGGAACTGGGAAGGTTGTACCACCGCGATCAGCCGCATCACTTCGTGGCTGTATTGGGTGGAGAAAATCAGGCCCGCTAGCAGCACGCCGCCGAACATGGCAATGGCGGCGAAATAGATGGCCAGCGCCAGCTGCGATATGGCTGCGCCAAGTATGCGCGGAGATACAAAAAAATGATTGATGTTGATGCCCAACAACATCAAACCTTCGATCTCACCGCGTACCTGCATGAGTCCCATGTCCACGGTTATAGCGGATCCTGATCGCCCAATGATCACAATTGATGTCAGCAACGGTGAAAGTTCCGTGCCGATGATCTTGACGAGCATGAGTTCCACGTCATGCTCGCTGCCGAGCGCCTGCCCGAGATCCAGAATCTGCGAAGTAATGGAGATGCCCACCGCCAGGGCCAGCAAGGTGACCACCGGTAGGGCGTCCACCCCGGTGAAAATGATCTGTGTCATCAGCGTATCGAGGTTGGCGCGGTTGAAATAACGGCGCTGGTCGCCACGTTCGCGCAGTGCACTGATGATGAAACTCGTCAGGTCCAGGAGGTAGGCGCCGATTCTGAGCGAGCGTCTTCCAGTCCAGCCGAGCAGCGAGGAAATCACGCTGGTTTCTGCGTCCGCCATGGGCAATTATCTCCCCTGAGTCAGACAGCCTAGAAGAAGCGCTGGTCGTCTGCAATGGCGCGGTCAGCGGCGCCGGTAGCAGAGCTCGCTGACTTTATGCCCCAAGTGCAAACCGCGGCGCTCGAACCTGGTGGGGCTGCGGCCCACGGTGTCAGGATCGGAATCGGTCGGCGGTTTGGCCATGAATTCCGGACGCGCGGACATCAGCCGGGCGATGTGCTGTGCGTAGTCGGGCCAATCGGTGGCGACGCGAAACACGCCGCCGCCTTTCAGCTTGCGGGCCAGCAGCCCCACAAAATCGGCTTGCACAAGACGGCGCTTGTGGTGCCGTTTCTTGGGCCAGGGATCGGGGAAATACAGCAGTATGGCGTCCAGGCTGCAGTCCGGCACGCAGCGCTCGAGTACCTCTCGAGCATCTTCACAGGCCAGGCGCACGTTGCTGACCTGCGCGGCCGCCAGCCGGTTCAACAAGTGTCCGACACCGGGGCGATGCACCTCGATGCCGATAAAATCCTGTTCCGGATGCGCTTGTGCCAGAGCCAGAAGATTCTCACCGTTGCCGAATCCGATCTCCAGGACGCGTGGCGCTTCACGCCCGAATATCTTGCAGAAGTTCCAGGGTGTGGATACTGTCTCCAGGCCGAAACTGGGCAGCAGGCTTTGCAGTGCGCGGCGTTGTGCATTCGTCAGTCGGCCTTCGCGGCGCACAAAACTGCGAATTTTACGCATCGCCTGCGGCGCGGATCCGGTGGTCAGAAGAATTTCCCGTCCAATGGCGAGGATGCGGAAGCGAAACGTTTGCGCGGGATACGTCCGGCCAGGTAGGCCTGGCGGCCTGCGGCCACGGCTTTTTGCATTGCCATTGCCATCAGCACCGGATTGCGGGCCAGGGCCACGGCGGTGTTCATGAGCACGCCGTCGCAACCCAGCTCCATGGCGATGGCGGCATCCGAGGCGGTGCCGACGCCGGCATCCACCAGGATGGGCACGCTGGCATTCTCGACAATGCTGAGGATATTGTAGGGATTGCGGATGCCCAGGCCGGAACCGATGGGCGCACCCAACGGCATGACTGCAACGCAGCCGATCTGTTCCAGTCGTTTTGCGATCAACGGGTCGTCGCTGGTATAAACCATTACCTGAAAATCCTCGCCGACCAGAGTTTCGGCGGCCTTCAGGGTCTCAGTCACGTTGGGGTAGAGGGTTTTTTCGTCACCCAGTACCTCCAGTTTCACCAGCGCCTGGCCATCGAGCAGTTCGCGCGCCAGCCGGCAAGTGCGGACCGCGTCCTCGGCAGTGTAGCAACCCGCGGTATTGGGCAGGATGGTGTAGCGGTCCGGCGGCAGCACTTCCAGCAGATTCGGCGCATCCTTGTGCTGGCCGATGTTGGTACGGCGGATGGCGACGGTGACGATTTCCGCGCCGCTGGCTTCAACCGCCCGCCGGGTTTCCTCCAGATCCTTGTACTTGCCGGTGCCGATGAGCAGGCGCGCCCGGTAACTGCGGCCGGCGATGGTGAAGACATCCGCTAACGGATCCTGAGATTTAATGGCTGTATTCATGATTCGACCTTGCCTTCCATCCGGCTGATTTTCCCTGCTGGACCCAGTGCTCGCCGGTTTACCCGCCGCCAATGGCGTGCACCACCTCGACATGGTCACCTTCGTGGAATTGATGGCTGTGGTAAGTGCTGCGCGGCACAATTGTGCCGTTCACTTCCAGCGCAATGCGTTTGCCAGAAAGTTCCAGCCGTTGGATCAGTTCCTGTGCGGTGGAGCTCTCGGGCAACACCGCGGGTTTGCCGTTCACAGTGATCTGCATGGGTACGCGCAACTAAGCTGCTTGTCAGCATGGAATTTTACCCCACTCATGCGCTTGACGCAGGCCGTTTGACAGGCAGGGTGTCGCGGCTAGAATGGGCGCCGCCAGCGGGTGTAGTTCAATGGTAGAACTGCAGCTTCCCAAGCTGCTAACGTGGGTTCGATTCCCATCACCCGCTCCAGTTGCCCCCTGGTTCAACTCTTCACCGCGCCAAATCGCCGCAGCCAGCCGGCCAGGTGAAGCCGGTCTTAAAGTAGGGCGGATAGCGGCAGGCACCGGCGGGTGGTGACTTCGCCGCTGCGGCAGTTCAAACTGTAGGAAAGATGGGCACCGCCCATCCTGAATGTTTATAGTCGACTACAGGTGTTGCCATGCCGATCAAGCCGGACGCAAGCTCGTCGAAACTTGTCGCCAAACGGCGCAAGCCGCTAAAAATCATCGCCATCAGCCTTGCCATCCTGCTTGCGCTGATCATCATCACCGCTATTGTCCTGCCGTTCATTTTCACCCCCAATGATCTGAAACCGCGTATCGCCAAGCTGGTGCAGGATAAGACCGGCAGGGAACTCAGCATCAGCGGCGACATCAAGCTATCCATTTTCCCCTGGCTGGGCGCCCAGATCGGCAACATGAGCCTTAGCAATGCCAGCGGTTTCGGGGCCACGCCTTTTGCCAGTGTCAACGAAACCGATGTGCACGTGCGTTTCTGGCCGCTGCTGCGCGGTCACATCCAGGTGGGAAACATCAAGTTAGTGGGCGTGGATCTTGATCTTGAGCGCAACGCGGATGGCCGCAACAACTGGCAGGACATTCTTAACCATCTCAAAAGCCAGCAATCGTCAACTCCGACGCAACAGGGCGGAACATCCAGCAGCCTGGAAAACCTCCACATCCAGGGCCTGAAAATCAGCGACAGTGGATTGCGCTGGAACGATGCCCAGATGCACCAACAGTACACCATCAGCAACTTTTCCATGGACATGGGCGCATTTGCTTCCGGCATCCCGCTGCGTCTGAGTACGGATTTTGATTTTGCCGGCACCAATCCGTCGCTCAACGGACATGCTTCGTTCAAAGGCACATTAACTGCGGATCTGGGTAAAAAGATTTACACGGTAAGTAATGCCAGGCTGGATGTGAACGCCGACGGCGACGCGGTCCCCGGCGGCAAGCTGAATGCTGAACTGCTGTGGCAGCAGGCGGCCTTGAACATGGATGTGGGTACGCTGGCATTGAACGGCCTGTCCGCCAGCATGTATGGACTCAAGCTGCAGGCTGACATGGAGGGCCAGGGCCTGCTGAAGCAGCCACATTTCAACGGCAGCCTTAAACTGTCAAGTTTCTCGCCACGCCAGGTATTGCAAGCCTTGGGCCACGGGCAATACGCCGATACCCGCGATCCCCAGGCTCTGGGCCAGGCCTCCGGATCATTGAATTTCATCGCCACGCCCGCTTCCGTAAGCCTGCAGAATCTCAATTTCAAGGTGGACGACTCCACCCTCACCGGCAGCGCTGCGATCAAGGATTTCAGCACCCGTGCGTTGACATTCAGTCTCAACATCGACCAGCTTGACGCCGACCGCTACTTGCCCCCGCAGAAAGCCGCCACCCCAGGCCAGCCGCGTGAAACCACCGACATCAACAAGATCAGCATCCCAGTGCGCACGCTGCGCAACCTGAATGTGGACGGCAGTCTGAACATCGGCCAGTTCACGCTGCTGAATGTGCATTCCAGCAGCCTGAATGTGGGCATCAGCGCGCATAAAGGCCTGGTGCGCATCAATCCCCTGGCAATCCAGCTGTATGGCGGAATGCTCACCGGCACAGCGCAGATCGACGCCAGCAGCGACACGCCGATCGTCACGGAAGATCTCAGCTTGCGCGGCCTGCAGAGCGCCGGTTTAATCCAGGATCTGTTCAAGCTCAAACGACTGAGCGGTGTCGCCGACATGCATATCGCGACCCGGGCACTCGGGCCTACGGTGAGCGAGCTCCGGCATACCCTGCAGGGCCGCATGAATTTTGATTTAAAAAACGGTGCCATCGAGGGCATCAATATCTGGGATGCGGTGGCGCGCGCCGATGCGCTGGCGAAACAGCTTCCACCCCCGCCGCCCGCGCCGGCGCGCACCGAATTCGCCGACATGCGCGGCAGCGCCGTGATCCGCAACGGGGTGCTGGATAACCGGGATTTCATCGCCCGTCTGCCGTTCATGGACCTCAGCGGCGCCGGCAAGCTGGATCTGGCGGAACTTACCCTGGATTACACCCTCAAGGCGCGTATTACGGGCACGCCCAGGCTGGGCGGCAAAACCGATCTCAGTGGTCTTGTCGGACACAGCATCCCGCTGAAGATCACCGGCACCTTGAACAATATGAGCGTACGGCCGGACATCGGCGCAGCGCTGCGCGCGCGCATGCAGGAACAGGTCAACAAGAAAAAGACCGAACTCAAGTCCAAACTAAAACAAAAGCTGCAGGAAGCGTTGCATCCACCGGGATGAGTACCGGCCTGTGCGTGTGATTTGCGAGCGGCGCACATGGTGTGCAATTACAACGCTGCTGGCCATGACATTGCTGGCTGGCAATGCCCGGGCCGTGCATTTCAACTCACTGCATGTCAGATACCACGACGGGCGCTATCAGGTGAGCGCCGACGTCTATCTGGAGGCCCCGCTGCCTCAGGTGTACCAGGTATTAACCGATTTCAATCATCTCAACCGTATCGGCGGCGTGATCCGGCAAAGCCACCTGCTGCAGCAGCTGGATGCGCATACTTATATAGTGTTCGTCAAAAGCCACGGCTGCGTGCTGTTTTTCTGTCACAGTATCCGCCAGACCCAGCGGGTGGTGGAATTGACGTCTCAGGATTTGATTGCCGAAGCCATACCCGGGAAAAGCGATGTGACCATGGGGTCGTCCTCGTGGCATCTGGACACGCAGAAAGGCGGCACGCGACTGCACTGGCAGGTTACGGTGCAACCGGATTTTTGGATTCCGCCGCTCATCGGTCCGCCGCTGGTGGAAAGCGCTTTAGGGGAGCAGGGCAGGAAGATGGCCGCAGGTCTGGAAAAGCTGGCGCGCGAACGTGCTCATTTACCGCCGCTGGTCATCGCTGCCAAGCATGCCGCGACCTGCTGAGCTAGCACTGGCAAAGCGCCTGCTGCGCTGGCATCGCGGCCACGGCCGCCATGATCTGCCGTGGCAGCAACGGCGCACACCATACCGCGTGTGGATATCGGAAATCATGCTGCAGCAAACCCGGGTGTCCAGCGTCATTCCCTATTACCAGCGGTTCCTAACACGCTTTCCTGATGTAGAGTCGCTGGCCGCCGCTGACCCGGATGAAGTGCTGCATCTTTGGTCGGGACTGGGCTATTACGCGCGCGCGCGCAATTTGCAGCGTACGGCACAGCGCATCCGCGACCAGCATGCCGGCGTGTTTCCGCGGGATATTGCTCTGCTGGCTGCCTTGCCGGGCATCGGACGTTCAACCGCAGCCGCCATCCTGGCGCTCGCGTTTGGCGAACGCCATGCAATTCTCGACGGCAACGTAAAGCGGGTGTTGGCACGAGTGCACGCGGTCAGAGGCTGGGCGGGCAGCGCCGCCGTGTCTAAAAAACTTTGGGCGCTGGCGGAGCGGCACACACCGGCAAAAAACCTTGCCTCCTATACCCAGGCCATCATGGATCTGGGCGCCACCGTATGTACACGTTTAAGGCCGCAGTGCCCGGCCTGCCCGCTGGCGGCAATCTGCATTGCACGCCGGCGGGGTATGGTGTCCCGTTTTCCGGCTCCGCGTCCGCGAAAGAACTTGCCGTTGCGGCAGGCCCGGCTGCTGCTGATCACCTGCAAACACCGGGTGCTGCTGGAAAAGCGGCCGCCGGCCGGGGTGTGGGGCGGGTTGTGGGGATTCCCGGAATTGCCTGCGGATCGTGACGCCACAGATTGGTGCCGCATGCACCTGCAAGTGTCACCGCAGATGCAGTCGGCATGGCCGGTGCTACGCCACAGTTTCACGCATTTCCATCTGGACATACAGCCGCTGCGGCTGGAGGTTCCGGAGCCCGCGTGCATCGAGGATAATGCCGCACGCGTCTGGTATGACTTCAATTCGCCGGCCCGTATCGGGCTGGCGGCGCCTGTCAAAAAGCTGCTGGCAGCACTGCACAAGCAAGCCGGAGAATCGCGTCATGACACGCATGGTTCACTGCATTTTGCTGGATAAGGAGCTGGAAGGCCTGGAGCGCCCGCCCTGGCCCGGGGGACTGGGCCAGCGCATTTATGAGCAGGTCTCCCGCCAGGCGTGGCAGCAATGGCTACAGCACCAGACCATGCTGATCAACGAATACCGCCTGTCGGCGCTGGACCCCAAGGCGCGCAAATTTCTCATGCAAGAGATGGAAAAATTCCTGTTTACGGGCGAGTCGCAGCGGCCTGAGGGTTATGTTCCGCCCCAGACCTGAAGCAATTGCCGGGTAACTGCCGACGCGGGTTTCAGCAAACGCTCAGATACTGCAGGCTGAACCAGCGCCGGTCATCGGTCCATACCTGTTCCACAGCGAATCCCGCTTTGGCAGCCAACGCGGCAAAGCCCGGCAGAGTATGCTTGTAGCTGTATTCGGTGACGATGAACTCGTTTTCCCTGAAGTGAAAATTTTCGCCAGCCACCGTCACTGAATGGTTTTCGCGACTGACAAGATGCATTTCGATCCGCCCTTGCACTTCTTTATACACCGCCCGGTGCATGAAGCGGCTGGCGTCGAAATCCCCACGCAGCTCACGGTTTATGCGCTGCAGCAGGTTTAAGTTGAAGGCCGCGGTCACACCGGCAGCGTCATTGTAGGCGCACTCCAGCACTTTTCGATTCTTGCGTAAATCCACGCCGATAAGCAGCCCGCCTTTTCTTCCTGCGAGTCGCCGTAATTGAGCAAGTAGTGCAATTGCCGCATTTGGCTCAAAATTACCGATGGTAGAACCTGGAAAATAGACAATGCTGCGGGCAGCATGCCGTTTTGGCTCGGGGACGGCGAATGGCTGGCTGAAGTCCGCGCATACCGGCAGCACCTCGAGCTCCGGGTAGAGACGGCTCAGGCGCTCGGCGGCGGTTAGCAGATGTGTACGGGAGATATCCACCGGCATATAAGCGCGCGGCTCAACCAGGTGATCAAGCAACAAGCGGGTCTTGAGGCTGCTGCCGCTGCCCGGTTCCACCAGTAGCACCCGCGGTCCCAGGGCTGCAGCTATGCCTTCGGCGTATGTTTCCATGATGCCGAGTTCGATGCGTGTGGGGTAATACTCGGGCAGTTCACAGATAGCGTCGAATAGCTGCGAACCTCGTTGATCATAGAAATACTTGCAAGGCAGCGTCTTTTGTCGCTCGCGCAGGCCGGCAAGCACTTCCTCGCGCATGTCCGCAGTGCGCGGATGATAGTCATGCAGGGTAACGGATAAGTGCTGTACGGTCTGCATATCATTTATCCCGAGCGAGCCGTATGCCGGCGAATTGCCAGCGCTGCTGTGGATAAAAGAAGTTGCGGTAACTGGCGCGTACATGTCCGTGTGGCGTGACGCAGCAACCGCCGCGCAATATCACCTGACTGGACATGAACTTGCCGTTGTATTCGCCCAGGGAACCGGCCAGCGGCTTGAATCCCGGGTAGGGCGCATAGCTGCTGGCTGTCCATTCCCAAACATCGCCGAAAAGCTGGCTGGCTCCGACTGCCGCGGGCAGCGGCTGGAAGTCGCCGCTATCCAGGAAGTTACCCGCCAGCGGCTGGTCGGCGGCGAAACTTTCCCATTCCGCTTCCGTGGGCAGGCGCGCGTCGGCCCAGCGGGCGAAGGCATCGGCCTCGTAAAAGCTCAAATGACACACCGGCGCGTGCCAAACAATTTCTCGCTCGCCAGCCAGGGTGAATTCCCGATCCAGGTCCTGATGCCAGTACAGCGGGCGATTCCAAGCTTCGCGCTGGATTGTGGCCCAGCCGTCAGCAAGCCACAGGGAGGAGGTTATGTAACCGCCGGCACGGATGAATTCCAGATATTCGGCATTGGTAGTCAGGCGGTTCGCCAGGCTGTAGGCCTGGATGAAAACCCGGTGTCGCGGGGTTTCATTGTCAAAGGCAAACCCTTTGCCGTCATGGCCAATTTTGGACATTGCTTCTGGACGGGAGATGAATTTCAGCTGTGCGGCTGTGGTGTCCGCGACTAAAGGCAGTTCGCGCCAGGCGGGTTTGAGCGGATTGCAGGAGAACAGGTGCTTGATGTCCATGAGCAGCAGTTCCTGATGCTGCTGTTCGTGGTTCAGACCAAGGCTGGTCAAAAACGCCAGTTCCGCTACCTCTGCGCCTGACTTAAGCAATTTCCGCATGTGCCGATCCACGTGGGCACGGTATTCCATAACCTGGGCGGTACCGGGGCGGGTGATCAGGCCGCGCTGTGACCGCGGATGCATGCCGCCCATGGAGTAATAGTAGGAGTTGAACAGAAAATTGAACTGTGGATGGAACGGCCGATAGTCCTTGAGATAAGGCTGCAGCAGAAATTGCTCAAAAAACCAGCTGGTGTGGGCCAGGTGCCATTTCGCCGGGCTGGCATCCGGCATGCTCTGCACCGTGAAATCTTCGGGAGTCAGCGTCCGGCACAAATCCACGCTCAGTTCGCGCACCGCCCGGTAGCGGTCCGCCAGCGTGGGCGTGTCCTCGGCCTGCAGCGGCTGTGAGTCTGGGACAATATGCATAAATCCATGCATCGGCGAGGGGCGTCACTGAAGCCTAGTCGTCCAATGCAACTCTGTCAAAATCCTCGCGGACCCTTGACCCGGCAGCGGCAGGCCGGTCTAATAACGCCCCTCGTAGTTCCGTTTTCCCAGTAATCAATTCTGGCCAGGTAGCTCAGTTGGTAGAGCAGCGGACTGAAAATCCGCGTGTCGGTGGTTCGATTCCGCCCCTGGCCACCACCTTAAATTATTTCAACAGACTGTGTGTGAAGCCATTGCAGAATGGTCTGCGTTTGTCTGGGCGGAATCGAACGTCATGCTGATCGGTAGTTTGCTCAGCCTGAGGCCAAGCCGATATGGTCCATTATCAAATCAACCCGTATGCGCATTTGGTTTTACCAGGGCGGCCAGGATTCCCTCTAGTATGGCTTCAGGCTGCGGCGGGCAGCCTGGCACCCAGGCGTCCACCGGGATAACAGCATCAACACCCCCGGCGCTTGCATAGTTGCGGCCGAAGATACCGCCATCAATCCCGCAGGCGCCCACAGCCACCACCCATTTTGGTTCTGGCATGGCATCATGGGTTTGGTGCAATGCAGCCAGCATATTGCGTGATACCGGCCCGGTGACAAGAAGCAGATCGGCCTGGCGCGGACTGGCGACGAAGCGGATGCCTAAACCTTCGAGGTTGTAATAGGCATTATTGAGTGCGTGGATTTCAAGTTCGCAGCCATTGCAGGATCCCGCGTCTACGTGCCGCACACCGAGTGCCCTGCCGAATACCGAATAGATATCCCTCTGTAAGGTTGTGTAATGTTTAAGGGTTGCGCCAGATAGCTTTGCGGTTTCAGTAATGATCCCCACGCGTGCAATCTGTTTTATAGTGCGGAACATTGTTTGGGAATTCCTTTATAGATCCACACCGCTGTAGGACAGGTTGAATGATTTATTGATCAATGGGAAATCCGGAACGATGTTCCCGATGATCGCGTGTTCCAAGACCGGCCAGTTTTGCCAGGAAGGATCGTGAGGATGGCAGCGGCGTATGCGTCCGTCACTCGTGGCCTGGAGAAATACCATCACCGGTCCGCGCCAGCCCTCGACCCAGCCGATCCCCGGTCTATTAATGGCCGGCTCCTGCAACGGAACCAGAAGCTCGCCCGATGGAAGACCCTCCAGGATCAGCCGGCAAAGACGCATGCTCTCCTGGGCTTCTGCGAATCGCACCGCAACTCGCGCAGCCACATCTCCTGCCGTGAGTATGACTCGCCGGACACCAAGCTGATCATATGGAGCGCAAGGATGGTCGCACCGTAGGTCACCAGCTTGTCCACTGGCGCGGCCAGCGAGTCCTTGAAGACCCAGTTGCACAGCGAGCGCGGACGTGATGCGTCCGGTACCTACGAACCGGTCCTGCAATCCTGAATGGTCGGCATAGATCCCCTGCAGAACGGCGATTTCATTTTCCAGTGGCGTAAGTGCGTTCAGCAGTTCCCGCCGTCCCGAATTTGACAAGTCCACAGCCACACCGCCCGGGAGTACGGCATCCATTGGGTAACGCGCACCGAATATGCGGGCGTTCGTGCGCAGCAGATCTTCCTTAAGCCGCGAGAACTGCACGAGACCCATGGCAAACCCAGCGTCATTGCCTAGCGCACCCAGGTCACCGAGATGATTGGCCAGGCGTTCCCGCTCGAGGAGAAGGGCGCGCAGCCAGAGAGCGCGTTGATTTGGCAAAGTCCCGCATAACCCTTCGAGTGCCATGCAATAGGCCCAAGAAAAGGCAACGGCGGTGTCGCCGGAAACCCGCGCTGCCAAGCGCTGACCTTCGAATATCGCAAATGATTCAAAGCGCTTCTCGATGCCTTTGTGAACGTAGCCTAACCGTTCTTCGAGGCGCAGCACCTTCTCCCCCACCACAGAGAAGCGGAAGTGACCAGGTTCGATGGTGCCCGCATGTACCGGACCCACAGCGATTTCGTGCACACCTTCTCCCGTGACGCGCACGAATGGGTAGCGGTCAGCTTCTTCGGGATAGACCGTGTCGGCGGGATGATCCCGACGTAGCGGAAATACGTCTTCCGGCCATGCAGCATGTCGCAGCCAGGGGCGGTAATCGCCGCCGTTTACCCGTACACCAAAAAGATCTCGATTTGCCCGTTGTAACCGCACGGCTGCCGGAAACAGATCGGAAACATCAGGATATTCTGGATTTTCTGCAGTCATGGGCAATTCCAGCAATAACAGACCGTATGAATCGGCCAGGGCAACCCAAAGCCGAAAACCCCCATCGCGGTCACGCTCATCGCACGCCCAGATTGACTGCAATGTGCCTTTTGCAGCACCAGTCTCCTCACATATCTTACGCAGGTCTGTAGCACTGACGCATGCATACCGCACAGCTGCCGCGCCCGGGAGCGGCTGTATGGAGATCCCTGTTTGACTCTGCTTCATGAGGTTAACCGAGAAGCTGTGCCGCGGCGTTATACCACTGTGCAAGATGCAGAGGGATGTAGACTCCGAGCATCAGCACCAAGCCCAGATGGACAAAGGTTGGCACCAGTGACGAACGGGGAGATAGTTGTGACGGTGGCGATTCACCAAATACCATGGCCTGCACGCGGAAAAATATCGCGCTGAATGCCACTGCCAAGGCAAGCAATAGGAACGGGGTTGACCAGGGATGATCCCGCACGGCGGTTATCAGGATCAGGAACTCGCTGGTGAATACGCCGAAGGGAGGCATGCCAAGGATGGCCAATGTCCCGAGCATGAGTGCCCAGCCGGTTGACGGACTCAGGGTGAGCAGGCTGCGGATTTTCTCCATGAGCTGCGTGCCGGTTTTCTGCGCCGCTTCGCCGGCTGTGAAAAACAGCGAGGACTTGGTCAGGGAATGCACGGTCATGTGCAGGAGCGCTGCGAAATTGGCCACCGGCCCGCCCATTCCGAAAGCAAAGGTGGCGATTCCCATATGTTCCACTGACGAATAGGCAAATAACCGCTTGATATCCTTTTGCCTCCATAAGAGAAAGGCTGCAAGTGTCATCGTCAATAACCCGAAACCCATCATCAGGTTGCCAGCGAGTGCCGAGTGTGCCGCACCCGCGACCAGCACCTTACAGCGGACTACTGCGTACAAGGCCACATTCAGCAGCAGACCCGATAGCACGGCGGAGACCGGCGCCGGACCTTCGGCATGCGCGTCCGGCAGCCAGTTGTGCAACGGGGCGAGGCCGACCTTGGTGCCGTACCCGACCAATAGAAACACGAAGGCGAGCGACAGCACTCTGGCGTCGAGCTGGCCACGGACCTGCTCAAGCTGGGTCCACAGCAATGCGTTGGTGCCCTGGCTGCCGAGCAGTTTGCTGGCGGCAAAGTACATCAGCACAGTTCCGAACAGCGCCAGCGCGATACCCACGCCGCACAAGATGAAGTATTTCCATGCGGCTTCGATGCCCGCGGCCGTGTGGTACAGGGAAACCAGGAGCACGGTGGCCAATGTGGCCCCCTCCATGGCCACCCACAGAATGCCCAGGTTGTTGCTGGTGAGCGCTAGCAGCATGGTGAAGATGAATAGTTGATACAGACCCAGGTAAAGGCGCATCCGCCCGCCACCGATGCGTGCATGTTGCACTTCCACTCGCATGTAGGAGCGCGAAAACAGTGCGGTGGTAAACCCGATGAGAGCCGTGAGCGCCACCAGAAACACGCTGAAGGAGTCCACGAAGAATTGCCCCCCCAGAAAAAATACAGTGCCTTTTGCGTCCACACTCCCCGTGAGCCAAATGGCGGCAACCAGGGTGGCAGCACTGATCAGGGCATTGCCCTCTGGCGCCCAGCGCCGGTTACCGGTTAAGCCCAGGAACAATGCCCCCGCCAGAGGGATTGCAAGTAACAGCAGCATCGCCATTTCAGTCTTCCTTGAGGGACTCCAGGTGCGAGAGGTCGAGGCTTTCGAACTGTTCACGGATGTGGAACAGGAAGATGCCCAGAATGAACATGCCCACCAGCACATCCAGTCCAACGCCGAGCTCCACCACCATTGGCATGCCGTAGGTGGTGCTGGCGGCGGCAAACAGCAGTCCGTTTTCCATTGCCAGGAACCCCACTACCTGGGTCACGGCCTTGCGGCGCGTAATCATCATCAGGAATGCCAGCATCACGACTGCGAGTGCGATACCGAGCGTGCCGCGGGTCAGCGTGGTGGCGAGTTCCGAGATCGGTTGCGCCAGGACGAAAGCGAACATCACAAGCAGCAGGCCGATCAGCAGCACGCTAGGCATGTTAAGCAGCGTCTCAGTTTCCCAGATGGCATCCAGCCGGCGGATCAGCCGGTGCAGGATAAAGGGCAGCACCAGGACCTTGAGCAGCAGAGTCAGGCCGGCGGAATAGTACAAATGCGGCTGATGGGTGTTCCAGGCCGTAATCAAGATCGATACCCCCAGCACCAATCCCTGGGCGGCGTACAGATCCACCTGCGTGAGGACACGTCGTTGTGACAACATTGCGAATGACAAGAGCAGCAGCAGGGCTGCGCAGGTATTGATGAGCTCCAGAGGCAGGTTGGTCACGCCATCAACTCCCGAGCAGCAGCCGTACCAGCAGGCCGAGCATGGCTAGCAGAAAGGCCGTGGCTAGGAATTCGGGCGCGCGGAAGATGCGCATCTTGGCGTTTAGTGTCTCGATCAGCGCAAGACCCGAGCCCGTCACCGCGAGCTTGAGCAACAGCGCCGGTACCGCCAGCAGCAGGCCGGTGGGATCCGTGGGCCTTTCCGCCAGCCCCCAGGGAAGAAACAGCGCCAGCCCGATGCACACGTAATTAAACAGTTTCAGCGCCGCGGACCACTCGATCAGGGCCAGATGCCGGGCGGAATATTCCAGCACCGTGGCTTCGTGGATCATGGTCAATTCCAGGTGAGTTGTTGGATTATCCACCGGGATGCGGGCGTTTTCCGCGAGCAGCACCATGAGAAAGGCAACGCAGGCAAAAGCCAGGCTCGGATACAGCACAAAGGGCTGGTGGGCGAATCCATCGGCGATGGTGGGCAGCGAGGTGCTGTGGGCAATCAGCGAGGTGGTGAAAAACACCATGAGCAGTGCGGGCTCCGCCAGGAACCCCACCAGCATCTCGCGGCGGGCGCCCAGCGAACCGAATGCAGTGCCGATGTCCATGGCAGCCAGCGCCAGAAACAACCGTGACATCGCGAACAGTCCGACCAACGCGATGCTGTCGGCGGCGATTGCGAAAGGCAGTCTCGTCCAAAGCGTGGGGATGATGGCGGCCGCCAGGGCCATGGATGCGAGTTCCACGTAGGGAACCAGCCGGAATAACGGCGAGGCATTGGACGCAATCACGGCGTCTTTGTGAAACAGCTTGCGTATTTGACGATAGGGTTGTAGTAATCCCGGCCCGCTGCGGTTTTGCAGCCAAGCGCGGCACTGATTAAGCCAGCCGAGCAGCAGCGGCGCCGCGAGAACCGCCATCACGGTCGCCGTACCTTGCGCCAGCACCGCGGTTAACGTCACAGTACCCATATCAGCAGTACCAGCAGGGTGACAAAACTGTAAAGCAGATAAGACGAGATGCGGCCGCGCTGGATCGCTCCCGTAGCGCGCGCAATGCGCTGTACCATCGATACAACCGGTACATACAGCCAGCGCCAGAGCCGGTCTTCGATTTGCACCCGATAATGCGGCGCAGCATCGAAAGGGGACGGAAGCTCGCGGCGCATGCTGAAGAACGGTTCAAAAATCTGCCGGATGGGCTGGCCAAAACCCTCGCTCGTATCCTGCATTCTCGGCGTTAACGCAAAACCGCCGCATCCCCAGGGATGCGCACGGCGGATGCGGCCGTGGTAAGCAATCCGCACGATAAACATGGCCAAACAGACAAGGGCAGCGATGCCGAACAAGAACAGGGCGGGGCTATAAGCGGCGCGTTCCGGGCTGACAGGCGCAAACAGCAATCCGTGCCAAAGTGGTGGTGCCGTCGTGGCATGCAGCAACTCCAGGGTTGCGTGACTGATTAAGGCCAATACTTGGGCGGGAAAAATGCCAAGCAGCACGCAACCCGCGGCCAGCCACAGGAGACCGATACGTTCAAGCCATCCGCAGTCGTGCGCTTGTGCGAGTTTTGCCTCGCGCGGCTGGCCTAGAAAGATGATTCCGTAAAACTTCACCATCAAATAGGCGGCCAAGGCGGCGGCCAGCGTCAAGCCCGCAGCTCCGAGCGGCAGCAACATATTGATGAACTCATGGGGTATGGAGGGTGTAAACAGGAAGGACTGCAATAGCAGCCACTCCGATACGAAACCATTGAACGGCGGTATTCCGGCGATGGCCAGGGTTCCCACCAATGCCAGCCATGCGACCCAGGGCATGCGGTGAATCAAGCCGCCGAGACGCCCCAGGTTGCGCTCCCCGGTGGCATGCAGCACGGATCCGGTTCCCAGAAACAGCAGGCTTTTGGCGAAAGCATGATTCAGACAGTGGTAAAGCGTTGCGGCCAGCGCCAGCGCGGCAAAAGCCGGCAAGTGAAATGCCCGGAATATGAGCGTGAGCCCCAGGCCGACAAAGATGATGCCGATGTTCTCAATGGAGGAATACGCCAGCAGCCGCTTCATATCGGTTTGAACCGCGGCAAATAGCACCCCATAAAGCGCCGTGAGCAGCCCCAATCCCAACGTGACCAAGCCCCACCACCAGACCTGTCCGTGCAGCAGATCCAGATTCATACGCAGCAGGCCGTACACCGCGATCTCTAGCATGACCCCGCTCATGAGCGCCGAGACCGGAGAGGGCGCAGCCGGATGCGCCTCCGGCAGCCATACATGCAGCGGCACGATGCCCGCTTTGGCGCCGAAGCCGAACAGCGACAGAAAGAAAACCACGCTTGCCGATACTGGGCTCAGTTGCGCGGCACGCATGGCTTCAAACGTGAACTGCCAGCTGCCACCTTGCAGTACACCGAAGCTAAGCACGATCGCTGCGGCTCCCAAGTGGGCAACCAGTAGATATAGATAGCCGGCCTTACGGATCTCCGGCAGGCGGTGCTGGGAAGTGACCAGAAAATACGACGACAGTGCCATGCTCTCCCAGGCCATCATGAAAGCGAGCGCGTCGTCGGCGAGCACCACGAATAGCATGCTCGCCAGGAACACGTGATATTGCAGGCCCAGCAGACCGGGAGCAGTGCCTTCCCCTGGGCGGAAGTAGCCTGCGGCGAAAATAGAGACGCCTGCGGCAGTGGCGCCGAGGAGTATTAGAAATACCGCCGCGAGCGCATCCAGGCGCAAATGGAAGGGCAGCTCCGGCAGACCGAAGGGCAGAATCAAGGTCTCGACGCCATGGCTAAGAGCCAGGATCCCGGCAGTGGCCAGCGCAATGCCGAGCAGCGAGCCGAGGGGGAATAGAATGCGGGCAACCCAAGCCATGCCGCGGGGGCGCAGCAGCCCCAGCAAGCCGATGGCGAGCCAGCCTGCGCCGATATCGACTGCGCCCAGAAGCTCTGTGTGTGTACCGGCCATGTAAACCGGGTAATCCCAACCCGGTAGTCATGGGCCGGGTTTAACGGACGCGCATATTACGTTATAATCATAAGCGATGTAAATATTAATCGGATTAACATGCTTATGGCTCCGGAAAACCGTACGGCCCGCCTCACGATATTGATTGATCCTCGAAAGAAAGCGGTGTTCGAGAGCCTATGCGCCGAGACGGATATGACACCGTCACAAGTCGTCCGCAAGCTGATTCGGGATTACATTGAGCAGCATACTGGTCAACCCTGGCGGCCAGATGAGGATAGCGACAGCCCGGTTGCCAGCTCGCCCAAGTCATCAACCTGAGATCGCCACATGATTGCGGCTGGTTAATTCCTTATTTTCTCCCGCTAGGGCAAATAAGCGCCACAACCTTGAAACAGGTGAGTACTTAAACAACACGTAAGTCGTTTATTGAGCGTGGTCAGATTAGGAAGCAGCCGCATAATATAAGTCAGCGGTGATGGCCGCGATCCCCGATGACGAGTTTCACGTCTAAAGAATTAATGGGTGACGCGCGCCTTCTGGCCGGAGTACAGCACCCGCACCTTGTCGCCCACGCGAAATACCTCGTTGGGCTGCAGCGCCTGGACGATGGAAATCGAGCGGCCATCGTCCATCTTGAGGCCGATTTCCACACCGTCCGTGCGGGTCAAGCCTTCCTCGGCGGCGGATCCCAACAGACCGCCGGCCACCGCGCCGATGACCGCGGCCACGGCGCTGGTTTTGCCGCCGCTGATGCCGCTGGCGGCGATGCCGCCCGCCACCGCCCCGGCCGCGGTGCCGATGCCGGTCTTGGTGCCTTCGATGCGCACCGGAACCAGCGACACCACGGTGCCGTACTGCACGCTCTGCACGGCGCCGGCCTCACCGCGACTATAAGTGGTGCCGCCCATGCCCGACGCACAACCCGCCAGTAAGAAAACCAAAACCGTTCCAACCAAGCCTGTGACTTTCATGACCCTATCCTCCGATGACAGGTGTTAATCCATATTTTCAGAATAACGCGCACCTGCGAGTCCGGCATTGATTCAGGTCATCCCGGTTGCTGCTGGCTGCAGTTGTCGTACTGATTCAGTCGGTCCTGTGCCAGGTATTGCCAGCAGACGGGGAGCAAACTCTTTACGCTCCCCGCCTGTTCAAGCAGACATCGACGTATGCCGGTTTACCATGAACGCCGGCGGCCCAGTGTCAATCCAAGACCCACCAGCACCAGCACAATCCCGGACAATGCAATCCAGGGAAGCGGTCCGGCGGTTTCTGGCAGGGCTGCTGGAGGTTGGGGACGCTCGGTTTCCGCTACCTCCGTGGCCGGCGGCGGCTCGATAACCGCCAGCTCCGCTTCCGGCTCACCAGGTGCGGTCGCCACGCCCACTTTCCCTTCCTGGATGTAGTAATTCAGTACATGGCCCTTGGGTATCTGCCAATAACTGTATTCCTCTCCATCGACCTTGATTCTTGCAGCCGCAGTGGGTCTGATCCGGAAAGTCCCCAGCGACCCGCCATGCGGGTTCTGGATCTCCATGAGCGCGACATTGTTGGTAATGCGCACCAGCTTGGCGCCGAACCGCACCCATTTCACGTCGTTGGCGGTTACGACTTCCTGGCAGGCCCGGGGCATGCGTGGGTATTCCGCCACGATCTGCGGCGCCCACTGTATTTGCGCGCAACTTGCAGTATCAATCTGTGGAGGCGGCAGGTTCTGGGCGGTACTTTCCTGGTCCTGTGCCAGCACGGCACCGCTGGCCATGAAAATTCCCAATGCCACTACCGCTGTAATCATCTTCAAAACAATGCTCTTGCTTTTCATTGCAATACTCCTTTTGCAGTTATGCAAAACATATTGACGACCAAAATATCCATATCATGATTGATTGACCGCCACCGCCCTTACGATGTAGCGCAGTGGCGCACTCCCGACAAAATAGAATGGGTAACAGGTCACCAGCGTGACCTCGGAATCTGGCGTGCCGCGCAATACTGAAACATTGTCAGGTTTCACGATTTCTAGATTCGTGACCCGGTAGGTGCGCACACGCGTGAATGTCTGTACCTGAATGAGGTCACCCGTGACCAGGTTTTTCAGTACCCGAAAATAGCCATCGCGATGGGCGGCAATCGCCGTGTTGCCGTCGCTGTCCGGCGGCGCCGTGCCCGCAATCAAGGCGGCTCCGCGGTTCAGGTTGACTTCGTTGAGCTGGGCGTACACCGGCACTTCCAGTCCCAGGCGGCGAATCTGCAGTATGGCGATCGGACCTCCGGAATCCGGGGATGCCGCCGCTGTCGCTGTGCGATAGGCGCGAATACGGCCCTGGGACCAGTGAGATTCGTTGGGCGCGCCAAAACCGAGCGGGGTTTGCGATAGGTTCTGTGTATTCTCGTAGGTGATGCCGGCGTTAAAGTTGTGCGCCGAGGCTGCGGCCATGAAGGCCGAGATTGCCTGTCGTCTTTGCAGTTCGCCTTGGACGCGCGCCGCAAGATACACGGCCAGCAGACTTATACCTAAGACCCAGCATATCGTTGCTGACCTGCGGCGTAGGGAATGGCGAATCATGAGCGGATCGCTTCCATGTGATACCAACCGCATATTAATGCTCGGCCCTGTGTAAGACATTGATTCAGATCAGTCTCGCTCGATTTGAATCTCTGGTTATCCCGGTCGATTTGATGGGCTACCGGTAAGTGATGAATGCCGGGAGAATTCATTTTGAACTTAAGGAAGGATTTCAACTCGTTATAAATGTATATTTGGCCGCATTGGCACAGGTAATGCTTAAATGAAAATGAAATTCATTCTCATGTAAGAAATTCAAATGCAGCATCCATCCGTGGAATCTGGCCGCTGACTGATCTAAATCAATTTCTTTGCGTACGTGGCTGTTAACTTGCCTTGGGGTACCAGGCGGGTGGGAATCGGTGTTGCGTCCTGAAGTAATTCAGTCCCTGTATGATGAGCATCGCAACATCGAACGCGTGTTGCTGCTGATCCGCTTCCAGTCGGAAACCCTGCAGGGAACCAATGATCTGCAGGCATTCGAGCTGCTCAACAATGCCATCGGCTATATGCACAACTACCCCGGGGTCACGCATCACCCCTGCGAGGAAATCATCCTGGCCAGACTGCCGGCCCTGCATCCGCCATCGAACCGGCTCTGCGAGGAGATAAAGGAGCAGCACAAGCGGTTTGCCAACCAGGAAATCGCCATGCTGCGCCTGATCCGCGAAGCCCAGTCCGGCGAGGCCCAGTCCTGCAGGGAGCTTAAGCAGGTTGCCACCGAATATTGCGCACAACAGGCCAAGCACATCATCAGTGAGGAGTCGGAACTGTTCCCGCTGGCGGATCAGCACCTCAAAGACCAGGACTGGCAGGAGGTCTACCGCCGGTCCAAGTCGGTGATCGACCCGATCTTCGGGCAGGGCGCCTTGCAGCACTACCAGAGCCTGTACGACTACCTGATGTCATCCAAAGCGGCACAAAGCATTCACTGATCCCATAAACCATTCCTGCTGAAGCTCACAGATGAGAATCATCCTGTTGTAGGGCTGTGGGCGGAAGCCAGGGCAACAGTCTGTAATAGGACCAAAGTCCAATAGCAAGCCCGCCGGTTATCGCAAACAATTACCCGCCTTACTCAGGCAGCTAAACACTGCCAGTCCATATCGTGTCCATGGCAAGTGTGGCAGGTGCCGGGCTTGCTGGGATTCTGCAATATGGAATTCGCGGCAAGGTTATCTGCTATGGAAGCACTCACGGGAGAATGACCATGATCAAATTCATTCGCAGCGGCATTTTAATGACTGCTGCCTTGTTGTTTACCCTGGCGCTGGCGGGCCGATACACTCAACATATCGTGACCACGCTTGAATTTGAGATCAAACACCATCTCAACCTGGTTGTGTCGTACATCTGGGACTACATTCAGCATCCTCAGCCGGATGCAACCGGCGCGATACCGTTCAAAAGCGACCAGTATCTGACCGTGGGCTTGAGTGTGAGATTCTGATCCGGGCAGTGACGCTATCCAAAGGTGGCGCAGTTCGGGTAACATTGCGCACCCCAAACCACGGCGGACGCATGCTGAATTGAAAATCACCGCCGCAGTTTTTGGCATGGCTATCATGCTTGCCACGCCTATGGCGTATGCAGGCGGGCCGCTCACGCCGCATCAGTCCTGGGCCCTGGAATACGCTTCGGTGGTGGGTACCAGCTACTATGCCGAGCCGTTTCCAGCCGATTATCATTTTGAGCGCACTTTGGAAGCGGTATTGATCACCGAATCCAGCCTGTGCCGTCATAAGCATGGTATCGATCATCGGGCGTATGGCTGCGGTCAGCTGCATCGAGCCGCGGCGCATGTTGTGGATGATGCGAAGCTAAGTGTGCGCACCCTTAAACGCAATGATGCGCTGAATATACGGCTGGCGGCGCGTTACCTGTCCTACTGCCTGCGGCAGATGACCTCCTGGGCCCGCGGTGTGGTTTGCTACAACAAGGGGCCCAACCACACCCGTACCATGACCGATGCCCAGGTAGCCACTGACAGCTATCTGCAAAACGTGCGCCTGCGCATGCAAGAAGCCGAACAGCTCACCGCCAGTAGCAATTGACCCTGGGTGGCGCGGTAGCCCTGTCAGCCGCTGGCCAGTGGACGCGCGCTGAAGGACGGTGCCTTGAGCCGTTCGCCTTTGTAGGCGCGCACCTCTCCGAAGCGGCGGTGTTGCTCCCAATCTTCACGTGCCATTTGGATTTCATCCGCGCTGCGCGCCACGAAATTCCACCAGATGAGGACAGGCTCGCCGAAGGGTGGGCCGCCGATGAGTGCGGCACGGGAAGGTATTGTGGTGCGCATCTCGATGACACTGCGTCCTGTACCCAGGTAGTGCAATGCGCCCGGCGACAACGGCTGGCCGTCCAGCAGCACCAGGCCGTCTATGATGAAGAGTGCATGCTCCCAAGCGGGGTTCAGCGGCAGATTCATACTGGCGTTCGATCCCAGCGCGATTTCCGCGCCCACTATGGGTGAAAAGGCCCGCGCCGGGGAGCGCTGACCCGCCAGTTCGCCCATGAACAGATGCACGCGTCCGCCACCCGGTTCCAGCACCGGCAGCTCGGGATAATGATCGAAGCTGGGTTGCCGGTGTCGCTCACCCTCGGGCAGTGCCAGCCATAACTGCAAACCGTGGAGTTTGCCTGAATTGCGTTCCGGGGTTTCTTCCGAATGGGCGATGGCCCGGCCGGCGGTCATGAGGTTGAGTCCGCCGGGACGCGCCAGGGCTTCGAATCCCAGGCTGTCTTTGTGCAAAACTTCACCTTCGAACAGCCAGGAAACCGTTTGCAGGCCCATGTGCGGATGCGGTGCCACATCCATGATTTTCCGGTCACGGAAATTCAGGGGACCGAAGTGATCGGCAAAGCACCAGGCACCCACGAGGCGCCGTTGCCAAAGCGGCAGTGCACGTTGCACGCTGAGACCGCCACCCAGAACTGCGCTACGCGCCGGGTAGCTTGCGATCCCCGGCCCATTGGGGTCGGGATTTTCAGGGTTATTTTTATTAGATGATGGTTCGGTATCGCCCATGCTGCTTGTGCCTGTAAACGAGGTTGCGGTATTGGAGCGCTCATGCAACTGGGGCATGCAGGCCGCCGGCTGTATCTGCGGCTAATGCTAGCTGAAAAACGCATATTTGTTTTATTCATGCGATATACTGAAACCCGGCGGTGGTATCGGCAGTATCGATAATTGCCACAGAGGTGGATGCGGATGATCAGGGTTGTACTCGCTGACGATCATGCAATATTCCGTGCTGGTCTGGTCAAGCTTCTGCAAACTATGACCGGGGTGGAAGTGGTTGCTGAGGCCTCTAGCGGCAAAGAAGCGGTGGAACTGGCCGGCAAGCTGCATCCGGACATCATGATCCTGGACCTGGCCATGGGCGAAGTAAACGGTTTGGAGGCCACTTCGCAGATTCATGCAGAACATCCTGACATCCGCGTGATCATACTTTCCATGCACGCTAACGATGAGTACGTAATGCAGGCTTTGAGTTCCGGAGCTTTGGCTTATGTGCTGAAAGAAGCGACCCCGGATGAACTGAAACTGGCGATTGAGGCGGTATCGCACGGCAGCGTGTTTCTCAGTGCCGCAATCTCCAAAGGTGTATTGGACGATTATTTCGGCCAGGCGGTGGGTAAACCTGCACAGCATAAACAGCTGACTCCGAGACAAAAGCAGATCCTGCAACTGATCTCGGAAGGCAAGAACGTTAAGCAGATCGCTTTCGAACTCAAGCTTAGCGTCAAAACCGTTGAAAGCCACCGTACACAGCTTATGGAGCGGCTGGGGATTCCAAATGCCATGGCACTCGTACATTATGCGGCACGCCTGTCCCCGCTCTCGAATAAATAGGCGCTTGCTGCTCCAGCCTGCGGTTTCAGAATTCGATGGTTATTCACCTGTAATCCGGGCAATCGGCTGTAAACGGGTGCCGCCAAGGTGAAATATTTGATACCAGCGACTATATCCCCAGGTCAGATGGAATTACTGGCCCTGCCGCCAAATCATGCCGGCAATCACTGATAAAATTTCTGTGAATCTTTGGGAATAACTCTACCGGCGTTTTCGGCGCGTCGAGCCTGTGATAGTGATGCCACCGTGCTTGAAAGTGTATAGAAACCGGGAATTTTTGGGTTCAATGTTCGGTCATCAAACGAAGTGAATGCTTGCGAATGAAACCGTTTTGGCCTGCAAGCCTACGTGCCCGTCTGATGCTGTTGGTGGTTATCTGTACTTTGCCACCCATGGCATTGGTTATTTATACCGCGGTTGAACGCTACAAAACCTCGGTTGATTACGGCTATTACGTAAGCAAGCTGACAAACGACGCAGTCGTCGGCCGTTACGACAACCTGGTATCCAGAAGCCATGATGTTTTGTCGGTACTGGCGGCATCCTCGACCATCGATGCGCCGGAATCTGCATGCTCCAAACGCCTGACTGCGCTGCTTGCGCAAATGCCGCTTTATAAAAGCCTTGATGTGCTTTCCGCCGCTGGGGTTATTGTCTGCAGTACTTCGACGCTTACCTCTCAGGTTGATCTGGGTGATCGCCGCTGGTTCGAGCGGGTGGCGGCAACTCAGCAGTTCGTCGCCGGGGTGGTCGCCAAGGGACGTATCCTGCATGTCGGCCTGCTGGTGTTCTCAATGCCCAGGTTCGCGAAGGATGGCAGCTTCACCGGCACAGTGGATGCGGTTGCGTCCCCGAATGTGCTGCTGCCGCCCTCGGATGAAACTAACTTGCAACGTTACGCCGATATCACCGTATTCACTCCCAATGGAACGACATTGCTGCATTACCCGAATGGCGAAAAGCTGAACGGTACCAATCAGTCAAATTCCGAGCTGTTCAAGGCAGTATCCTCCGGGAAGCGCGGTATCAGGCGCATCCTCCCAGGTCTGGATGGCAGGATGCGGCTATATACATCGCGCTACATTCCCACCGATGTCCCGGATTCAGGCATCTATATCTCCAGTGGCATTGACCAGAGCCTGCTCGAGAAGCTGGCATTTATCCCATTGTTACGGGATTTGGCGCTGATCACCGGTATTGCCCTGTTTATCCTGCTTTGTACCTGGTGGGCTTCCACAACATTCGTCTCCAGACGCATTCAGCCGCTGTTGAACACCCTGCGCCGTCTTGGTTCCGGTGACTGGCACGCTCGCACAGGTTTTGATTCGATGGCCGGTGAGATTGGTGCCATTGCCAATGGCGTCGACGGCATGGCGGAAAATCTGGAGTCACGAATAGCCGCCTTGTATACCGCGGAACAGGCCAGGGAGGTGAGCGAACAGCGCTATCTGGAGCTGGTGGAGCAGGCCGCCGATGGAATCATAGTCCGGCATGTAAATGGCGTGCTGGTTTTCGTGAATGATGCGCTTTGCCAGATGCTGGGTTATCGCCGTGATGAATTGTTGAAGCTTCGTTTCACGCACATTGTGGACGAATCAAATTTGTGGAGGCAGCGCTTGCAGGTCGGCGAATCACTGCGTTTCGAGGCTTGGATGCGTCACCGCGAAGGCCACGACATACCCGTCGAAGTCAGCGTCAAGCGTCTCAGTAATGGCGACATACAATCCATTCAACATGATATCAGCGAGCGTCTTAAGGCTCGGCAGGAACTCGAGAACAGCGAACGTCAATATCGTGCGCTGGTGGAAAATTCCATGCTGGGAATACTTCTGCGCAGGCCAACCGGCGAGATCATTTTTGCCAACCAGGCACTGTGCCGGATGTGCGGCTACAGCCGGAGCGAACTCCTTGATATGAAAATCGCTGCGTTGGTTGCCGACAAATCCAAGATAGAAAGAGTTCAGACCCTGGGAGTCGGTGAGAATATAAGCTTTCAATCAAGCTTGCGCCACAAGAGCGGCAAGATTATCCCGGTGGATGTCAATGCATTACGGCTGGATACTTTAAACATCCAGATCGTTATCAACGATGTCAGCGAGCGTGTCAAAGCCGAGCAGCTTTTTGCCGAAGAGCGCAATTTTGTGTTCCATTCCATTGAAACTCTGCCGGGCATATTTTACGTGTTCAATGCCAAGGGAAAGTTCCTGCGATGGAACCGGCAAATGGAGCAAATTACCGGCTATGATGCGGAGGAAATGGGCCGCATTACCTCTGCCGACATTTTGCCTCCGGATCGCCGTGCCAACCACTGGAAGGTGGTTGCGGAGATTTTGAAAGGCAAAGGTGTGGAGGGCGAGACCGAGCTGCACTGTAAGGACGGCAGGCGCATTCCTTACTTCTTTGTGGCTAGGGGGTTTGAATGGCGCGGGCAGGATTGCGTGGTGGGCATGGGCGTCGATATGACGGAGCGAATTCAGGCAGAAAAACTTGCACTGAAATATATGAATGAGTTGCAGCAACTCTCCGCCCGGATTCTGGATGCACAAGAAGAAGAGCGCCGCGGCTTGGCGCGTGAACTTCACGATGAGCTGGGACAGGGGCTGACGGCGACATTGCTCAGCCTCAAGAATCTTGAGGAAAAAGCCGGCACCCAAACACTGGTGGCCCAGGTAAAACACGCCTCCGGCATAATCACCGAGCTGACCCAGCAGGTGCGCGCCATGTCCCTGAGCCTGCGACCTTCGGTTCTGGACGATTTGGGCCTGGTGGCAGCGATCCGCTGGTATATCCGGGAACGGGTGGAAACCACTGGAACAAGAGTTGCGCTCAGTGTGGACAGAAGCCTCCCGCGCCTCAGCGCGGTGAAGGAAACCGCGTGCTTCCGGGTTTTGCAGGGAGTGCTTACCAACGTGCAGCGCCACGCAAATGCCGTCATGGTACGGGTGTCTCTACAGCAGTTCGAGGGCAATTTGGTGCTGGATATCCAAGACGATGGTCGGGGGTTCGATGTGGAAACGGCCCGCAAAGCCGCCTTGCACGGCAAGAGTTTGGGCATTCTGGGTATGGAGGAGCGCATACGCCTGGTGGGCGGTACGTTTGAAATCTCCTCAGAAGCGGGCAAAGGCACGCAGGTGCACATCGAAATGCCAATGACCTGAGTGCCTGATTACACGCGCCAGGCGCTGTCCCGGGGCCTAGCAGGGCCCATGTGCCTGAAAATCATGGGCTGCGCGGCACCAGGTGGCTGGGAGCGGGCCATAGGGATTTTCCGTAATTATACATAATCGACTATTCAGGGCTTTTTGAGTAATGTATTGGTTCGGAGCAGGCAGATTTCCACTTGCCTGTCATGCCCGGGGTCCGTCATGCACATACCGTGGTAGTGGCAAAGCAGCCTCGCGCTGCCGGGTGATTCTGTGCAATTTTTACCGACTGGGTTGTGAACATGGCGAATACAGCGCAAACCGCTTCATCCAGTACCTCAGACCTCAATGAGAAACAGGAGGTGGCACGGCTGCTGGACAAGCAGACCTTCACGTCCAATTTTCCGGACGCCTTGGAAAGACTGTTCCGGCTGAATTACGCCCACCGCTACCGCAAGCGCATCCGCGCTACTCTGGTGTTCGGCCTGCTGCTCTACCTGCTGACAGGCCTGGCAGATCTGCAACTGCAGACGGCTGTCCGCAACAACCTTTGGCTGGTGCGTTATGCATTGGTAGCACCTGTGATTGTGGTCAGCATGCTGGCGGCATTCTGGGCAAAGCGCGATGCTGCCTTGCAACTGATTTATGCCGCGGCGATATTGGCGGCCGGCACCGGTTCGGGTGTGATCATGTTCCTGCATCCGCAGCTCGCCGCCCGAAATTACAGCACCAGCCTGATTGTTATCTTGTTCTATTGTTATGTGGTATCCAGCATGCGTGTCGCATATGCGCTTCCTTGCGCACTGTTGGTAACCGGGCTGTATCTAGCCGGCGCATTTCTAAACCAGCTTTCCACTGCCACCTTTGGCAATCTGGCCTTGCTGCTGGCCGTGGTTAATCTGGTGGCTTTATACGCCTGCTACCGTATGGAAAAGGAAGCGCGCCGCAGTTTCCTGCATGGCCGGATGGTGCGGCTGTTGAGCGACGAAATCGTCGAGTTGGCAGGCGTGGACGAACTCACCGGGCTTGCTAATCGCAGGCATCTGGATGACTTTTACGCCAATACCTGGGCCAGGGCGCAACGCGACAAGGTCGAGCTGACAATGATGCTGGTGGATGTGGATTACCTGCAGCACTTGAACCAGCATCTGGGGCGCAACATCGGCGATATCTGCCTGCGCAAGCTGGGCGCCGTTATCCAGCATTACCGCAAGCGTCCGGGCGATATTGCCGCGCGTTACGAAGGCGGCAGGTTCATGGTGCTGTTGTACGCCTGCGGCGAACGTCACGGTAGGACCATCGCCGAACGGCTGCGGCAGGATATTGAAAGCCTGAATCTGATGAATCCGGCATCCCCTGCCGGATGGACTGTGACTGTGAGTGTCGGCGTGCACACCCTCATCCCAACGCGCAATCAAAGTCCGGCAAGCGGACTATTGGCCACGGAAACACTGCTGTTTCTGGCCAAGAACCGCGGGCGCAATTGCGTCGTCAGCGATAGGGATGCCGCTTCCGGAGATGGCAAGGCCATCCAGGAAAAAGCCCCGAGTGCCGACAGAACCGAAATTCTGCCAAGATCGCAAGCCGCCAGAACCGCCTGACTCGCAACATCCTCCTCAGCCAAGGACCGGCATTGCTTATGATCCGCGCCAGACAAATGCTCAAAATTTTGATACTGGCGAGTTTGGCCGCGCCCCTGTCTGGCTGGACTCAGAACCTGGTGCTGAACGGCGGCCCACTCTCCAGTGCCTGCGGTTTGCCGCATCCGCCGCAATCCAGTATGGCACTGGACGGTGCCCGGGTAATGGTGGTTTTTTCACCCGCAGGGGATTCTGAGCGGTTGATACTCCGTGCAATTGCTGCGGCGCAACATGAAATCCTGGTGCAGGCCTACAGTTTCACGAACCGGCGCATCATCTCGGCCCTGGGAAAAGCCATGTCACACGGCATTGACGTGCGTGTGATTGTGGATAAGACCGACACCCAGCCTTATGAAGGACATAAGCCGGTAGCTTCGGTAATTCGAGCCGAGCATATACCGGTATGGGTGGACAGTAAGGTCAATATTGCCCATAACAAGGTTATGATCCTGGATGATAAGGATGTGATCACAGGTTCGTATAATTTCACCTACTCGGCCGAGTACGATAACGCGGAAAACCTGCTTTATATCCGCAATGCCCCGCAACTGGCGAAAGCTTACGCTGACAACTGGCACTGGCGGCAAAGCTGCTCGCAGCCCTACGACGGCCGGCCGGTCTACTAAGCCCAGAGTTAATATGTGATCGCTGGTTAACCCGCATGGCATCAGACGGGCAGTATCCGGTCGGTGATAAAGCATGTGCGCATGCGCGAGCCAAGTGTCGCGCCCGCGACCAGGCCATCCGGAAAATGATGCGCTGAATCAGCACGTGAAAGGATATTCTCTAGGCTTCATGCACGCAGCATCAACTGCCGCACATTTCCGCCAGTGTGAATGCAGCAACGTAAATTGATTGCGGGACGTCATTGATGGTGAAGGCGTGGAGTTTGAACCCTTTTTTGTCCTTGAACATCAGGAACTGGAAAACCGCGGTTGTGGGTTTGCCCTGATAGGTAACAATTCCGCTGACATTGACAAAGTCCCCGCCATCGGCCGTGGCGCCGGCGTCCCAGCGTGGTGAGGCAAAAAATCCGTTGACTTCCTGCTCCAGGGTTTTGCCTGGACAGTTGTCCAGGTGGGCGGTTTTCACCACGTATATGTCATTGGGATCGGGAATCCAGCGAGGATCGGCGATCAGCAACGGCGTGTTTTTGGGTTCCTGCGCGAGTTCCCGGGGCGACGGCTTGCCGTAGCCGGTGACGGTGATTACGCCCGCCAGGATTGCACCGCCGATGAACACGGCCTCCACGAACAGCGCGCCCAGCAGCCAGTTGCCAAGCTTGTAATGGTGTCTTGCGCGCATGTAGGCGGGGAAACCGATGGGCCAGAATACCGTCACCAGGCACAGCCAGGTAACCATCGGTTTGAGCGGGTTGCCTGTATCCCAGGCGCTTGGTGACTGGAATATTTCCGCCGCCGCGAGAGATGCGGTGATCACAATTGTCAGCGCCAGCAGCCACACCATTCCCGGTACGGAATGCTTCGCAAGCGCCAATACCAGCATGCCAAACACTGCAATCAGCGGGATCGCCAGTAGGAAAACTCCATAATCCGCATCCGGCATATCCGATGACAACAGCTTATGCTGGATGCGCTGTTGCATCAGCGCACCGCAATGCCGGCAGTGGCGCGCGGCAGGCGTGGATTTGCCGCAGGCTGGGCAGGTGGTTTCATCGGCTGTCGGTGTCATGGCAGTCCGATTATTCTGGCATGGCGTTCAGGCATAACTTGATTGTAACTGTGCTTGCATGTCCAGGGGCAGATGTTAGCTATTTCAGGCTCCGAAGGGAATTTCCCATGCTGCATGCTTTTGTGGCATGTGGCCCGGTTGAATTCAGGCTTGATGCTGCGACGGATAATTGGGAGCACGCAGGTCGTCAGGCATCTCTCGGCGGGTAATCGGCCAATAGCCTGATTGCATGTAACAGCAGCGGTGAATGCGCTGCCCGAGGCGTAGTTGAGCACTGATGGCATAGGCGCCGTGTAGCGGCGGCCGGCAGGTTATTTCAGTTGGTCCAGTGATTTAAGTTCCGGAACAGACAGGAAGGTGTCCGGATTATCCGGGTCGTTGCTGACCGGCAACGTACCGCACATGAGTTGCGATAGGGTGTTTTTGCCATCAATGCCGGGTTGTTCGCCGCCGCCCAGATCGTATTTCAGTACCTGACCTTTGGCATTCCATTCGCCGGGCAAATCCCGGGCGTTGGTGCGCACCTCCACCGTCACCTCCACCCATTTCTTCCACCCCCAGTTTTCCGTGTGGTAGTTGTATGGATTGCCGCCACTGGAAGCCACGGTGGCATGCCAGTTAATGAGGTCATAGGATCTTTGATTCAGGCCGATGCAGGTGGCCATCAGTTGTTTGAGTGCAGTCTTGATGATCGCTTGGTTATCCGCCGGCACCCCTGGTTGTATGGCAACAGACTTATCCGGTGTCTTCGTGCAAGCTGCGAGCATCAGGGCGGCGAGTAATGCAAGTGACGGTTTTTTCATGGCGAACGCCCCGGATCACTGATGGTTACCAGGAAAGTATAGCTTATGAATAGTCGGGCGGATTTTTTGCTGGCCCTATCCCTACTTAGCGCTGCTGGCTTCAGTCCTCAGTCTGTTCGGCCATGCCAGCGCCGGTTCATGAAGTACAGCAATAGCATCACCAAGGCCACGATCAAGGCAACAATGAAAAACAGGCTGGCCTTGTCAAAATAGCCCGCATACTTTTGCAAGTGCCGCCCCAGGCGGTATGTTCCGAAACCCCACACGCCAACCCACAATAGGGCGCCGGTGCTGTTGAACAGCAAGAAGCGCCTGAAGGGCATGGCGGCCGCGCCCGCCACGATGCCATTGACCTGGCGCAGCACCTCTATGAAACGCGCAAAGGTCACGAACCAGCCGCCGTACTGGTCAAATTTCGCTTCCATGTGGTGTACCTGTGATTCGCTGATGCGCACAAATTTGCTGAAGCGGAGGATCAAACGACGGCCAGTCAGATTGCCGATCCAATAGCCGATACTGTCGCCGCTGATCGCGGCTAGAGTGGCGGTAAGCAACACCAGGGCGATATTCAGTTTGCCGTGCACACACAGGATTGCGGCGGCAATCAGCATTGTCTGCCCCGGCGCGGGTACCCCGAAGCTTTCGATGAATACAGTCAGGAACAGAATCGGGTAACCGTAATTTGCCAGATACGGTTCCAGAAACTTTAGCAGGTCATGGAAAATATCCATGGTCACATGTTGTGATCCGCGGGGTTATCCTGGGGGCATGTTATCAGAAGCTGATTTAACCGGTCCGCGACCGGGTAAATTTCCGTTCTAGTTAACTTTTACTGAACCCGGAGGGAGCCTGCCCCAGGCATGCGCGGTCATAAGTTTTTCGCAGGAATGCGCATCCAGTGGTTCGCTCAGTAAAAAACCCTGGATGAGTGCGCAGCTTTCCATTTGTAGCCATTCCAGCTGGTCCGCGTTTTCCACGCCTTCGGCAACCACCCGGTGGCCGAGTGAATTGGCGAGCTTGATGGTGGCACGTGCCACCGCCGCGTCCTCATGATTCAAGGCCACATCGTGCACGAAGCTGCGATCCAGTTTGAGCACGTCGATCGGAAAGCGCTTGAGATAGCCCAGCGAAGAGTTACCGGTGCCGAAATCATCCAGCGCCAGGCTGATGCCCATGCTGCGCAACTTGACCAGTTCCTCGAGGTTGCTGGCTTCATTGCTGAGGGCGACGCTCTCGGTGATTTCCAGGATCAAGGCCTGCGGCGGAAGGCCGCTTTCACCGAGTATCCGTCCCACGGTGCTGGCCAGGTCCGGTACTGTGAACTGGCGTGCTGAGAGGTTAACCGCCATGTGGAACTCGGCACCATAGACGTTGCGCCACTGCACCGCCTGCCTGCAGGCTTCGCGTAAGACCCACTCCCCGATCGGGATGATGAGGCCGGTTTCCTCGGCCAAAGGTATGAATTCGGCAGGTCCAACCAGGCCGAATTCCTGGCTGTGCCAGCGCAGCAACGCTTCCAAACCCATGATTTCGCCTTTCAGGACGTCGAACAGCGGCTGGTAGTGCAGCACCAACTCGCCGCGGGTCAATGCTTTGCGCAATTCCACCTCGCGTTTCAGGCGCTTGAGCGCAGCTTCATGCATGTCCGGGGTGAAAAACTGATAGCTATTCCGGCCGCGGTGCTTGGCCCGGTACAGGGCCGTGTCGGCATTGGCGAGCAGGCTTTTGGCATCCGGACTGTCCGCAGCCAGCAGGGTAATCCCGACGCTGCCGGTTACGCGCAATTCGGTCTCGCTCAGCAGCATGGGTTTGGCCAGGGTTCGCAATATGCGTTCCGCCAGGTGTTCAATATCCCTGCGCTTGTCCACGTGCTCCACCAGCACGATGAATTCATCTCCGGATAGGCGGGCCACAGTGTCGCGATCCTTGATACAGCGTTTCAACCTCTGTGCAACACGTTTTAAAACCAGGTCACCGGTCTGGTGTCCGAGTGAATCATTAATGTGCTTGAACCTGTCCAGGTCAACGAACAGTACCGCCAGCTGTGCATCACCACGGCGTGCACGCTTGATGGCATTGCCGAGCTTTTGTTCGAATAATGTCCGGTTAGGCAAGCCGGTGAGTGAGTCAAAGTTCGCAAGCTGTGTCAGTTGTTCTTCAGCGCGTTTGCGGTCGGCCATCTCAGCACGCAATTCATCCGCAATATCCGCGAATGCGAAGCGTGTATTGAGCTGGTCTACCAGACGTTTGTGCATGCCCATCGACATTCGCAACAGCAAGGCCGACATGACCACTGCCAGCAGTGCGGCGGCGGTCTGCAGGGCATGGAAAGTTAGCAGCAGCCGGATTATCAGCGGCAGCCCCGCCAGCGAGATGAACACCGCGTAGCTTTTGAGGGAAGGCGACAGGGCCGGCATCGCCAGGGCGCAGGCGGACATAATGATGGTGGCCAGGAAGAGTTGGTGGGCTACATCCCCGGATGGAAACAGTAATGCCCCGGCCACACCCCAGCCGCAGGCGGACAGGGCATTACCCACCAGGAAACGCCGTTCCCAAAGGGCCGCGTTCATGCCGTCGATGCGCAGGTAGCGGAAACGCCGGTTCAGCAGTCCACGGGCGGTTTCCAGCGCCAGCATGCCGGCCAGCCAGGCCGAGAGCGCCAGTTGATTTACGGAGGTATGCCAAGCCAGCGCCACCAGTAGCGCCGCGACGATAACCGCCGCCAGATGGGTTCCCCGGGTATTGTCAAACAGAAGATTGGTGAGTTCCGCCCTGACCAATAGCCCGACGTCGCGGCTCGGTACATGCGAATCCGCCATGGTGGCAATTGCCATCAAGCCTCCCGGTTTCCCAGCGCCTCTTCTGTAGAGGGCTGGCAGGTCACCTTATGTATAGTGACATGTGCCAAGTTTGCAGAAACACCACCCCACTGTCCAGTGTTTACATTGGCACCAACGGCATGATTCTGCCGATGGGTGGAGTCCTGAGGGTATTATGTCAGGTATGTCAAGGCTGGTACCCTATGGCTCCGACGACGGTAGCTTTCCGGCAAGGAGCAGATTTCGGGGGTGAACGACAGCGCTGGTACACAAATGCTGATGAGTTTCGGGCTTATCAGCCAGATGGCGGCAGTTTTTCTGCTGGTCATGCTTTTCATGCTGTTGAGGCGGCACGCCGGTCGGCGTCCGTACTTTTACGCCTGGAGCAACGCCTGGCTGGCCTACTCCATCGCCTTGTTGGCCCTGGTAGCGCGCTTCTACGTATTTCCTGTAGTTATTGGCCCGGGTTTTGAGACCGGAGTCTGGGTCAAGATCTGCTATTTCGTCTATCAGTTCTGCAAGCTCGCTTTTATAGCCCTGCTTTTGCAGGGCACGCTGCTCTATCTCAAGGGTATGTCTTATCAGTTCATGGGCGTCATGCGCTGGCTTTGGGCCTTGATCGGAGCAGTGACGCTGATATCGGTGGTATTTTCACCCAGCCTGCATGCCCTCATGTTCTGGCAAGGTTTATGCAACGTGGTGGTGTATTCGTTCTGCACGGTGGCCATCCTGAATCTGCCGGCTCCACGCCGTAGCCTGGGTACGCGCACCACCGGCATCGTCTTGGCCGCCACTTTGGTGCTGTGGCTGGTATACCTGCCGTTGCTGCTGGGGGAGGTAACTCCCGCAGTGCACATTGGTCTGAACCTGGCACGGCTGCTGGCGGGGCCGAATAATTATCTTGATCTGACGGCGTGCATGCTGCTGGCATTTGGCATGGTGCTGGTGCTGTTTGAAGATGCCAACCGCGAGCTCGATACCGCGCATCGCGAACTGCGTATCGCCCATGAACAACTGTTACGGGAGTCCTTGCTGGACTCCATGACGGGTGCCTATAACCGCCGCGCCTTCAACGAGGGGGCCGGCTTGGAGGACGCCCGCGGGACTTATGGAACCCTGGTGGTTCTAGACATGGACAATCTCAAGGATGTGAACGATAAATACGGCCATAAATATGGCGACGCGCTGCTCCAGTATTTTGCCTCGGTATTGCGCGCCGGTTTGCGGCCTTCGGATAAGCTTTACCGCCTCGGTGGTGATGAATTTCTGGTGGTAATGCCGCGTGCGCTGTCAAGCATCGCGGGTCCGCGCATTCAGGAACTCATCGCAACCGCTCCATCGCTCAAATTAAACGACAACGGGGCGCTCATCCCGTTACGGGCCAGCCTTGGTACCGCGGATTTCAGCAACGCGGATAACATCGAGATCGCACTTCACGAGGCCGACCGTTCCATGTATGCACAGAAACGCGCTGCCCGGGATGATCATGCCGTACCGGGGGTGCTGCCAAAGCCGAGTAACTGAAGCCTGGGGTATTGATCCAGGTCAATATTCCCGATGATTTCCCAGCTGCCGGATTTTCCTTTTACGGACACTAGTCTATGATAATCACCTGCTAATCGGGCTTCAGGAGGCGCGGGCGGTTATTTATGGGAAAGCCGTGAACTGTACAACTGTGAACGCCCTGCTGCCGGAGCAATCGTGAAGCCAACCGATACCTCGAACCCCGACTATTTTCACAAAGTCGTGGATTGCCAATGGGCCTGTCCGGCGCACACCAATATTCCCGAATATATCCGGCTGATCGCACAAGGACGGTATGCGGATGCCTATCTGTTGAACCGGGAGTCCAATGTGTTCCCCGGCATATTGGGCCGGGTATGTGACCGTCCCTGCGAGCCTGCCTGCCGCCGCGGGCGCGTCGATGAAAAACCGGTGGCCATCTGCCGCCTGAAACGGGTAGCGGCTGACAACCGTGGCGACATCAGCAAGCGCCTGCCGCAAATCCCCAAGCAAAAAAACGGCAAGCGCATCGCTTGCGTGGGCGCCGGATGTGCCTCGCTTACAGTCGCCAACGATCTGATGCCGCTGGGTTATGAATTTGTGATCTTCGAGAAACAGCACGAGCCAGGTGGCTTGATGCGCACCAACATTCCTGCATTCCGGTTGCCGGCTCAGGTGTTGACGGAAGAAATCGACATGATCGTGGACATGGGCGTGGACCTGCGCCTGAACCAGCCGATAAGCAGCATGCGCACATTGCTGCAGCAGGGGTTTGACGCCATCTTTGTGGGCAGCGGCGCACCGCGCGGTAAAAATCTCGATATCCCCGGCCGCTACGACGATACCGCGCACGTCCATATCGGCATCGACTGGCTGGAATCCGTGGCTTTCGGCCACATCAATTCCATCGGCAAGCGTGTGCTCATCATCGGCGCGGGTAATACCGCAATGGATTGCTGCCGCAGCTCACTGCGACTCGGAGCGCATGACGTTAAAGTCATGGCGCGCAAGCCGTTGAGTATGACCAAGGCCTCGGATTGGGAGCTGGAAGAGGCCGTCGAAGAAAGCGTGGAGATGGTGGAGTGCCATTCTCCCAAGGAATTTGTCATCAAAAATGGCCGCATCGCCGGCATGCTGTTTGAGGTGATGGAATACCAGGATGACCATGGGAAATTGAAGTCCAGGGTGGTGGCGGAAAAATTCTATCCCGCAGACGATATCGTACTGGCCATCGGTCAGGAGAACGCGTTTCCATGGATTGAATCCGATATCGGCATTGAGCTGGACAAATGGCATGTACCGGTGGTGGACAAGACCACCATGCAATCCACGCGCCCCGGCATATTTTTCGGTGGCGATTCAGCCTTTGGTCCCAAGAACATCATCTGGGCCGTAGAGCACGGCCACCAGGCTGCAATATCCATTCACAAGTACTGCCATGGCGAAGATCTTACCGACCGGCTTGCATATGCCATGAATCTCACCAGCACCAAGATGGGTATACACGAGTGGAGCTACAGCAACAGTTTTGATCCCTCAGTGCGCCGCTTGGTGCCGCACGTCAGCCTCAAAGAGCGCTTCAAAAAGATCAATATCGAAGTGGAGCTGGGATTTAGCGCTGAACAGGCTCAGGTGGAGGTGGAACGCTGCCTTAACTGCGACATCCAGACCGTGTTCTTTGCCCCTCTGTGCATTGAATGCGATGCCTGCATCGACATATGTCCTACCGCCTGTCTGACCATTACTGCGAATGGCGATGAAGATGAGCTACGCGGACGCCTCAAAGCTCCGGCCGAAAATCGCCAGCAGCCATTGTTCGTTTCGGCGGCACTCAAGCAGACCGGCCGGGTGATGGTCAAGGATGAAGACCAATGCGTGCATTGCGGGCTTTGCGCGGAGCGTTGCCCGACCGCCGCCTGGGACATGCAGAGATCCGTGCTTAAGATACCTTATGCCGGAGACCAGAACCCGCAACCTGCGCCGCAGCGGCGTACAGCCTGAATCCATGCAAACACGCATCAACGACTTCGTCATCAAGATCGCCAATGTTAACGGCACCGGTTCGGCCAGCGCCAACGGGCTGCTGATGAAGGCCATCTTCAGGATGGGCATTCCGGTGGTGGGCAAAAATTTCTTTCCATCCAACATCCAGGGGCTGCCCACCTGGTTTGAGATCCGCGTAAGCCGCGAGGGCTACATGGCTCGCTCAGGACGGGTGGACATTATGGTAGCGATGAACGCCCAGACCTATGCCCAGGACCTGGCGGATGTGAGCCCCGGCGGCTACCTGCTCTACGACTCCACATGGCCGCGGGACAAGCAACTGGTGCGCGACGACATAACGGTCATCGGCATCCCGCTGTCGCAGATGGTGAACACGCATTTTGAAAATGTTCGCGCCCGTATTCTTATGAAGAATGTCTGTTATGTGGGGGCACTGGCAGCGTTGCTGGACATCGACATGCAGGTGATCACGCAACTGCTCAAGGAAACATTCGGCAACAAGGAAAAACTCATCGCCGGCAACCTCAAATCCATCGAGCTGGGTTATAACTACGCCAAGGAACACTGCAAATGTCCGTTGCCGCTGAAGCTGGAACGCATGCAGGCTACTGCCGATCATATTATGGTGGACGGCAACACCATGGCCGGGCTTGGCTGTGTGTATGCCGGCGCCACCGTAGGCGCCTGGTATCCGATCACGCCCTCCACGTCCCTGATGGATGCCTTCAAGGATTTTTGTGAGCGCTACCGGGTGGACAAGCAATCCGGCAAGCACCGTTACTGCATCGTGCAGGCGGAAGACGAGCTGTCCGCCATCGGCATGGTGCTGGGTGCGGCCTGGAACGGGGCGCGCGCCTTCACGCCCACCAGCGGCCCGGGCATTTCACTCATGAACGAGTTCATCGGCTTCGCCTATTACGCGGAAATTCCGGCGGTGTTATTCGACGTGCAACGTGTCGGGCCGTCCACCGGCATGCCCACCCGCACCCAGCAGAGCGACCTGCTGTTCTGCGCCTATGCGTCACACGGCGACACCCGGCATGTGCTGCTGTTCCCGGCGGATCCGGGCGAATGCTTCCAGTTCGCAGTGCAGGCATTCGATCTGGCCGAACAATTGCAGACCCCGGTGTTCGTGATGAGCGACCTGGACATCGGCATGAATGACTGGATGGTGCCCAAGCTGAAATGGGACCAGAATTACATCCCCGATCGCGGCAAGGTCTATTCCCGTGAACAACTGGAAAGCATGCAGGTGTTCCGGCGCTACATCGACAACGATAGCGACGGCATCTGTTATCGCACCTACCCGGGTGTGAGCGCCAAGGGCTCGTACTTCACCCGCGGCTCCGGCCACAATCGCTTCGGCGGCTACACCGAAGATGCGGCTGAGTATCAGGATGTGCTCGACCGCTTGCGCCGCAAGCACGACACCGCCAAGCAGCTGGTGCCGGCGCCGGTGTTGCGCATTAAGAAGGGCGTCAAGACCGCCATCGTTTCACTCGGCAGCTGCGATGGCGCGGTGCTTGAAGCTCTGGACGTGCTGGCCCGGGAAGGCACCGAAGTAAACTACTTGCGGGTGCGGGCCTTTCCCTTCAACCGCCAGGTGGAGGAATTCCTGGACGGCCACGAGCACATATTCGTGGTGGAGCAAAACCGGGATGCGCAGCTGAAATCGCTGTTGCTGCTGGAAACCCGCGTGGAAAAGCGCAAGCTCACTTCCATCCTGCATTACGGCGGCATGCCGATCGATTCCCGTTGCATCACTGAGGGCATCAGTAAGGCACTTGCCAAGGGAGCCGCGGCATGAGTTTCATGCAAAAACCCAAAGTCAGCCATTCCCAGCGGTTGCACAACGAGCTGGGCTTGAGCCTGCGTGACTACGAAGGCAGCATGTCCACGCTATGCGCCGGCTGTGGGCATGATTCCATCACTGCCGCCATCATCCAGGCCTTCTGGGAGCTCAATATCGAACCCCACAAGGTCGCCAAGATGAGCGGCATCGGCTGTTCCTCCAAGACTCCGGCCTATTTTCTGTCACAGGCGCACGGTATCAACGCCGTGCATGGCCGCATGCCATCGATCGCCACCGGCGCCAATGCCGCCGACCGCAACCTTTACTATATAGGCGTTTCTGGCGATGGCGACTCGCTGTCCATCGGACTCGGGCAGTTCATCCATGCGCTGCGCCGCAATCTCAACATGCTGTACATCATCGAAAACAACGGCGTCTACGGCCTTACCAAGGGCCAGTTTTCCGCCTCGGCGGACGTGGGGAGCAAGGCCAAGAAGGGCGAGGTCAACCTGCAGCCGCCCATCGACCCGGCAATCGCCGCGCTCACGCTCGGCGGCAGCTTCGTGGCGCGCAGTTTTTCAGGGGACAAGGCCCAACTGGTGCCGCTCATCAAAGCCGGAATAATGCACAATGGTTTTGCCATGCTGGACGTGCTGTCACCGTGCGTGACTTTCAATGACCACGAGGACTCCACCAAGAGCTACGCCCATACCCGCCAGTTCTATCATCCGGCGGTGCATGCGGATTTCATACCATCGAAGCAGCCGATTCGTGCCGCTTACGACAACGGCGATGCTATGCCGGTGGAACTGCATGATGGCAGCACGGTGGTATTGCGTAAGGTATCCAAGGACTACAATCCCACCGACCGCGCACAGGCATACAGCTACCTGCATGCCCACCAGAAACGCGGCGAAATCGTCACCGGCCTGCTGTACATCGACGAGGCGCAGCGCGAGATGCACGAGCTCAGCAATACCGTGGGCCAGGCGCTGCGGGATCTGCCGTATTCGGAACTGTGCCCCGGCAGCGCGGCGCTGGAAGAGCTCCAGAGCCAGTACTGCTGATCCGTTCCTGGACGTACGTTACGCGTCAGCTCGAGTTTTAAACTTGCGCGTCGATGAAATCATGTACCCCGCGACGCGCGTTTGGCGCGCTTTTCGGCGCGTTTTTCCATCATGCTCTTAGCAGGTTTTTTTCGGGATTCTTTTTTACGTTCCATGCCTTTGCTCATAGTAGGTACTCCGGTTGATGACTATTGATTCAGGGCATGCGGATTTTGCCGCCGCCGGGCAGATTGCCCGGTACGCCGGCGCCGCTGCCGGGTAAAACAATCGACGATGCCGCTTCGCGGCGCAGTTCTTCCAATCGCTTCATGGTCTGTTCGATGGCGCCTTTGGCGGCGTTGCCAAACTTCTGTGCAGCCTCGCTCAGGGATTTGGCTTCGATTTCAAAATTGATTGGCAGGGTGCCCATGGGCGTGAGGATCTGGGTTTGGCCCGTATAGATCACCGGGCGGGTTTGATCGGGGCCACCGTCGCGGGTCACCGGCGTGAGTTTTTGGATGGTGCCGATACTGCGGTCGGTGAACACCTCCTCCTGGTAAAGCTGTTCAGGATGCATCTGGATGTCGAGATTTTTGGGTTCGCTGGCCATGTTTGATCCGCCATGCAGGGTTTGAGCTCTGGTGTTAGGTTAGCAGAAATGCGGATTTTCCCGCCATGATGACCCGGCGGCTAGCGCCAGCCTTTATCATAGGCAGCGTACGGCTCACTCGGGCCGGCATGTGACGGGAGGTGGTATGCATATTTGTGTGCTTGGCGCCGGTATGGTGGGTGGCGTGATTGCCCAGGACCTGGCGCAGCAGCATGACGTTACCTCGGTGGATGTGAACGATGCGGCATTATCACGACTCGCCGGGCGCGGTATCAAAACCCTGCGGCTGGATATCAGCGATGCCCGGGCGCTGGCTCATTGCGTGCAGCCGTTTGCACTGGTGGTGAGTGCGGTACCCGGTTTCATGGGCTTTGAGACGCTCAAGACGCTGCTGCAGGCAGGAAAACCGGTGGCTGACATATCCTTTTTCCCCGAAGATGCGCTGGCATTGGACACGCTCGCCAGAGACAAAGGCGTTACCGCACTGGTGGACATGGGCGTGGCCCCGGGCATGGATAACCTGATATTCGGCCATCACGACGCGCACATGCGGGTAACGAGGTTCGAGTGCCTGGTGGGTGGTTTGCCGCAACATCCCAAGCCGCCATTCTTTTATAAGGCGCCGTTTTCACCCATTGACGTAATCGAGGAATACACCCGGCCGGCGCGATTGCAGCGCGGCGGCCGGGTGGTGACCCTGCCGGCACTTTCCGAATGCGAGTTGCGCGAGTTCGAAGGTGTCGGCAGGCTGGAAGCCTTCAATACCGACGGCCTGCGCACGCTGTTGAGGAGCATGGCGCATGTACCGGAGATGGCGGAAAAAACCCTGCGCTACCCGGGACACGTGGCGCTCATCCAGGCGCTCAAGGATGCCGGTTTTTTTGCCGACGCGCCGCTTGAGATCGGAGCCGCCCGGGTGCGGCCGCTGGACGTGTCGGCGCAACTGCTGTTGAAGCAATGGCGTCTCGAGCCCGGCGAGCCGGAATTGACGGTCATGCGGGTAACCGTGGCGGGAGAAGAACGCGGCCGGCAAGTGCGCCACGTGTGGGATCTGCTGGACCGCTACGACCCGGCCACCGGCTATTCCTCCATGGCCCGCACCACCGGCTTCACCTGTGCCGCTGCAGCCAACCTGCTGCTGGAAGGCGGTTTCAAGCAGCCGGGCGTGCATCCCCCCGAGCTTGTTGGGCGGCATGACGGGTGTTTTGACTTTGTGTGTACGTATCTGCAGGCGCGGCATGTGGAATACCGGCATCGCTGTGAAGCGGGCTGAAGCCGGCTTTATGCCCGGACGGCAGCTGGAGGTAAAATAGCCGATTCACTCCGACCGTTGGTTCGAGGCCATGGATACTGAAGACACTCTTTTTGATGCCGCCGCTGAACAGGCTGTGGAGCTGGCCAATCGCTTCGCGGATGAACATCCCGAAGCCGACATGTGGGACATCGCCGATGGCCTGCTGGCAGGCGCGATTCATTACTGGCTGTATTCCCGCCAGCCCTGTGAAGATCCCATGTGCGAGGATTGTGCGCCGGTATCCACGGTGGAACTGCGCCAGATGGAACTCAGGAAACTCATCCAGCAATTTTCTGAAGACAGCGACTATTACCGCGCGCCCACCGACAGCAAGGCCAATTGGTCCTAGCGCGCATGGACGAAGGGCTGGTGTGCTGGAAATGCGGCGCTACCCTCAGGGAAGTGCCACAGCCCTTGTCGCGCATTTCCCTATGTTTAAGCTGCCGTGCCGAACTGCATGTATGCCGGCAATGCTGTTTCTATGACACCCACAAGGCCGAAAGCTGCACCGAACAACGCGCGGATCCGCCCAAGGACAAGCAGCGTGCGAATTTCTGCGAATACTTCCAGCCGCGCGCCAACGCCTGGCAGGCTGAGGACAACAGCGCGGCCGACAAGGCCAAAGATGAACTGCAGAAATTGTTTCAATAAACGCGTCGAGTAATCCCGATCAGCCGGAATATTGTTTGGCCCATTGCAGGAAATTGGCCAAAGGCATGGCGCCCGAGGTACGGCCGATTTCGCGGCCGTTGCGCAATGCCAGCAGTGTCGGGATGCTGCGGATAGCGAAGCGCGCCGCAGTCTGCGGATTGGCGTCGGTATCCAGCTTTAACAGGCGAAAGTCAGGTTCCAGGGATCCGGCCGCCTGTGCAAATACCGGGGCAAACATCTTGCAGGGCCCGCACCATTCGGCCCAGCAGTCCACGATGACCGGCACACTGGTGTTTTGCACCAGCGTCTGGAAATTGGCATCGCTTACGGCATGTGGCTTGCCGTCAAATAGTGGCGCATGGCATTGGCCGCATTTCGGGCCACTGTGCAGCCGCGCAGCCGGTACGCGGTTTACCGCCCCGCATTCGGGACAGGCGATGTGCAATGTGTCGGCCATAATTTCAGTCCGCTGTTGATACCCGGGCGGTGTGGATTTGGGGCCTGCCCCGGTAGTTTCAAGACCGGCAGGGTGTGAAATGTTTCAGGTATCCTCCAGATAACGCACCCGGGTGATTACATAGCGCATTTCGCCTTCCAGCGTGCGCACACGCACTTCATCATCGATTGAGCGCTTTAACAGCGCACTGGCCATGGGTGAGTCCACACTGATATGTCCCTCGGCCGGGTTCAGTTCGTCACTGCCGACAATGCGGTAACAGCTTTCCCGGCCGCGTTCGTCCTCGACCGTCACCCAGGCACCGAAGAACACGCAGCGCTGGTCCGGCGGCGGGCCGGAGATGATCTGCAGCCTGGGCATGCGCTTTTGAAGATAGGCGATGCGTTGATCCATCTCGCGCAGCTGTTTTTTGCGGTATATGTATTCGGCATTCTCGGAACGGTCACCCTCGGCAGCCGCCGCCGACAGGGCCTGCACCACTTCACTGCGCCGTTGCCAGAGCTGCTTTAGCTCCTGTTCCAGGCGCAGATACCCTTCGCGCGTTATGTAGGGCGAGGATTTTGCTTGTGGCGGACGCCAGCGGCCCATAGCTCGAATTCCGTAAATGACACTTACAGTATAGGCAGCTCAGTGCCGGCGAAGCCTGGCCAACCGGCCGGCCTGTTGGCCGAGCCATATCAGGATCAGCACGATGGTGAGTTTTTCCATGAATCCGTTCACCCGGGTGTGTATCAGGGCGTAGAACCACAGCACCAGGAATTCGAATACCGCCAGCTCCATGGCCGGCCTGAAATGATGCCGCCATACAGGATCGCGCCGGAATTGCCAGGATTGCAGCAGCATGCCGAAACTCGTGGCGCTGAAGGCCAGGGCCGCCGCCGCCAGGTGGATGGCGCCGTGCACGGTCAACCGGGCGTTGGTGTCCGTGGCGGCTACCGCGGTGACCACCACACCTATGGCGCCAAGCATGAACAACACCAGCGTGGTGATGCTGCGCCACTGCGCGGCACTGGACAGGTAGGTTGCCAGGGCCAGCGATACGATGGCTGCCGCCAGCACATAGAAGGCCGCGTGCAGCCAGCCATTGTAGGGGCCAAGCAGGTAAAAACTCAGGGGCGTGCCCAGGAAGCTGTAATCCGTGCGCAAAAATTGCAGCACCGCCGCCACCAGAAAATAGAAAGACACGCCGGCCAATGCCAGCCGTCCCAACCAGCGGATCAATGTATGCTTGCCATGCACGCGGTTATGATAATGGCTTATGGTATTCAACTACTACAATCGCCTGAGCACCAAAAACAAGCGCATCTACCTGGCGAGCAATAAAATCGAGTTCATCAAGCTGCCGGAGCCGATGCCATTGTGGCCGCTGGCCCTGAAACTGGAGACGGCGCTCAATACCAACAGGCGCGCGGCCGTGGAGGCTGTCTGTTGCCGGCTGGCGGATGGCATGCTGCTGCAGCTCAACACGCCGCCGGTGAAGCTCAAGGTGATGGCGGCCAGGCCCGCCAATGATTACGGTGAATTGCACGGTTTTTATGAAGGCGTGGAAGGCCGGCTCAAGGTCGCAAGGATCACCTTGTGGATGCGCACCGCACAGCGCAAACAGGTGGTGGCCTTCAGAAGTTTCCTGCGCACCTTTCTGCATGAAGTCTGCCATCACCTGGATTACGAATACCTGAAGCTCGGGGATTCCTTTCACACCGAAGGCTTTTACAAGCGCGAGTCATCATTATTCCACCAGCTGGTGACCGACGCGCTGGCCGGCGGCGTGCGTCGCTAGCGCGACAGCTTCTGCAGCAAACCCATCAGCAGCAGGCTATTCAGTACCTCGCCTGCTTCCAGCCAGGCACGCCGCGCCTGATCGACGCCAAAACGCATATCGTTGAGTCCCGAAGTACTGTGGGCATCGGTGCTGATCACCAGTTTGCATCCGGCTTCATGGGCGGCACGCGTATGAATATCGTCCAGATCCAGGCGTTCCGGGTTGGCATTGATTTCCAGGGCCACGCCGGCTGCGGCAGCGGCTGCGTAGATCTTACTCATGTCGGCGGCGATTTCGGGCCGGGTATTTATCAGCCGCGTGGTGGGATGCGCCAGGATGTGCAAATAGCGGTTATCGAATGACTTGAGAATTCGACTGGTTTGCTTGGCTACCGGCAATTCCAACTGGTAATGCACCGCTGCCACTACTACATCCAGTTCCTTGAGCACCGCATCCGGCAGGTCCAGTGAGCCATCCTCGAGGATATCCACCTCGGTGCCTTTGAGTACGCGAAAATCCCGTGATTTTGCATTCAGCTTGTCGATGGCGCGGATCTGTGCGAACAGCTGTTTGGCATTCAAGCCGCGGGCCACGGTGAGGTGCTTGGAGTGGTCGGTGATGGCGAGATACTGATAGCCGCGTGCACGCGCGGCCTCCGCCATGGCGGCCAGTGTGTCATGGCCGTCGGTGGCATTGGTATGGGCATGCAGATCGCCGCACATATCCTTCAGTTCGATGAGCGCCGGAAGTTTGCCGGCGCGTGCAGCCTCGATCTCACCGCGAGCTTCGCGCAATTCCGGCGGTATAAACGGCAGTCCGACAGCCGAGAATAATTCTTGTTCAGTACGCCCGGCAATGCGTCGGGGGCCGCGATACACGCCGTATTCGTTGATTTTCAGGCCTTTATCCGCGGCGAGTTTGCGTACCGCGATATTGTGGGCTTTGGAGCCGGTGAAATAGTACAGCGCCGCACCATAGCTGACTTCCGGCATCAGTCTCAAATCCACCTGTATGCCGTTACGCAGCTTTACCGTCGAACGCGTGGCGCCTTGCGACAGCACTTCCGCAACTGCGTCGTACTTCACGAACTTCGCCATCACCTGGGAATCACGCGTGGCTGTGACCAGAATATCCAGGTCGCCTACGGTGGCACATCTGCGGCGGAAGCTGCCGGCGACTTCTACGCGTTTAACTCCATGAATCCCCTGCAGATATTTGAGCAGGGGTGAGGCGATCTGTTCGGCATCAGCGAGTTTGAAGCGTTGCGGGCCGGTGGAGTGGTGTTCCAAGCTGGCGAGAATGCGTGCCGCAGTCTTTTCACCAAAACCGGGTAGGGCAGTGAGTTGGCCGCTGCGGGCCGCGCGTTGCAGGTCCTCGTGGCTGCGAATGTCGAGTTCCCGATACAGCAGTTTGACGCGTTTCGGTCCCAGACCGGGTAACCGCATGAGGTCGCTCAAGCTGCCCGGTACCTGTTTTTCCAGCTGCTCAAGTTGCGGCAGCCTGCCGGTATGCACGATGACTTCAATCTTGGTGGCTAGGTCCTTGCCGATACCCGGCAGCTCGTCCAGATCGCGGCCCTCGGCCACCAGCTCCGAAACGGCGCGGGAAGAAGCCCCCACCACCCGCGCGGCGTTGCGATAGGCCCGCACCCTGAATGGATTGGCGTCCTGGATCTCGAGGAGATCCGCGTAGCGGTTAAATAACTCCGCGATCTCGGCATTGTCCGCGGCCATGCAAAACTCCGGCTGGGCACAGTAAAAAACATACTCCGGTGACTGCAAATTGGCGCTGATCTGGGTCAGCTGGACTTTTCCCGGAATGGGTTTTCCCTGACAATAGCCCGGTTTGCAGTCACTTGCACCTGAACATGGAGGCCCCGGTGGCCGGCTATCAAGCACCCCTGCGCGACATGCAGTTTGTCATGAATGAACTTGCGGACCTGGCAGGCGTCGGCAGGCTGCCCGGCTATGCCGACGCTACTCCGGAATTGGTGGACTCGGTCTTGGATGCAGCCGGAAAATTCGCCGCGGATGTGCTGGCCCCGCTGAATGTCAGTGGTGACCGGCAAGGCGCCGGTTTCAAGGACGGCGTGGTAACCACGCCCCAGGGATTCAAGCAGGCTTATCTGCGCTTTGTGCAGGACGGCTGGAATGCGCTTGCCATTCCAGCGGAACACGGCGGCCAGGGATTACCGCAGCTGGTGTCTGCAGCAGTCCAGGAAATGTGGCAGGCAGCCAACATGTCATTCGCCCTGTGTTCACTGCTGACCCAGGGCGCGGTGCATGCCCTGATTCTCTGTGGCTCGCCGCAACTCAAAAAACTGTTCTTGCCCAAGATGATTTCCGGTGATTGGACCGGCACCATGAATCTTTCCGAGCCCCAGGCGGGCTCGGACCTGGCGGCGGTACGCTGCCGCGCGCAGCGCGAGGGCGAGCATTACCGAATCAGCGGCCAAAAAATCTTCATCACCTATGGTGAGCACAACTGGACCGAGAACATCATCCATCTGGTGCTGGCCCGCACCCCTGATGCCCCGGCAGGCGTCAAGGGCATATCCATGTTCCTGGTGCCCAAGTTTCTGGTGAATACGGACGGTACCCTCGGCAAACGCAACGACGTGCAGTGCGCTTCCATCGAACATAAACTTGGCATCCATGCCTGTCCTACGGCAGTATTGAGTTATGGCGAGAATCAAGGCGCTCTCGGTTACCTGATCGGCGAGGAGAACCGCGGCCTGGAATACATGTTCATCATGATGAACCTGGCGCGTTTCGATGTGGGCGTGCAGGGCCTGGGCATTTCCGACCGCGCCTGGCAGCAGGCACGTGCCTATGCCAAGGAGCGCGTGCAAAGCGCCGACATCAGTGAACCTCGCGGCCAGCCGGTCACCATCATCCACCATCCGGACGTGCGGCGCATGCTCATGAGCATGAAGTCCCGGGTCGAGGCAATGCGCGCGGTAGCCTACGTGATTGCCGCGGAGCTGGACCGTTCCTTGCGGCTTGCGGATGAAAATGAGCGCGCCCGGGCCCAGTCATTCGTGGACCTTATGATCCCGGTGGTCAAGGGTTGGTGTACAGAAAATGCCGTTGACATCACCTCCCTGGGCATCCAGGTGCATGGCGGCATGGGATATATCGAGGAAACCGGCGCTGCCCAGCATTTCCGCGATGCGCGCATCAGCACCATTTATGAAGGCACCACCGGCATCCAGGCGAAGGATTTGATCGGCCGCAAGATTGCGCGTGACAAGGGTGAAACGGCAAAAGCGCTCATCAGCGTGATGCGCGCGACGGAAAGCGAGCTGGCGAAGGCAAAAGACAATGAACTGAAAGCCATCCATGCGCGCCTCAAGGCCGGCATTGATGCGATGGAGCAGGCGGTGGACTGGCTGGTGAATCATTATGCCGGCAATGTAAAAGCCGCGGCCGCAGGATCGGTGCCATTCCTGCTGCTGGTGGGCATCGTCAGCGGCGGCTGGCAGATGGCGCGCGCCGCGCTGGCGGCGCAGAACAAGCTCGAGGCCGGAGGCGGGGATGCAGGCTTCTATCAGGCCAAGCTTGGCACCGCGCGGTTTTACGCCGATCACGAGCTTCCCAAGGCCATAGCCCTCAAGGAATCCATTGTCGGCGGCGCCACGGGCGTGTTGGCCCTGAGCGAAGAACAATTCGCATAATCGCTTAGGGAGCCTGTGGCTAGGGTTGTAAAAATAAGATATTGACATATCGGAAAATATCGATATAATTTGCACATGCAACAGGTGGAAATCTTCAAAGCACTGGCCAACGAATCGCGGCTCAAGATCCTGCAGTGGATGAAAGAGCCGGGCAAGCATTTTGGCGAGTGCCCGAGTGGCAGCGCCCGCGGCCGCCGGGTGTGTGTGGGGGAGATCCAGGCCAAGCTGGGGCTGTCCCAATCCACCGCCTCCCAGTACCTGGCAATTCTGGAGCAGGCCGGGCTGGTGGTGGCTCGCCGCGAGGGGCAGTGGACCTTCTATGAGCGCAATGAGCTGGCCCTCAAGGAACTGGGGGACTTCCTGAAAAAGGATCTGTAAGACCGGATAAGCCGCTGCCCCACGAGGGCATTTTTAAACGGGTTATATATCGGAATATTTAAATATGTATGAATATATTAATATCGATGAGGTGATCGGATGAACAAACAGGACTTGCTGACCGCAGTGAGGCTCGGCCCGTACACACTGCCAAACCGCGTGGTCATGGCGCCCATGACACGTTCGCGGGCCTACAACCGCGACCGCGCGCCCACGGAACTGCACGCGGAATATTATGCACAGCGTGCTTCCGCCGGGCTGATCATCACCGAGGGCAGCCAGATTTCGCCGCAGGCTGTCGGCTACGTTTATACCCCGGGCATTCATACACAGGCGCAGATCCGCGGCTGGGAAAAGGTCACTGCTGCGGTGCATGCCCGCGAAGGACGCATTTTTCTGCAGCTCTGGCACGTGGGCTATGTGTCGCATCCGGATTTTCATGATGCACAGTTGCCGGTGGCGCCGTCGGCCATCAACCCCAATACCCAATCGTTCACATTGCAGGGTCTCAAGGACACGGTTACGGCTCGTGCCCTGGAGACTTCCGAGGTTAGGAGCATCGTGCAGGATTACGTGCAGGCAGCCATCAACGCCATGCTGGCGGGATTCGACGGCGTGGAAATCCACGGCGCCAACGGCTATCTGATCGAACAGTTCCTGCGGGACGGCAGCAACCGGCGCACCGATGCTTACGGCGGCGCCATCCCGAATCGCGCGCGTTTCCTGTTTGAAATTGTGGAGGCAGTGAGCGAGGCGGTGGGCAGCGAACGCGTGGGCGTACGCCTGTCACCGGCCAACACCTGGAATGTTCCCGCGGACACCGATACCCGCTCCCTGTATGACTTCGTGATCGGGGAACTTTCGGGTTACCAACTTGCCTATCTGCATCTGCGGGAAGCACAGGGCGATCTGTCCGGCATCCCCAACATGGTGACCGATGTGAGCGCGCACTATCGCAGGGTGTATCACGGCACGCTCATCACCAATACCGGCTATGACCGGCAGAAGGGCGACCAGGCGGTCGCCAACGGACAGGCCGACCTGGTGGCCTTCGGCGTGCCGTTCATTTCCAATCCCGACCTGGTGGAGCGTTTCCGGTTGCATGCGCCGCTGGCGCAGGCTGACCAGGCCACTTTCTATCAGGGCGGCGCCAAAGGCTACGTGGATTACCCCGTGTATCAGGCCGCCGCCGCCTGATACCGAAGTGTAGTGTCGCAGGACTCCGCCAACGGAGTCTTGTGTGTCCTTAAATTTTTCTGCAAGGAGACTTGTTATGAAGCTGTATTACTCTGTTGGCGCCTGTTCCATGGCGCCGCATATCGTGCTGCACGAGCTGGGCCTGCCGTTTGAGGCGGTGCAAGTAGATCTGGGTACCCACAAGCTGGCTAAAACCGGCCAGGATTATTACCAGATCAACCCCAAAGGGTATGTGCCGGCCCTGGAACTGGATGACGGCTCCCTGCTAACCGAGGTGGCCGCCATCCTGCAGTACCTGGCGGACCGCAAACCCGAAGCCGGCCTGCTGGCCCCACCCGGCAGCATGCAGCGTTACCGCGCGATCGAGTGGCTGACGTTCATCAGCAGCGAGCTGCATAAAGGTTTCAGCCCCTTGTGGAATCCGGATATGCCGGAAGCCGCCCGCAAGATCGCACTCGACAGGCTGCAGAAGCGCTTTGCGTTGCTGGACAAACACCTGGCCAGCCATGAATTTCTGCTGGGCCACAGCTTCACGGTGGCGGATGCCTATGCCTATACCATTCTCAATTGGGCGGCTTTCCTGAAGATCGATCTCGGCCGCTGGCCACACCTCAAATCCTATATTCAGCGGATAGCCGTCCGGACCGCGGTACGCGACACCTCGCACAATGAAAAGCTGGCTGCCTGAGGCGTTTGTCTCGGAAAATTTCCCGCATCCGCGGTAGGAATCGAACCGCAATCATACTGAGCGCAATTTGGAGGACAGTACATGCATCCCAAAATCGCAATCATTCTTGGCAGCACCCGCCCGGGCCGCAATGGAGAGGCCGTGGCCAAATGGGTGTACGGCGTGGCAAAGCAGCGCAAGGACGCTGAATTCGAACTGATCGATCTCAAGGATTACAGACTGCCGCAGCTCGACGAGCCCGTACCTCCGTCGCTGCGGCAGTACAGCCAGCCGCATACCAAGGCATGGTCTGAAAAGATCAGTGATTTTGATGCCTATGTTTTCGTCACGCCCGAATACAATCACAGCACCTCCGCTGCGCTCAAGAATGCCATCGATTTTCTGTATCAGGAATGGAACAACAAGGCTGCGGGGTTCGTGAGTTATGGCAGCGCCGGCGGCGCACGCGCCGTAGAGCACCTGCGGCTGATCATGGCGGAACTGCAGGTGGCTACGGTGCGCGCCCAGGTCATGCTTTCGCTGTTCACGGATTTCGAGAATTATTCGGTGTTCAAGCCCGCCGCCCAGCACATCGCCGAGGTCAACACCCTGCTTGATCAGCTGGTGGCCTGGGGCGGCGCATTGAAGACCCTGCGCAAGACATGAGCACTCCTCACGCAAGCGAGCCTTGTGGTTAAACGCGCTGATCCTGCATTGGCGACGCATAGCCGTTCGCAGCCGAATCAGCCGCCATCTGATCGGTTGAATGACGCTGGTGCAGCCCACGCCTATGTATTAAAGTGGGTTGTCAAGAGCGGAGGGACGTATGCGGGTCAACCCCATCATCGAAAAGTTGCGGCGCGAGCATGCGGGCATGCGCAAGATTATCTTTGTAATCCGCAGCCAGCTGGACTTGATCGAAAGGCATGCGGAGCCGGACCTGATCCTGCTTACCAATGCGCTGTACTACATGCGCAAATTTCCCAGCGTTGTGCATCATCCCAAGGAAGAACTCATCTTCGAGAAGCTGCTGGCGCGAGGCGCGCCGGTGCAAAAGGAAGTCGAGCAGCTGCATGCCCAGCATGAGGAAATTTACGCACTGGAAGACAATCTGATCGAACTGGCCCTGGCCCTGCAGAAGGGTGATCCAAAGGCCCAGGCGCAGCTGCTGGAATTCGGCCGGCATTACCTGGCGGTTCAAGCACTGCACGTGGAAACCGAGGAACGCATCCTGTTTCCGTCCGCGTTGCAGAACCTCAAGGCCTATGACTGGAAACATGTACGCAAGCAAGCCGTGAGCATCGATGATCCATTGTTTGGCAGTAATCCGAGCGAACGTTACCGCTACCTGTATGACTACCTGCTGCGCGAGGCCGCCGATAGAGGCATCTCATTGCCGGAAGCACGCCATGCACCGGAGCCCAGTTCCAGCAAGACCAGTTTTTCCAGATAGTCGCAATAGCGGTCCAGGTAATTGCGCCCGTCCACCTGTTGCAGCAGCCAGGGATTCATGAGGGTGTGGCGCAGCAGGAACAGGCTATCGGCTTGCGTTTGCGGATCATCCACACTGTCTACGAAACTTGCCGGATCAATCCCCAGGGCATTCAGTACCCGCGCCAGTTCACGCGGCGCAATCATGTGCCTTTCAATCGCGGTATGTGAACTGAAAAAATCCTGCATCTGCACCGGGCCGGGTGCGATGCCGAGATGCACATACAGGCGGCGCGCGAAGCGGTTCATGGCCGCCAGCGAGCGGTTGCCCTCGGGGTTCACTGCCAGGCACAGCAGGTTGGTGTCCGGTTCGAATGGCACCAGCAGGCGTGCCTTGGCTTTTAGCTGTGCTGCCAGCAAAGGCAGCCGGTCATAGAAATACTCGGTGGCGCGGATGGTCTGGCGCTGCAACCGGCCAAGGTTATCCCGGTCCGGCGGCAGCACCCGGTGCGTGACCCAGGCCGCGGCAGCCGGAGCCCCTGGTTTGGAACCCTCCAGGATGTACTGGCCCAGCGAGGCTTCACTGTCGGTGTGTTCGTCGAAAACATAGTTGGCGTGCTCGCCCAGAAACTGCAATACCCGCCGGTCGCGCCATACGACTCCACCCACGCCGAACGGCAGGTAACCAAGCTTGTGGGGATCCACGGTCACCACGTCGGCTTCCTTGAGGGCGGAAAAACTGGCGTACACCGTCGCCGATGGGAAATAGCTGAAGCCGCGCCGTATTCCCGCATGCGGCGCAAAGCTGCCGTCCGCTTCCCGGAAGATGCTGGTGAGATAACCGCCCCAGGCCGCGTCCACATGCAGGCCAAACTCGAAGCCCCGCGCACGGAATGCGTGGCGCAGTTCAGCCACGCTATGGATGGGGTCGATGCTGCCAAACTCGGTGGTGCCCAGCACCGCCACCGTCGTCAACACCGGGATTTTGCTGGCCGCCAAGTCTTCCAGCCGCGCCCGGAAGGCGGTTAATGCCAGACGCATGTGGGCATCAACCGGCAGGCTCTGCAGTTGTGCGCCGCCCAGACCCAGCACCCGCATGGCCTTGTGCCAGGAATAGTGCGCGGTGACCGGGGCCAGGATGCGCACCTGCGACCACAGTGGATGGCGCAGGGCAAAGGTCGCGGGTCCCAGGTTTTCGATGCGTGCCTGGCTGAGGCTCTGCCGGAATTTCCGCTGTTCAACCGCATCCAGGCCTTGAAGCGCAGCTGCCAGCCTGGCTGGTAATTCAAAAACCTGTGGCAGCGGCAGATTGAACAGTGACCAGTCATCCAGATCGGCAAGCTCGCGGCCGTCATCCAGCACGAGCGCGGGCAGCTGACGCGCGGTATGCAGGGCGTCGCGCAGCGCCAGCGGGTAGCAGCGCAGCGTCCGCAGGTAGGCCAGGCCTTCGTAATTTGCCAGCGTACCTCCGGAGGTGAGATGTCCCCAGGCGCAGGGTGTCTTCGTCGGATCAGTGCCGAAGCCCAGCATGCGCGCCAGCTGCAGGCCCACTTCCAGTTCCAGGCGCAGGGTCACCGGCGCCACCTCGGGGCTCACGTTGTTGGGGTTGTAGAGCGTGGTGATGAGTTGCGCCAGCAATCCCGGCAGCAGCGTATCCGATACCATGTGCCCCAGATAGCGCGGATTGAAGAACGGCACCGAACGTTTCAGCGATGCAGTGAGCGTGTTGAGTTCGGTGCGCATGCGATCCATGAAATCCATGTAGCCCGGATCATGGGCGGCGAACATGGGGATGGGGGGCGGATCCTCCGGATGGAAATTGCGCCGCCAGTACACGTGGTCGCGCAGAAACTCCAGCAGGATGCGCTCGAAGGGCTCGCTGTTCTCGCCATTGGAGCCCAGGAAGCAGGGATTGGCGAACGCCAGGTCGTCTTCCTGCGCGACTTTAGTGCGGCGGGGTTTTTTGCGGGCGGCCATGGTTAATCTCGCGATTTGTGCATTGCTTAGCTTGGACGAGGGTGGTACTTGTCTCCTTGATGCAGATCAGGTGCCGGGGAATTACCAGGGTATGCGTTTTCGGTCATGCCAGAAATGACCGGTTTCATCGGCATCCGGCGAGGTGGCCAGCCAGACGATGGTTTCCGCGCCTTTCTCGATGGAGCGGCTGGCGCCGGGACCGCCCATGGCGGTGCGTACCCAGCCGGGGTGCACGGAATTCACCAGGATGCCCCGGGCGGAAAGTTCGCTGGCATTGACCCGGGTGACTACGTTGAGCGCGGCTTTGGAGATGCGATAACCCAGATAGCCGCCGCCCATGTCGTTGAGTGCGCCCATGGCGGAGGATACGTTGACGATGCGCGCGCCTTCCGGCATGAGTGGAACCAGTGCCTGGATCAGGCGCACCGCGCCCAGGGTGTTGGTGTTGAAGATTTCCATGAGAGTCACCGGCGATACCTTGAGTGCATCCGAAGCATTGGCGCCGGAATCCCGGGAAGACTCGGGCAGGATGCCGGCATTGTTCACCAGCACGTCCACCCGGCCATGCTGCTCCCGCAGATACTGCGCCAGGGCCTGGGCGTCATCGTTGGAAGTCACGTCCAGTTTGCGGAATTCCACCGGCAGCTTTTGCTTTTCCAGCTCACGCATGGCGTCACCGCCTTTCTGCAGGTTACGGGCCGTGAGCACCACCTGCAGCCCCAGGTGCGCCAGCTGCCGGGCGACCTCCAAACCAATGCCGCGATTGGCGCCGGTGACCACGGCAATTTTCCGATCTGGCATAGGGTGGCTCCGGGTTGTCAAAATGCATGAAATAAACAGCGGTATGATAAGGTCTAGAGATGTGCGCATCTACCGCGCATTTGCCACCTGAGAATATAAATAATGTCAGCTCTATCCGCCAAAACCACCATGGTGTCGCCGACACAGGCGCTGCCGGGCCGCGGCACGCCCATGCCGGTGCCGAAGACACATTTTGTCAATGGCCATGCGCTCACGCCGCCGTTCCCGGCAGGCATGCAGGAGGCGCTGTTCGGGCTCGGCTGCTTCTGGGGCGCGGAGCGCAAGTTCTGGCAACAGCCGGGCGTGCATGTCACTGCCGTTGGCTACGCCGGCGGGTTCACCCCCAATCCCAGCTATGAGGAAGTGTGCACCGGCCGCACCGGCCACGCGGAAGTGGTGCGCGTGATTTTCGACCCCGCGCAGCGGAGCTACGAACAGCTGCTGAAGATTTTCTGGGAAAGCCACGACCCCACCCAGGGCATGCGCCAGGGCAACGATCTGGGTACCCAATACCGTTCGTGCATCTTCACTCTGAATGATGCGCAGCAAAAGGCAGCGGAGGCCTCATTGAGGAGCTATCAACTGGGACTCAAGACTGCTGGCTATCCGCCCGTCACCACTGAAATACATCCGGCCGGCGAATTCTATTACGCCGAGGACTATCACCAGCAGTATCTGGCCAAGAATCCCGACGGCTACTGCGGCCTTGGAGGCACCGGAGTCACCTGCGCCATCTGATAACAGACTCTTTGCAATCTAGTTTATGCCGCCGCACCAGGCGGCTGATGCATTTATTGAAGCGGCAATTGTCCTTATATATCTGATCTGGCGCACACTGGCAGCCGGGTGTAGCGTGTAGCCTCTATGTCACTGGAATTGTTTCATCCGGCCACCGCCGCCTGGTTCCGTAAGACCTTCGCCGCGCCCACCGAAGCGCAGGCTGCCGCCTGGCCGGCGATCCGAGCGGGGCGACCGACGCTGATCGCCGCGCCCACCGGTTCCGGCAAGACCCTGGCGGCGTTTCTGGCCGCCATCGACAGTCTGGTGTGCGAGGGACTGGAGCGCGGGCTCCAGGATGAATGCCGGGTGTTATATGTCTCGCCGCTCAAGGCCCTGTCCAACGATATCCAGAAGAACCTGCAGGCGCCGCTGGAGGGCATCCGCAACCAGCTGCTGGAATCGGGTTTGCCGGACGTGGACATCCGCGCCCAGGTGCGCACCGGCGATACCCCGCAGGCGGAACGCGAACGCATGCGGCGCACCCCGCCGCACATCCTGGTGACCACACCGGAATCCCTGTACATCCTGCTGACCTCCGATTCAGGCCGCAAAATTCTTTCCACGGTGCGCACGGTGATTGTGGACGAGATCCACGCGCTGGCCGGCAATAAGCGCGGCGCGCACCTGGCGCTTTCCCTGGAACGGCTGTCAGCGCTGACGCCGCGGCCCCCGGTACGCATCGGCCTGTCGGCGACCCAGAAGCCCATCGAGGAAGTGGCGCATTTCCTCACTGGCGCGGATACCGGTTGCACCATCATCGATACCGGCCACGCGCGTGAGCGCCGCCTGCATCTGGAGCTGCCGCGTTCGCTGCTGGCGCCGGTGATGGCCAACGAAGTGTGGTCAGAAATCTACGACCGTCTGGCGGAGCTGATCGGCTCGCACCGCACCACGCTGATTTTCGTCAACAACCGGCGACTGGCGGAACGCGCCGCGCGGCATCTGGCGGAGCGCGTCGGCGAACAAGAAGTCACTGCCCATCACGGCAGCCTGGCGCGCACCCATCGCCTGGACGCGGAACAGCGCCTGAAGCACGGCGAGCTCAAGGCACTGGTGGCCACCGCATCCCTGGAACTGGGAATCGACATCGGCGAGGTGGATCTGGTGTGCCAGCTGGGATCGCCGCGCAGCATCAGCGCGTTCCTGCAGCGCGTCGGCCGCTCCGGTCACACTTTGGGCGCGTTGCCGGAAGGCCGGCTGTTTCCGCTGTCGCGCGATGAACTGGTGGAATGCGCCGCGCTCCTGGATTGCGTGCGCCGGGGCGAGCTGGATGCCCTGAAGGTGCCGGATGCGCCACTGGACGTGCTGGCGCAGCAACTCACGGCCGAGGTGGCCTGCCGGGAATGGGATGAAGCGCAGCTGTTTGAATCAATGCGCCATGCCTGGCCGTACCGTGATCTGCAGCGTGAACACTTTACTGAAGTGATACGCATGCTGGCGGAGGGATTTTCCACCCGCCACGGCCGGCGCAGTGCCTACCTGCACCGGGATGCCGTCAACGGCAAGCTGCGCGGCCGGCGCGGCAGCAAGCTGGTGGCTGTCACCAACGGCGGTGCCATTCCCGATCAATTCGATTACGAGGTGATCCTGCAGCCGGCGGGCCTGCGCATCGGCACACTCAACGAGGATTTCGCTTTCGAGAGCATTCCCGGAGACATTTTCCAGCTGGGCAACACCAGTTACCGCATGCTCAAGATCGAACAGGGGCGGGTGCTGGTGGAGGACGCCAAGGGCGCGCCGCCCAACATCCCGTTCTGGTTCGGCGAGGCGCCGGCGCGCAGCGCCGAGCTGTCCGCTGCGGTCTCGCGCCTGCGTGCTGCTGCCGACGCACAGTTGGCCGCGGGAAAGGATCTGAATACATGGTTAACCCATGACCTGAATCTCGAGCCATCCGCAGCCAGCCAGATGGCCGAATATTTTTCGGCGGCCCGGGCGGCGTTGTCCACGCTGCCAACCCAAGAAACGGTGGTGTTCGAACGTTTCTTCGACGAGGCCGGAGACCAGCATTTCGTGATTCATTCGCCGTTTGGGGCGCGCATCAACCGCGCCTGGGGGCTGGCGCTGCGCAAACGCTTCTGCCGCAAATTCAATTTCGAGCTGCAGGCCGCGGCCCTGGAAGACACCATCGTGCTGTCGCTGGGTCCGACCCACAGCTTCCCGCTGGAGGAACCCGCACGCTACCTGAATTCCTCCACCGCCATCGACGTGCTGACCCAGGCGGTGCTGGCGGCGCCCATGTTCGGCACCCGCTGGCGCTGGGTGGTCACCACGGCGCTGGCGGTGCGTCGCAACCGCAATGGCAGGCGCAATCCGGCGGCGTTTCAGCGGGCCGATTCAGAAGACCTGGTGGCGGTGGTGTTCCCGGACCAGCTGGCCTGTGCGGAAAATATCACCGGCGCCATTGAGGTGCCGGATCACCCGCTGGTGCGTCAGACCATGCACGATTGTTTGCATGAAATCATGGATGTGGACGGATTTTTGCAGCTGCTCAAGCGCCTGGAAACCGGCAGCTTGAAGGTGGTGGCCCGGGATCTGGCGGGACCATCGCCGTTGGCCCAGGAAATACTGTCGGCGCGGCCCTATGCGTTCCTGGATGACGCTCCGGCGGAAGAGCGCCGCACCCTGGCGGTGCAATCCCGCGGCAGCCTGAGCCTGGAGGAAGCCGGAGCGCTGGCGGAACTGGATCCCCAGGCCATTGCTCGGGTGCGCAAGGAAATCTGGCCGGCGGCCCGCGATGCGGACGAGCTGCATGATGCGCTCACTGTACTGGGGTTTATGACCGACACTGAAGGATCACGTCACTCTTTTCCTTCGGAGGAGGGCAGCGACCGGGCTGGAACAGGCTTGAATTTCGGTTTGGTTCATCTATTGGAACAGTTGATTACTGAACACCGTGCCACCCGCCTGCGCTTGCCGGGCGGGCGAGTGTTCTGGACCGCAATTGAACGTTTGCAGGAACTGTTGGCGGTATTTCCGGAAGCGGTGAGGGATCCGATAGTCGAACCACTGGCGGAAACCACTGTCCAGCCGCTAACCAGCGAGGCGGGATTGATTGAACTGCTGCGCAGCCGCATGGAGGCCGCCGGGCCGGTGACGGTGGCGCTACTGGCGGAGTTGTTTGGGCTTTCCCCAAATGAAATCGAAACTGCTTTGCTGGCGCTGGAAGCCGAGGGCTGTGTGATGCGCGGCCGCTTCAGTCCGGACACTGCGGAAACCGAATGGTGCGAACGGCGGCTATTGGCGCGCATCCACAGGTACACCCTTAAACGACTGCGCAGCGAAATCGAACCGGTAACGCCGGCCGATTATCTGCGTTTTCTTTTCGAGTGGCACGGCCTGGGCGAACTGCGCGCCGACGGTGTCGCGGCACTGGCCGCAAGCCTCGAACAGCTGGAAGGTTTTTCGGCACCGGCGGCCGCCTGGGAATCGGACATTCTGCCCTCAAGGGTTGCGGATTACGCCGGTTACATGCTGGACCAGTTGTGCACCGGCGGCACGCTGGCATGGATGCGCCTGCTGGCAGCGCGCAGCAGTGCTGACCAACGTCATGCGGGCCCGGTGCGGGTCACGCCGATTGCATTGGTGGCGCGGGATGCGCTCGCACAATGGCGCGGGCTGGCGAGCGTACCCGATCCGGGGGCCGTCAACCTTTCCCATGCCGCGCGCGCCGTGCACGCAGGACTGCAGCAGCATGGCGCCCTGTTCTTTTCCGATCTGATGGAGTTTACCGGACTGTTGCGCGCCCAGGTGGAGGACGCCCTGGGTGAACTCGTTGCCTGGGGGCTGGCAACATCCGATACCTTCGCCGGCTTGCGCGCGCTTATTACCCCCTCCAGCCAGCGAACTGCCGTGGTTCGTGGCGGGCGTTACCGTTCACGTCGTGGGGAAGGTCATGCAGTAATGCATGCCGGACGTTGGGCCTTGACCGCGCCGCGCCTGCTCGAAGCAGAGGAGGGAGCTGACCAGGAATCACTCTCACACCTGGCCGAGGCACTGTTACGGCGTTATGGGGTAGTGTTCCGCAAGCTGCTGGAGCGGGAGAGCGGATTGCCTCCCTGGCGGGAGCTCCTCTATATATATAGGAGACTGGAGGCCCGCGGCGAAATACGCGGCGGGCGCTTTGTGGACGGTTTTGCGGGTGAACAGTTTGCACTGCCGGAGGCGGTGGGGGCGCTGCGCGAAACCCGCCGGCGTGAAAAAACCGGCGAGCTGGTTTCGGTTTCGGCTGCCGATCCCTTGAATCTGGTGGGCATTGTCACGCCCGGCACGCGCGTGCCGGCGCAGGGGGAGAACCGCGTGCTGTACCGCGACGGCGTGCCGGTAGCAACGCAAGTGGCGGAGCAAGTGCAATTCCTGGAACAGGTCGGCGCCGAAGCCGAATGGATGCTGCGTAACCGGCTGCTGCGCAAGCAGATTCCTCCGGCTACCGGACGGATCCAGTAACGGGATATGCTGTTGTAAGCCGATTCGGCGGAATCTGAGGTGTCTTATGCCGCGCACCAAACACAAAAAAAGATCCACCGGCCGCAAAAAAACCCCAACCACAAAATCTGCGCACCACACGCGATTCCCCAACGAAACCAGCGCCTACCGCAAGGCGCGCGACCGATTGCTGAAGCAGGAGATTGATCTGCGCCGGCGCGTGGAGGCTGTGGCCGCGGCGCGCCGCAAGCTCAGGCCAGGCGGTGAAGTGCCCGAGGATTATGTGTTTGAGGAACAGGCGGACCTTACGGGTACGCGGCGGGTGCGGCTGTCGGAACTGTTCGCGCCGGGCCGGGATACGCTCATCCTCTACAACTACATGTACGGCCCCAAGATGGAGCGCCCCTGTCCCATGTGCACTTCCATCGTGGATTCCCTGGATGGCGCCTCCACGCATGTAAACCAACGCGCAAATATTGCCATCGTGGCCAGATCGCCATTGCCGCGAATACTGGCTTTTGCCCGGGAACGCGGCTGGCGGCACCTGCGGTTCCTGTCCTCCAGCGACAACAACTACAACCGCGACTATTTGGGTGAAGATGCGGACGGCCGCCAGTGGCCCATGCTGAATGTGTTCGTCAAGCGCAATGGCCGCGTGCGGCACTTCTGGGGCAGCGAACTGGCATTTGCCAAAGCCGACAAGGGCCAGAGCCCGCGGCACGTGGACATGATCTGGCCGTTATGGAATCTGTTCGACCTGACGCCGGAAGGCCGGGGCAGCGACTGGCATCCCAGGCTGGCCTATTGAAGCCAGCCTGTTCACAAGCCATAAACTGCCTTTTATGCCGCTTGCCCGGTCTGCGGGACAATCACCAATCGAAGCGGGGTACAGTCCTGACGAGATAGTGGTTCAATCCATCAACAGATCACCGGGTGTCGGCGGCAATCGCGGCAGACACTGTTGCGGGAACGCACCGCTCAGGCTCGTCAGGAAGGCCACAATCTCACGCGCCTGCTGCTCGCTGAGGGTGTGATTCAACTGCGTGGAGGCCATCACCCGAACGGCTTCCTCCAGGCTCTTGACGCTGCCGTTGTGCATGTAGGGCGCTGTGTAAACCAGATTGCGCAATGTTGGCACACGCCAGACATTCCGGTCTGCGGGGTTTTTAGTGACTTGGTAACGGCCGGAATCCGCCGTCAAGTGGTATTTCGCCACATAGGAACTTGATGGGTACACCGGGAATTTCATGTAAAAGCCTGTTCCAACCGGAAGAGTTGGGCCATCGAACATCGGGCCGGAATGGCAACTCACACAACCTACGGAAACAAATTCCTGCATGCCGCGCTGCTGTTCCGCAGTGAGGGCAGCTTTGTCACCTTTGACGAATCGGTCGTAGGCACTGCCCGGCGTAATCAGGGTGCGTTCATAGGCTGCGATGGCCTTGGCGATGTTGTCTACGGTGATGTTGTCACCCGCACCGAAGGCCGCATCGAAATAAGGTTTGTAGCCGGTAATCTTGCGCACCCGGTTGACCGCCAGTCCCACATCCGCCATGCCCATTTCAACCGGGTTGGCAATGGGCCCCTTGGCCTGGTCTTCAAGGGTGGCGGCACGTCCATCCCAGAACTGCACCGAATTGAAAGCCGCATTCCAGACGGTGGGTGCATTGCGGCCGCCCTTTAGGCCGTGTACGCCCATGGAAACCGGACGATGATCGTCGCCGCCTTCCATGACGCTGTGGCAAGAAAAGCATGCCACCGTGCCGGTGGAGGACAGTCGTGGATCAAAATACAGCATCATGCCCAGATCTACTTTAGCCGGGGTGGAGGGGTTGTAGGACGGCTGCGGGGCCGTATCCGGAAGCGCCTGCCATTCGACGGCAGCGACCGGCGCCGTTGTGAATACAGCCGCAAATAAAAACATAAACAGGGATTTCCGCAACATGGTGTAACTCCTTTTACTGGCGGTCAGCAAATAAATTATCACCGCCCGCCGATTACGGCCATGACGCAGGTCAAAATGATTGAGCGTGCCCCGCTGTCGCGGATTTCTCCACAGATGGATTGCTCTTTTTATCCTCCTCGAACAGCCGCCGCAGTTCCTCGGAAGCCTCCTTGGTGGTCTGGATAAGCTTGGTTTCGTCGCGGAATACGGCATGCTGGCGGTTTAGGAGTTCATCATCGTAGCGCTGGAATTTGTCTAACATCAGACGGGTTTCATGGGCGGGCTGTCCCAGGGCTTCCAGCACTTCTTCCGTGAGCTTGAGGCTGGAAAAAAAGGTTTCGCGCACGCTGGTTTTTACCCCCAGGTCCTTGAGCAGGTGGCTGTGGTGGCGGTTGCGGGCGCGCGCATAGATCTCCACCTGCGGGAAATGCCTGCGCACCATTTCCGCGGTGCGCACCGAGGCCTCCACATCGTCGATGGCCAGTACGAAGACCTTGGCGTGTTCCACGTGCGCAGCGCGCAGCATGTCCAGGCGTGAGGCATCGCCGTAATACACCTTGTTGCCATAACGGCGCACTACGTCCACGTCTTCAATGTTTGCATCCAGGGCGGTGAAGGGGATTTTATTCACGCTCAGCACCCGGCCTATAACCTGCCCGAAACGGCCAAAGCCGGCGATCACCACCGGGTTGCCGGGTTCGTCGATGCGGTCGAATGCCGGCACCGCGTGTCTTTCCTGGAAACGCTGGATGACTTTTTCGTTGAACAGCACCAGCAACGGGGTGGCCGCCATGGACAGGCTAACGGTCAGGTTGAGAAAATCAACCACTGAGTGGCTGAAGATTCTGGATTGCGCCGCGGTATTGAATATGACAAAGGCGAACTCGCCCCCCATGGCGAGATCGATTGCAAGATTGCGGGGCGCGCTACCCGGCAGCTTGTAAGCCTTGCCCATGGCGTATAGCACTGCACCTTTGAGTATCAGCATGCCGCATACCGCGCCCAGGATCAGCAGTGGTTTATTGCCCAACAAACCCAGATTCACCGACATGCCCACGGCCACGAAAAACAGGCCCAGCAACAGGCCCTTGAACGGTTCCAGGTCGGCTTCCAGTTCATGCCGGAAGCTGGAATCCGCCAGCAGCATGCCGGCGATAAACGCGCCCATGCCCATGGACAAGCCGACGCTTACAGCGATGGCGCCCGAGGCGAACACGATCAGCAGGGCGGTGATGGTGAAAACTTCCGGGCTGCCGAAGCGCATGATGAAACGGAACAGCGGGCGCAGCACATAGCGTCCGCCGGTCACGAATACCAGGAATATCACCGCTGCGATCAGCAGGATGGAAGGCAGCAGGTGCAGGTGGTGCGTTTCCGGGCCGGTGTGAAACAGGCGCAGCAGCGCCAGCACCGGGACCGCGGCGATATCCTGGAACAGCAGGATGCCGAAGGCCGCGCGGCCATGGTGTTCCATGAGCTGTTTCTTTTCCGCCAGCATCTGCAGCACAAACGCGGTGGAGGACAGCGACAGCCCGAAACCCGCCACCAGCGCCGGCAATAGCTGCAGCCCGATGGCGCGGGCAGCGAGCGTCAGCAGCACGGTCCCGGCCAGCACTTGCACCGCACCCATGCCGAACACTGTGCGCCGCAACGCCCACAGGCGCGAGGGCTGCAGCTCCAGGCCGATGATGAACAGCAGCATGACCACGCCGATCTGGGAATAACTCAGGATCGCTTCCACGCGGGTGATGAAGCCCAGGCCCCAGGGACCGATGACCACGCCGGCCACCAGATACCCCAGCACTGAACCGAAACCGGATTTGCGCGACAGCGGCACCGCGATACAGGTGGCGATCAGGAACACGAGGATTTGCGGCAGGAAATTCATGACGCTCTCCGGCGGTAAAACCCGCTCTACAGTACTTGATGAATCCAGAATGCGCGAGTCCGGTAACTGGGCGGTACTCGTGGCCGGTTATCTTGACTTTGACTGGCAAGCCGTTACCTTTATCAAAGCCGTGCTTAATGGGAGTGCTTGAATGAGCCGTCTCAAACGCGCCTGCTGGTATGTGGTCCTGTTCGCCATTCCTTACGGCGGAGTGCTGTGGGTGGCTTTGTATAACCGCGTGGAACCGGCGTTGTTCGGCATCCCGTTTTTTTACTGGTTTCAGTTCGTGTGGATCATCGTCACGGCCATCATTACGGCCGCCGCCTATCTGAGCAAAGTCTGAATCACAACAAGCAGCGGGGAACGGCATGAACTGGCCGGCACTTATCGTATTTATCCTGTTGTTCGCCCTGGTGACGGTGGTGGGTTTTGTCGCGGCCCGCTGGCGGCGCGCTGATCTCAACCACATCAATGAATGGGGTCTGGCAGGACGCCGCTTTGGCACTGTGGTCACCTGGTTCCTGCTGGGCGGCGACATGTATACCGCCTATACCTTTATCGCGGTGCCGGCCCTGGTATTCGGTGCCGGTGCCATCGGATTTTTCGCGCTGCCTTATACCCTGATGGTGTACCCGTTCGTGTACGTGATATTTCCGCGCCTGTGGTCCGTGTCCCACAAACACGGCTATGTGACGGCCTCGGATTTCGTGCGCGGCCGCTACGACAGCGGCCTGCTGGCACTGGTGGTGGCCATCACCGGCATCCTCGCAACCATGCCCTATATCGCCCTGCAACTGCTGGGCATTCAGGTGGTAATCGCTGCCATGGGTTTCACCAGCACCGGTCTGGTGGGCGACCTGCCTTTGATCATCGCCTTTGTAATTCTCGCGGCTTTTACCTACACCAGTGGCCTGCGGGCGCCGGCGTTGATCGCCGTGGTGAAGGATTTGCTGGTGTACATCGTTATCATCGCGGCGGTAATCGTCATTCCCATTCAGTTAGGCGGGTACGGGCATATCTTCGCCGCCATCCCCAGGGAAAAACTGCTGCTCAAGCCGCCAGCCGGCGGAAATATCGGTGTGTATAGCGCATATGTCACACTCGCACTGGGTTCATCTTTTGCCCTTTTTCTGTATCCACATGCTGTCAACGGCTTGCTGAGTGCCAGCGGCCGCAAAATCATCAAGCGCAACATGGCATTGCTGCCGGCCTACTCACTGGTGCTGGCACTGATTGCGTTCCTGGGTTATGTGGCGGTCGCCTCCGGAGTGCAGCATGATCCCGCCTTCAGTGGCTGGTTCAAGCAATACGGCGCGGATTTTGCCGTGCCCGCACTGCTGCTGCATTCGTTCCCCGCCTGGTTTGCGGGCGTCGGATTCGCGACCATCGCCATCGGCGCGCTGGTGCCGGCGGCCATCATGTCCATCGCCGCATCCAATCTATTCACGCGCAACATCTACAAGGAATATCTCAAGCCCGGCGCTACTCCGGCCCAGGAGGCCGGCACGGCCAAGCTTGTATCGCTGGTAGTGAAGCTGGGCGCCCTGGCCTTTGTATTGGTTCTGCCCGGCAAATATGCCATCCAGCTGCAGCTGCTGGGCGGCGTGTGGATCATCCAGACGCTGCCGGCGGTGGTCATCGGCCTGTATACGCGCTGGCTGCACCGCTGGGCGCTGGTATTGGGCTGGCTTGCAGGCATGCTGTTGGGCACCGGCATGGTGGCAGCGCAGCATTTCAAGACTTCCATCTATCCATTGCATGTGGGTGATCTGACGGTGCCGGGGTATGCGGCGCTGTATTCCCTGCCAGTCAATATCGGTATCGCGATCTTCCTGACATTGATCCTGCGGGCCTTAAAGTCACCCGAGGGTCTCGATCAAACCATATCCACGGATTATGAGTACGACACTGAATGAGTCTTGAGCTTTTCATTGGCCTGGCAGCCGCCACCCTTACCACCATTTCTTTTTTGCCGCAGGTGTATCGTTCCCTGCGCACGCGTGACACCCGCAGCATCTCCCTGGGTATGTACTTTCTGTTTACCATCGGTATCAGTCTGTGGCTGGTCTACGGTCTCTTGAGTCACGATTTGCCTGTGACACTCGCCAATGGAGTAACGCTGGTGCTGGCGCTGATTGTAGTGGTGTTAAAACTGCGTTATGGATGATTGGCAATCTTTGACACTGACTGCCAAACGCCTGTGGCCAGATATCGGGATGATAATAGCAGTTATTCCCTGATGTAGCGCGGATTGAAAAATTTGGAATCACGTCTAAGCTCAGAGTAAGAAACGGATACCGGCGTATCCTGCATCGATTGCGTGAGGTGTGAGCATGGGTGACAGTGTGGTTGCCGTCAGTAGTCTGGAGGATTGGTTCCGGCAATCCATTGGCGGCGCATTGGAAAAGCGGCATGTGGCCGCCGAAGCGCATACCGAGCATTACATGGTGCGCCTGGCAACGGATTTCGCACGTTCCGAGAATCTGTATGAATACACCCACAATGGTGGTTACGGACTGAGGCCTTTGGCTCGTATGCTGACTGACGCATTCGAGGCCTCTTCGCTGGAATTGCGCCAACAGATCCTGCAGCGTCTTGGAGACGTGGCGCTGTTCATCGCCGGTTTTTTCGCTGACAGCCTCAGCCACAAATCGGTGGATGTGGATTACTACAGCCGCATGGGGGAAGCGGCTTACGGCTCGCTGGCTGAGATGCCGGCCCGCACACTGCGCGAGAACGCCCTGAATGCAGTATTCATCGAACTGGCGCGTAAATTCAGCGAGTTCGTGGATGTGCTGAATGAGGTGGCACAGCAGGCCAAGGTGAGCGGGGAGCAGGATATTTTCAGATTGTATGAGCTGTGGGTGCGCACCGGCAGCCGCCGCGCCGCCGACAAACTGCGGGAGCTGGGCGTGCAGCCGTCAGAAAGTGTTCGCGTACGCTACATGCATTGAGCCTTATGCCAGCGGCACCGGTTACCACGCTGTGCGGATTGCAGGAATATCTTGCCAATCTCTATGAGCTGGATCTGGCGTGCAGGGTTGAGGACTTCCTGATCAGCGATGAGCAACTGGCGCGCAGGCTGGAAGGCGAGACCTACCGTCACACCACGGAAAAACTGCTGATCCGGGAAACCCCGGAAGAGCTTGCTTGCTCCCTGTATGTGGATGCGGGGGTGCTGGCGCGCCTGGATGCCGGGACGCCGTTTACTGAACTCAACCTGGCGCAACTCGAAGACCTGTGGACGGCACTGGAGGGCGTCAGCCATTTTATGTACCTGGCGTGGAATGCCCGCCACGACCGCGGCGTGCGCGGTGTCGAACTGGAGCTGCAGGCGGAAGTGGATAAATACGTCCTGACGGCGCATCTGGCTGCAGCCCAGGGATCCACCGGTCTGCCGGATATTCATGCGTTGCTGTTCGAGCACACCCTGCTGCAACCGGGCTTAAGCGGGGAACTCGTGCAGCGCTATCTGGACGCCAGCCGCAGCGCCGCGGTCTACTGCCGCAGTCTGTCGCGGCGTTACAGTGTCCTGCCTGATTCCGGCCTGGTGCGAGAATTGCGGCGCTTCTATCGTCTCGACCACCCCGCAAAACTGCGTTTTATCGACCAGCATTAGGACATTAAGTTTCTATATCCCGGCTGATCCTGTTCCACGTGGGACTGATTGGCATGTGATGCCGGGTCCAATTTATTTTGCCCGGTATTTGGTTTGCATTTCTTTTCGTCCCTAGCTGCGGACATCTTTTTCATCACGTCTGGATCCATCAATGGTATGACGCCAATTGGTGCAACCTTCAGGTCAACTACAGGATTGCTGGTATAGAGATCTTTGTCATATATAACCTGGATTATGCTGTCATCATTTGGTATGAACGGATAAGGACTGGACTTGGCATGCGTTACTGTATTGCCGTTGGATGTGTGGATCGTAAGCATGGCAGTCTTATCGCTGAACACAAATATAAGACCCTTAACTTTCGGTGCGAACCAGGAAAGCATGCCGGCTTCCCGGTGGATCAGGGTGTTGATCTGGGCGACGTCAGCAATGAGCGTACGATAGTCGCTGGTTCCAGCCGCAGGCGGCAGGAAGTTGATGGAGGCACTTATTTGCAGGCTGTGCTTTGGCTGGTTTGATACTATCGTCGGGTTATCCTTGTACAAGCCCGGATCCATAGGTAGTTTGAAACCGCCATCTTCAGTCAATGCCAAATTGACGGGAGGCTTGCCTGCAGACTGCATCTGCAGGTGTATATCAGCAGCCGTTACGCCGCATAACGTTGATGTTACATGCAACGAAATATCGATGTGGTCCAGGCCCTTTCCTGTATCCACAGACTTCTGTTGCATATCATGCAATTTGTCATACGTGACTGTGGCATAAGGCATTGCTGACAATGCAGCGGTTGATGTCAATGCCAGCAACCAGAGTAAGCGATACATTATTTTTTTATGCTACGGCATTCGTGCGCGACTGAATTCAGCTTAAACTTGCAACTCCAATGATGCAAATAAAGCCATGGACAGTACTCTGGTTATTGCCCGTCCTGATCTCGGGTACAGGCAGTGCTTTTGCTGACGATACGCAGACCCTCGCCGGTGTCAGCGCCTCGGTGGATATCGGCCATTACCGCACGGATTTTGCCTACCCCGGCGGTAATTACCAGGCGGATGTGAATTACTACGGGATGACGTTTGTACAGCCGGTTTCGGAGAGTGTCGGTTTTGGGCTGTTGGCTGGGTACCAGACCACCGGCATGAACAATCCCAGCTTGAACACCCTGGCCGACGGTTACGGCCCGTTTGCCGGGCTGTATTTCGACTGGCGGCCAGAACTCAACGACTATTGGAATCTGGACATGCATGCCGGTTATACCTGGCATGACATGAGCTATACCAGCAACAACCAGCAGCCAAACCAGCAGGCGGATCTAACCTGGTACACCTCATATTTCGGAATCGGGCCGTTATTGCATTACGGTCCTTGGCGGCTTGGATTGGGTGGTTATTACCAGAATATCAGCGGCACCGAAACCGATAGCGGCAGCATTAACCAGAAACTGGATTTTTCCGCCGTGCGTTCCACCGGTGGGTATATTGGGTTCATGTATTACATGAACAACAGCCAATCACTCGGCATGTATGCGCTTGGCGGTGCTGTCCGTGGCGTGAGCCTGATCTTCAGGGTGGAATTCCAGTGACCTTGGGGTGATGGCGGTGCATGCCAGGAATGCACGCGGTCGCTGCCAGGACTTGGGGTTCACCCACATTCAATCCGGCGCGGTATGATGAAGCACTAGAGTACAAGCAATTATTCCGGGGGAAATACATGGATCACTGGATTTCACTGACCTTCCTGGCGGTGGGCATCATACTCGCGGTCACGGAAATGGCCACACTCACTTTTTATCTTGCCGGATTATCTTTTGCGGCATTGGTCACGGCGCTGTACAGCTGGGTGTATTCTCCGGACTGGTGGCAGGCGGCAATCGTGTTTGCCTTGGCGGCGGTTATTGCACTGCCGTTGGCGCATCTGTTGCGCAGACGCATGCAGATGAGCCGCAATAACAGTTCCCTGGACGATATGGACAAGGGGGCACAAGTGACCGTGGCTGAAGACAGCAACGGCAACCTCAAGGTCAAGTACCGTGACTCATTGTGGGAGGCGGTATGGGAAGGCGATGGCCAACCTAAACTGGGTGCGCGCGCCCAAGTAGTGGCGCGAGAAGGTTCGCGGCTGCACATCAAGGCCATTGATTGAATGAACTAATTACACTATTTAAAAAAGGAGCAGTTCATGGGTATTTCCATTTCAGCCATCGTCAGTTTGCTCATCATTTTGTGGGCCGTGGTAATGGTCATGCGCGCGGTGCGCATCGTGCCGCAGCAGCAGGCTTGGGTGGTTGAGCGCCTCGGAAAATTTCACGGCGTGCTGACTTCCGGCATCCAGATCATCGTGCCTTTCTTCGACCGCGTATCGTACCGGTTCGACATGCGTGAGATACCCATGGACGTGCCGGAACAGGTGTGCATTACTAAGGACAATACGCGTCTGTCCGTGGATGGTGTTCTCTACTACCAAATTACGGATGCGCGCAACGCCGCGTATGGCACCAGCAATGTGATTACTGCCGTGGTGCAACTGGTACAGACCACCATGCGCGCTGAAGTGGGCAAGCTGGCGCTGGACGAATGTCTGTCGCAGCGCGATACCTTAAACAAGGGCGTTGTGGATGTGCTCACCCAGGCGGCCACCAGTTGGGGAGTGAAAGTGCTGCGCTACGAAATCCGCAACCTTACGCCACCCGATGAAATCCAGAGAGCCATGGAGCTGCAGCTCACCGCTGAGCGCCAGAAGCGCGCCGCCATTGCCAAATCCGAGGGCGACCGTCAGCAAGCCATCAACCAGTCAGAAGGACAGAAGCAGAGCCAGATCAACAACGCCGAGGGAGAGCGCCAGTCGGCCATCTTGCGGGCTGACGGCCAGGGCCAGGCTATCGCCACGGTAGCGGCGGCGACTGCAAAAGCAATTTCCGATATAGGTAAAGCCGTGGCCGGTGAGGGTGGCGCCGATGCGCTGCACTACCAGCTGGGCCAGCAGTGGGTGCAACAATGGGGGCTGATCGCCAAGAATTCCACCGTCACGGTAGTGCCGGCCAACATGGGGGATGTCTCGGCGATGGTGGGCACGCTGCTGTCGCAGGCCGGCAATGCCAAGGCTGGAGTCAAACTCTGAGACTCGCCGGAGCTTCCGCGATCATTTCCGTGGTTTGTGCGGCTGGTTTTGTACCGGGCAGTCCGGGCGGCGAGGCGTTGCGTCCGTAAGGTCGTTGGTTCGCGTGGCGCTCACCTTGACGACATACGGCGCCTCGCGGGCCTGAAGATAGCTGTGGTCCAAAACGGCAAATGGATCACCGCCTGACGGTTTGCAGCTCATCGTGAACTCAATGTTCGGGCCGCGAAGTTCCGCCAGCTGGTTAGCTGACAGCACCCGCCCACAGATGCCGGATGGCGGCAGGATTTCGGAATCAGCTGCGGTATCCATTCCCGGCTCGCCGCGAAATACGATCTGCGTCGTTGTTTGTCCCTGGGCAGCCACCGGTTGCTGTTCGTATTGGATCGCCCGGGAGCTGCATTGGGTAAGCAGTGTCACCGGCGAGGCCTTGGTGCCTGTGAACACGGAACTGGTAAGGTTCCAGTAAATCACGAACTCCCGTTCTTGCCCCGCAGAGTTTTGCGCCTGGAAATGACTGGTATACAGCGTGGTGGTGGCGCAAGCCACCAGCAACATAACGGCACCAAGCAATGTTGATATACGAACCATGTTTCTTACGTCCCAGTCAGCTGGCAATCATTTCCACCAGTTCATCGCCCACAACCGGCAGATTCCAGTAGCCAGTGTGCGCGAACAGCCACTGTTTTCCCGTGTCCACGATCCGGTCGCGGATGATCCAGCCGGTATCGTTGCCGTACATGACATAGCTTTCGGCGCGCACATAATTAACCAGCGGCCTGCCGTAGAAGCTTCCCGAAACCACCGGATCGGTTCGGTCCCAATAATTACGCCAGCGGAAAAATCCGCCTGAACCCGTTAATGCGCTTACTGCCGGACGGGTCTTACGGAACATGGACAGGCCGATGGGTGAACCCAGTGTCACCAGGCCCTGCACCGGCCAAGTCGTCCGATCCAGGCGAAGGTAGCAACTTGGTGTATGCATCAGTTCATTGACCACGTCGAAGGCATAGATCGAACCCAGGCTGTGAGCCACAAGATAAATTGGGTTGCCAGCGGCGTACTCGGACAGAATGCGCGCACGCAACCCCCGGCGGATTTCATGCGCCGGTCCGCCATCGGCCACGCTGATGACCACGTCGCCAAGCAGGTCAAGCGCCTCACCGGCGAGAACCGCGCCTGCAGGTGTCCCTGCAATCAGCTCAAGAAGCCGCTGGTAAGGTGCAGTGGCACGGTCATTGATGTTCTCGTAGCGGTAGAGTTCGACGTCATATTCCAGCTTAAGATCGCCCAGACGGCCGGCGATCAGATCATGGATCAACTGATCCTGGTGCTGATCCGCATCCGTTCCGGTCTGCACGCCGTGGACCACGAGGAGTTTTCTGGGATTACGCGGGTTGACGGGCATCGTGAACTCTGGAACTCCCTGTAAGGTTCTCAAGATGCGGATTGCCTGTAAGACCGGCAATCTGGATCAACTTGATACTAAGTCGGTGTCACGCCAAAAGCAAACCACGCTGGCGGCATATGAATGATGGTAATTATGGGTCATGAACGG
>JAGWOR010000003.1 GCA_028870845.1 Gammaproteobacteria bacterium | reverse complement strand
CAGGTCCGCTGGCAGCACGGCGATGTCGACTTTGGCCCTGGCATGGATTTCGTTTTTAAGGTCCGTGAGTTTGCCGCGCCGGCGGGCGGTGAGGATCAGATGACATCCCATGTCTGCCAGCTGGCGGGCAAATTCAGCGCCGAGCCCGGACGAGGCCCCGGTAACCAGCGCGGTTCTGCCCTGCAGGCCGCGGCTATTCACGACGGTATTTGGCTTCATAGGCCAGGCCCATGAGCAGGGTCCGGAGGCTGTCCTGCAGGCGGACCTCCAGGTCCACCCTGAATAGCGCCATGTCTTCGTCGTCCAGCACCTGCCGCATCACCCCTGAAGGCTCGGCCATATGCTGGAAGCCGATCACCAGCGCGTTGATTTGCATGAGCAACTCGCTGCCCTGACCGGGTTTCAGAAATGGCAGATGTGTTTCGATGCGTTTACCGGTTTTGAGCACACGTTCCTTGAGGCCGGTTTTGAAGCCGCGTGCTGCGGGATAGTCCAGGTTGTGTTCCAGTACGGTATGCAGGATGGCCGTGAGCCGCAGGAACGCCGGACGCCGCCGCAGCGAGTCTCCCAGGAAGCGCACCAGATTATCGAAGCTGGAGCTGCCCAGGTTGTGCTCAAGGTGGCTGTCCAGTTCATCGAACCACGACTCCAATTCACGTTGGTACAATGCCAGGAACAGGGCTTCCTTGCTGTGGAAGTACAGGTACAGGGTGCCCTTGGCCAGGCCCGCGTCGCCGGCGATGTCATCCATGATGATCTGCTCATAGGCGGATGCGGAAAAGCGCTGCAGCGCCGCTTCCAGGATGGCATCCCGGCGACGCTGTTTTTGGTCGGCGCTGAGCGCCCGGCTGTTGGCAGGCATGCTGGTGGTGATTACTGACCTTGGGTCATTTATAACTGACCCAGAGTCATTTTGCAATGGGCCGGTTCGCTTACGCTGAAATTATTTTCGGGTTTCCGCTACCAGCCACTGCAGACGGTTGGCAGCTGTTCGCGCCGCCAGCACCGCCCCCAGATAGTGCAAAGTTTCGCTCATGGCGGGTTCACACTGCCAGGGCGGATTCACCACCAGCAGGCCGCAAGCCGAGAACTGTGACACGGCAGCATGTGCGGTACGAAATTCCGCCACCAGCACCCGTTGTATGCCGGACTTGATGGTGTTGCGGTAAAAACGCTTCACCGCGGCTTCGTCTTTGATGGGATACCACAGTGCATATACGCCGCTCGACCAGCGCACGTATGCATCCCGCAGCGCCTGCAGCTGGCGCTCGAATTCATCCGTTTGTTCAAACGGCGGATCCAGCAATGCCAGACCTCGCCGTTCCGGCGGCGGTACCAGAGCCGTGAGCATCTCGTAGCCGTCGCGCGCATGGATTGCCACGCGCGCATCATTCCGCAGGTGTTTGTGCAGCAGTCGGTGTTCCTGAGGATGCAGTTCCGCCAGCACCAGCCGGTCCTGGCTGCGGGCCAGGGCTTGCGCAATACCGGCGGATCCCGGGTAGTAACGCGGTGTTTGACCCTCTGTCAGCAATGGATTGCACGCTGCCACGATGGCGCACAGCTGTTGTACGGCTTGCGGGGCGCCGTTGCGTTGCCGCCATAGCCGGCCGATGCCGGCTTCGGCTTCGCCGGTGGTGCGCGCAGCTTCGCTGTGCAGATCGTAACGGCCGGTGCCGGCGTGGCTGTCGTAATAGCACCAGCCCGTGGACTTGCGGTTCAGTGCCTGTAGCAGGATCACCAGCAAGCTGTGCTTCATGAGGTCGGCAAAATTCCCGGCATGGAATTCGTGGCGGTAATTCATGCAGGCATCTTCGCATGAATAAGTCTTGCTATGATGGCCGCCTTCTGCTTGCCTGGATCTGCGCCAATCATGCAGTCTTGGGAGAAATACAATCCACTGGCCTGGCTGCTGGTAGTGCTGGCAGCGATCTTCACCGTGTCGCTGTTCAATCACGGACCGATTCCTTCCATGGAACCGCGTTTCGCGGAAGCAGTGCGCGAGATGCTGGCGCGGGGTGAATGGCTGATTCCCATCAAGAACGGCGTGCCCTACATCGAGTATCCGCCGCTGTATTTCTGGCTGGGAATCGCCGGCACCCTCATGGGCCTGCCGCTGTTGGCGGCTATCCGTTTGCCCGGCTACCTTGGCCTGCTGTTGTGGGTGTGGTGGCTGGCACGCCTGCAAAAGGACCTGTTTCCGCAATGGCCGCGCTGGCTGCTGGCACTCACCGCAGTAGCCTTGCCAGCGATTCTCTACAATTTTTTCACCGCCCAATCGGACAGCTTGCTGATCCTGGGGACGCTGGTGGCGTTCAGCGGCTTCGTGCGCCTGCGCACCGATCCCATGCGCCGTGGTTTTCCCTGGGAACTGTGGCTGGGGGTGCTGCTGGCCACGGCCGCCAAGGGCCCGGTGGGTCTGGCCATCACCCTGCCGGCCATGGCTATCGAGATCAGCATCGCCGCCTTTGTGAATCCCCAGCCGGTGGTGCAGGCTGGCGGCAACCTGGGTATGCGCCTCTCGCGCATATTCAGGGAGGGTTGGCGGATGGCGCCGTTGCGCGGACTGGCGCTGGCCTTCACCGGCATCGTGCCCTGGTACATCGCCGCCGGCCTGAAGGTGAACTGGGAATTCGTGCGCGCAGTGCTGGTGTACCAGAACTTCACCCGCTTCCTGGTGGGCTTCGACCATCTGCAGCCCTGGTGGATGTACGCCCAGACCCTGTGGGGGGATTTGTTCCCGCTGTCGCTGCTGCTGCCCTTCGGCATCTACTTCGGCGTGCGTCACCTGCGCGAATTCCGCTGGCGGCTGCTGCTGGTGTGGGCGCTGTGGACGCTGGTATTTTTCACCGTGTCGGCATCCAAACAGAGCAAATACATCCTGCCGGCGGCCCCGGCCATGGGGTTGTTGGCGCTGGCGGCGGTGCCGCAGCTGTTTGGCGGCCGCTGGAGCGGCCGGTTGTGGGCGGTGCTACAGGCTTGGGCAGCGGGACTGGTTCTGCTGTTTGGCGTGCTGGTAATCGCCTGGCTGCCGTTCCATGACCGGCGCATCGGCGGGCTCGCGGGTTTTGAGAAAATCCGTGCCAGCGTGACCGCGGCGCCCGGCAAGCTGGTGAGTTTCCAATGGCCGCGGCCCATGACCCTGTACGTGCTGGGCGCGCCCATGGCTTACGTGCGTTCCAGCCGCCAGCTGTATGCGGAAATTCACGCCGGCAAAATCAACTCCGGGGATTACATCCTGGTGGATACCAAGTACCTGCCCGGCGGCGGCCAGCCGGAAGATCTGTCGTTCCTGCCGGTGCCGCAGGCGCCGTATTTCCAGCAGGTGCTCAAGGTGAAAGCCGAGGATCCCATGGTGCTGTACCGGGTGATGCCGAAAGCCATGGGCTTGCCGCTGCCCGCAACGCCGCAACCGGCGCCCAGTCACTGGTGGCAGCAGTTCGACACCGATTGATAGCTTGCACCCGGCGGTGTTCGGCGCGGCACGGTTTTCAATCCGGCAGCACTTCCATGCTTCCGGATTCGCCGGCTTCCACCACCTTGGCGTAATAGGCTTCCGAGCGCTCGGCACTGACGCTGGTGTTGAGGGCGATGTACAGGATCACCAGGCTCAGGACCGCCACCGCCAGCATGTCCCAATAGATGTTAAGCCAGTTCTTGCCGCCCATGGACTGGGGGCCGATCCAGCCCAGGAACCACATGCCGCCGAAGTATGGAATCAGCCACAGCGCGTGCCGCCAGTCGCGCGTGCCCTCGCCGCTGTTGAACACCAGGTACACGGCCAGGGCGGCGATCAGGATCGCGAACAGGAAACTCATGGTGGTGAAACCCGCCCAGAACAGTATGAAATTCGAGGCGATGAACGCCAGCGGCGCGATCACCCAGGCCTGCCACAGCCGGAACGGGCGTTTCAGTTTCGGCATCACGCGCCGCATCTGCAACAGCACCACGCAGCCCAGTCCGTAGGACAGCACCGTTGCGGAGGAGGCGTAGTCCACCAGTTTTTGCCAGGACGGAAACGGGAAGAAAAACAGCAGGCCGACGCAAAAGCTCACGATCAGCGCCACCCACGGCACGCCGTGGCGGTTGATCTTCATCATGCCGGAGGAGGCGAATTTCTCATCCGCAGACGCCATGAGCATGCGTGCCGTGGCCGTGGACCATATATAGCCGCAAAACGCCGGTGAGATGATGGCGTCGGCGTACAGCGCCAGGGCCCAGAAGGACGCGCCCAGGGTCATGGCCAGACCGGCCATGGGGCCGGCGGCACCCTTGAAACTCAGGCCGCTCCACCCGCCCTTGGCGAGGATGTCCGGCGGGATCGCGGTGACGAACGCATACTGCACCAGCACGAAAATCAGCGCGCCGATGATGATGGTGCCGATAACCGCGATGGGGATGTTGCGCGCCGGATTCTCGGTTTCACCGGCCAGCTGGATGGCCTGGGTGAATCCGAACAGCGAGAAGAATACCCCGGCGGTGGAGATGGCGGTAAGCATGTTGGCCACGTTGCCGCTGGCATGCGCCGCCACCGCAAGATTTTCCGGATGATGCGAATAGATTAGCAGCACGATGATGGTGCCGATGGGTGCGCACACCTTGATCCAGGTGGCCAGGGTGTTGAGCAGCAGGATCAGGCGCAGCACCAGAAAATTGAGCGCAGTCAGCAGAGCCAGCACAGCTACCGCCACCAATACACCCATGGCGGTGAGCAGCTGGGTCTGCGGGTGCACCATGGCCACCGGCGAGTAGTTGTTGGCGTAGGTCACCACCGCCATGGCTTCCACCGGCGCGATGGAAACGTAGGCCAGGAACAAAATCCAGCTCCAGATGCGCCCCACCAGGCGCCCGTGGGTGATGAGGCTCATGTACATGAGGCCGCCGCTGCGGGTGAACAGCGGGCCGAGTTCCGCATACACCAGGGCGATGAGTCCCACCACCAGGGCGGCGATGGCCCAGGAGCCGATGCTGAGTGGGCCCGCGTCCCGCGCCGAGTGCATGGGACCCAGCAGCCAGCCGGAGCCGATCATGGTGCTCACGCCGACAAACAGCAGGCCCACCAGACCCGCATCTTTGCGCAATTTACCCTGGGCCACGGTGTGCTCCTTATGGGGATTTGGATCGAGAGGAAGGACGGCAGAGGCTAACCAACCGCGTGCGGCGGCGCAAGCGCAGACTCCTTATAATCCAGCCGCCATAGCTTACGGATGTCCAGCATGACCACCGACCTGAACCCGCAAAAACAGCACATGAGCGACGAGTCCATGGTGCGCACCCTGGCGGCCCAGACCGAAGCCGTCTGGCCCCAGGAGCGCCAGTTGATCTCGAGTTACCGCTTGCCGGAAGCCGCAGAAGTGCTGGACGTGGGTTCCGGCACCGGAGAGTTCACCGCCCGGCTGGCTGAATTCCTGCCCCAGGCCAGCTTGCTGGGCGTCGAAATCCTGCCGCAGCTGGTGGCCCATGCGCGTCAACAGCATGCGCGCCTGGCGCCACGCCTGGAGTTCAAAACCGGCGATGCCTTTGCCCTGGATTTTCCCGATGCAGGTTTCGATTTTGTCACCTGCCGCCATATGCTGCAGTCGGTTCCGGAGCCGCAACGCGTAATCGCCGAGCTCATCCGGGTGACGCGGCCCGGCGGGCGCTTGCATCTGCTGGTGGAAGACTACGGCATGATCCATGCCTACCCGACCCGCCATGAACTGGACGGATTCTGGCAGCGCGCCATGGCCGGTTTCGTCACCGCCATGCAGGTGGATCCGCGCATCGGCAGGCGCACCTGGACGGAACTGCAGGTGCGCGGCATCCGCGAATTGGCGGTGCACTACATCACCGTGGACAGCCTGCGGGTTCCGCGCCACACCATGGCGCGCATCTTCGAATCCTGGCGCGACGGTTATGCCAAAACCGTGGCCCAGGTAACCGGCATGCCCGCTGACGAGGCCTACGCCGGGTTCACGGAAGTGGCCGACTGCATCCGCAATCCGCAGGGCTATGCCGTATGGCAGGTACCGGTGGTCACGGGCTTAAAACCCGAAATGTAAACCCCGCATACGGCCGCAGTCATGGCGCAAGATTCCATCGCCCACACCTGCCGGGCAACGGCCCTGTTGCCCGGCAGTTTCGTGCTTACCCGTCCGTTACCCCGACTGCAGGGATCCCGCCGGTGACAGTGCAGGTACTTCGCTACGTGTACCGGCATCGGCAACCAGTGGCAAAATGTTTTCCTGCACCAGCATGCGATTGAACTCAGGCAGTTCCCGCTGCATGAGATCGTGATACTGGGCCTTGGCGGCGTTCAGTTTCTGGTCGAGCAGGTTGAGAACCTGGATACTGGCATCGGTCGGAGGGTAGCCCGGGTCGCCGTAGACATCGCCGGCACCGGTACCCAGTTCACCATTCAGCCAGATCAGGTGCAGGTACAGGCTGTAGGGCGCCAGGTAGGTTTTTTCATCACTGTTGGCCAGCTCCGGCGACAGCAGCATGTTTTCCAGATCCTGGATTTTGTTGTTCATATCCTTGATGGCCTGCAGGGTTTTGCTGTGGCTGGTTTGCTTGTCGGCCTTCAGCATGGCCTGCTGCGTCTGCAACTGTTTTCGCAGCCATTCGGCCTGATTCACCATGGCGGATACGCTGGAAATGTCATCCCGCACATGCAGCAGCAGCTTGACCCTGGCCGCGGTCTGCGCGGGAGTTGACGGTGAACGCGGGCTTGCCAGCACCTGAAATGCCTGGCTGTAGCTTTTGCCGCCGATGGTTACCCGCGCGCTGTAGGTGCCGGGCGCCACCAGCGGACCCACTTGCGCCTCCTCAATGCCCCAGTGGGTGACGGGACGCGAATCCTTGCCCAGGAAACGCAACTCGTCCCAGACCCGCGGATTGGTTGGCGGTGTGGTGCGCAGCTGGATGAGTTTCGGCGGCGCGTAGCGCAAATCCCAGTACACGCGATTGACGCCGGGATGCACGCTGGCATCCGGATCACGGGCCCACTGTCCATATTTGTATTTGGGGTTGAGCCCGGGCTTTTTGGGGGCCAGGAGCTTGAGCTTGCGTACCACGTGGCCTTCGGAATCCAGTATCTCGACCTGGATGCCCGCCGTGCGCTTCAGCATCTCGGCTTTTTTCTCATTGTCCTTATCCTCGGCGGAAAGTTTTACCTTGGGTACCGAGTTCAGCCAGAAATCTATGAAGGCGTGGGCGCCGCGGAAAAAACGGTACGCCGGCCGGGCCGTGAATACCGTTACCGGCCCATGGGCGCTGCTCTCCGCCAGCTGTTCCAGCGGGGTGATGTCTTCCAGCACATAGACACCGCGCCCATAGGTGGCAACCACCAGGTCGTGAAACTGCTTCTGCACGGTCTCCCAGGAGACCGGCGCATGCGGCAGACCCATTTGTAACGGCGTCCAGTTGCCGCCCGCATCGAACGAAACATACAGCGCATTGCCGGTGCCGGCGAACAGCAGATTCGGGCTGTATGGATCCTGGGCCACCGAACTCACATCGCTGGTGGGGCTTACGGGAATGCCGTGCACGATAAGCTTCCAGCTGCCGCCATAGTCCGTGGTCTTATAAATGTACGGCTTGGTATTCCCCATGAGTGCGAGATCCACCGCGATGTAAGCCGTGCCGGCTTTGAAATGCGAGGCTTCGATGCGGCTGACCGCACCCCAAGGCGGCAGGTCGGGAATGTTTTTGGTGACATTGGTCCAGTGACCGCCGCCGTCGCGCGTCAGCCATACCTGGCCATCGTTGGTACCCGCCCAGATCAGGCCTTTTTGAACGGATGACGGTGCGATGGCGTAGACCACCTCGCCGTAGAACTGCCCCAGATTATCCTGCCGGCGCATCTTGCCCTTATCCGGGATTCCACCCGAGGGCACCAGATATTTGGGATTGTGTGTTGAAAGGTCGGGGCTGATCACCTTCCAGCTCTGGCCGCCATCGCTGGTTTTGAAAATCACCTGGCAGCCGTAGTACACGCTGTTGTGGTCGAACGGGTCGATTGCCAGGGGCGGTGTCCAGTGGCAGCGGTATTTCAGGTGCTCCGGGGGTGAATCCAGCGAGTGCATGGGCCAGGGGCTCACCGCCCGCGGGTAACCCACCTTGGTGTCCAGGCGGGTGACCTCATTGCCGTAACAGGTGCTCCAGATGATGTCGGCGTCACTGGGGTCCGGGTAGGTGAAGCCGGATTCACAGCCGCCCAACGGCTCCTGCCAGCCGCGGCTTTGATTGCCTTCGTACAGCGGTCCGCCCTCGCCACCCAGCATGGGTGTGGAGGCCGGATACACCGGCCCCCTTTCCGCATCGTCGTCCTGCATGTTGAGATAAACAAAATACGGCACCTGGTTGTCGACTGCCACGTGATACAGCTGGCCGATGGGCAGCGACACGTGATGCCAGTAGCGGCCGCCGGTGGTGCTGATCTCGGCCCCGCCGTCGTCGCTGATCATCATGCGCTGCGGATTGTTTGCATCGATCCAGATATCGTGGTTGTCGCCGCCCCAATTGACTTTCTGGAAGGTCATGCCGCCGTCGCCGGACACATAGAAACCGTTGCTGGCGACGTAAAGCTTGTCTTCATCGGTGGGGGAAACCGCGAGCCGGACGCTGTAGCCGGCGCGTTCCGTCAGCAGCCGGCTGTAGTTTTGCGCATGCCAGTGCTTGCCGCCGTCATCGGAACGCCACAGTGAGCCCTGTTGCGCGGTTTCGATGAGCGCGTAAACGCGCTCGGGATCGGATGGTGCAATGGCCACGTCGATTTTGCCCATGGGCGGATGCGGCAGTCCATGCTGCTTGATTTGCTTCCAGCTGTGGCCGCCGTCATGGGTGACATAAATGCCGCTGTCCGCTCCGCCACTGGTCATTGCCCAGGGGCGTATTTGCCATTGCCACATGCCGGCGAACAGAATGTGCGGATCGTGCGGATCCATGGCCATGCCGGAACAGCCGGTGTTGCCGTTGACAAACAGCACGTGTTTCCAGGTCCTGCCGCCGTCGTCGGTGCGCCACACGCCGCGTGAATTTTCAGCCCGCGTGCCAGTGCCCATGGCGCACACGAACACATTTTTCGAATCGTGTGGGTTGATCGTGATGCGGGCGATCAGTCCGGTGTCGGTCAAGCCCATGTGGGTCCAGCTGCGGCCGCCGTCACTCGACTTGTAAACACCATCGCCCGGGGTGATGCCATTGCGAATCACCCAGGATTCGCCGGTACCGACCCAAATTACCGAAGGCCGGCTGGGATCCACCGCCAGGGCGCCGATGGACTGCACCGGCTGCTTGTCGAAAACCGGTTTGAAGCTGTAACCGCCATCGCTGGATTTCCACACACCGCCGGAGGCGGCGCCGATGTAATACACATTCGGATTGCCGGGAACGCCGGCCACGGCGCTGGCGCGATTGCCGCGATCAGGTCCCACGAAGCGGAAGCGCATGGATTTCAGTTCGCTGGATTTTGGCTCCACGGCCGTGGTATTGCCGGCAGCATAAGCAGGTTGCACGCCGGCGATCGCCAGCAGCAACAGCACGGCAAACCACTTCATGAACATCTGGGTATTCATCTCGGTCACTCCTTCAGACTATTGAGTCGCCAATAGGGGATTCGTAGACCGATCCGTGGTTAGTCTTGGCCAGGCATTAGATCCTTGCATGCGCGACGCTGTTACAGCACTGACCTGCATGCAATTCGCCGGTCATCATCGCAGTTAGAATTAAGGTTGCGGAAACGCGTTCAGAGCCAACCCTGAAAACAGTGCTATGATCGCCCGGGTTTCCAATGGTTCCCGTATGGTAGCGCATGGATCTGCTCCAGGGGTAGATTACGGCGCGCTTGTAGTTCATACGCGAGTGCGGTTTGCGGTATTAGCCCTGGATTCCAATCCAGACTGAATGGCGCCGGGACGGCTCATGAAGTCAGCAAGAACCACACTGCTTGTGAAGCCAGCCATATTCAGTCGCGGGAATGGCCGGCGGTCGACTCGTAATCAGGAATAGTGCCGCGGCTCATTGAGGGTGAACACATCGAGGTGCGGCTATGAGCGAACCGGCTGAGCATGCGCCTGCCGCCGTGACTTCGGCGGCGCTGCATCGCAGGGTGATCGTCGCCTCCACTATCGGCAATGCCTTTGAATGGTTTGATTTCACCCTGTTCGGGCTTTTCACCCTGGTGATCGCCCGCGAGTTTTTCCCGGTGAGCTCGCATACCGGATCGCTGCTGTTGGGCACCGCGACCCTGGGCGCGGCATTTTTCTTCAGACCCATTGGCGGCATCGTGTTCGGCGTGTACGCCGACCGCCTGGGGCGCAAACGGGCGCTGGCGGTGATGGTGTTGCTGATGGCCGCGGCCACCGCGTGTCTGGGCCTGATTCCCGGGTATCAGCGCATCGGCATGCTGGCGCCACTGCTGGTGGTGCTGGCACGCATCCTCCAGGGATTCTCGGCCGGCGGTGAATTCTCCAGTGCCACCGCGCTGTTGGTGGAGTACGCACCCGCCGGACACAAAGGCTTCTACGGCAGTTTCCAGATGTGTTCGCAGTCGCTGGCGGTGACGCTGGCGGGTTTGTCGGTGTATACCCTGAGCAACTGGCTGTCGCCGGGGCATCTGCAAAGCTGGGGGTGGCGACTGCCGTTTCTGCTGGGAATCCTGGTGGGACCGGTGGGTTTCTACATCCGCCAGCGCCTGCAGGAATCGCCGGCGTTCGCCACCTACCTGCAACACCATCCCAAGGCCGATGCGGCCGCCCTCGGCAATGGTCTGGTGCGGGCGCGCACCAGCTTGGTGAGCGGTTTTGGTCTGACGGTGTCGGCAACCGCGGCCTTTTATGTGACCTTCATCTATATGCCGATTTTCGCCGTGCGGCAACTGCATCTGACGCTGGCTCAGGCGGCGCTGCCCACCATGCTGTGCGGCCTGATGCTGACCCTGCTGTGCCCACTCACCGGGCTGTGGTCCGATCTTTGGGGCCGCAAACGCATGCTGGTGAGCGCCATGCTGGCCTACGCCCTGGTAAGTCTGGTGCTGACCGCCTGGGTGCTGCGCGCGCCCGGCTTCGGCAATTATCTGCTGTTGCAGTGCGCCGCCACCATATGCATCGCATTCCTGTGGGGCCCGTTCCCCACTGCCGTGACCGAGGCCGTGCCCATGGGGGTACGCGCCACGGGGGTGGCGCTTGTATACAATCTCAGCGTGATGCTGTTCGGCGGCCTGGCGCCGTTCTTCATCACCGCCATCATCGGGCTGACGGGTAATGCCATGGCCCCGGCGCTGTATGTAAGCGGCGCGGTATTGCTGTCGCTCATCACCTATGGTGTTTTGGGCGTCAAGATCAGGCCGCTGCGGCCCGGAGCAGCGGCGGATCAAACGCTGCGATAGGATGTATGAGACGGATCCAGGATATGGTATACGCTGCTGACGTCCGGTAATGCCTTGAATATATATAGTGTTTATGTCAATCGGGAGGCTGTATGCAACAATCGCGCATAACTACCATCGCATTCATGTTGTTGATGGCGCTGCCCGGCCTGTCGCTGGCCAAGCCAGGCGGGTTACCCAGCAAGCAGTTGATCGCCGGCCAGTTCCAGCGCTGGAATGCCGCGCTTAAAACCGGCAATCCGGAAACGGTCGCGGCCCTGTATTGCGAACCCGGCGGCGTGCTGCTGCCGACCGTCTCCAACAAGGTGCGTACCAGCCACGCTGAAATCCTCGATTACTTCGAACACTTTTTAGAACTTAAGCCGGTTGGCAAGATCGACAAAGCCTACATACGCATTCTCGGGCCCGACACCGCGGTCAATTCGGGGATTTACACTTTCCGCCTGACCAAGAACGGCAAGCCCGAGGATGTGCAAGCGCGCTACACGTTTGTCTACCAGAAGCAGAACGGCAAGTGGTGCATCATGGATCACCATTCATCGGCTATGCCGGAAGTTGCACCGGCGTTATCCCACTGATGGAATCCGGAAACACCGCGGATTGAGCCGCAAGCGGTTACCCCGCCTGCGCATCGCAGTAAGCGATTATATCGATGCTGCTGTACGCGAGGGTGACCGGCTCAAAAGCATAAATCGCCGCATCAACAGCACCGCCGCCACCGTCAGCCCGGCGATGAATCCCACCCAGATCATCTGCGGACCCAGGTGCAGGGGGACGCCGAACAGCCAGGCCAGCGGAAACCCCACCAGCCAATACGCCACGATGGTGATCAGCATGGGCATGCGCGTGTCCTTGTAACCGCGCAAGGCGCCGGCGGCGCTGGTCTGCAGTCCGTCGGAAAGCTGGAACACCGCACCGATGTACAACAGCCCCACCGCGATCCGGGCAACACCGGCGTCATGGGTGTAGACGCCGACGATCCAGTCGGGGAACAGCAGCATGCTGAGGGCCGACAGCAGTTCGAAACAGGCGCACACGCCGATGCCGGCGAAACCCGCGAGCCGGGCCGCATGCGGATCGCCGCGCCCCAGGGCCTGGCCAACGCGCACCGAAATGGCGAAAGCAATGCTCATGGGAACCATGAACACGAAGGATGCATAGTTAAGAGCGATCTGGTGGGCAGCCACGGTATTGGTGCCGAGTGTGCCCATCATCAGGCCCACACCCGCGAACAATGAGGATTCCATGAAAATGCCGATGCCAATGGGCACGCCCAGCCAGATGAGCTCGCGCTGCGGGGCCCAGCGCGGCCACTCGAAACGCCGGAAAATTTCCAGCGGCCGGTACAGCGGGCGCCGGCGCATGTAGAGCAGCAGCGCCAGAAACATCAGCCACTGGCTGGCGGCGGTGGCGTAGCCGCAGCCCACGGCGCCCAAGGCCGGTAAACCCAGCTTGCCGTACATCAGCAGGTAATCCAGCACGCCATTGACCATCAACCCCAGCGTGGCCATGGCCAGCATGGGGCGGGTATGGCCGATACCTTCACTGGTGAAACGCAGCGTCTGGTACAGGCACACGCCCGGCAATCCCCAGGCCAGCGCCCGCAGGTAGGCGCTGGCGCCCGGAATGATGTCGGCTTCGATGTGGATCATGCGCATGAATGGGGCGCTGTGGCGCAGCAGCATAAAACCGCCCCAGCCAAGAGCCTGGGAAAGCCAGGCCATCTGGCGCGCATAGTCTCCAATTTCACGGTTTTTGCCGGCGCCGTGCAGATGCGCGGTGGTGGGAGACTGGGCCATAAGCACCCCCAGTGCAAACAGGAACACCGGTGCCCACAGGTTGGACCCCACGGCCACCGCCGCCAGCACCTTCGATCCCAGCAGTCCGGCCATGATGGTGTCGGTGAGCGACATGCCCACCAGCGCCAGGTTATGGATGATCAGGGGTCCGGCCAGCAGCAGCGTGGCTGCGGCCTCGGCACGCAGCCACGGCCAGCGTTTGGTAGGTACAAAACGGCCTGCTGGCCGGTCACGGCGGATGGCGGGTATCGATGGCATATTCGATAGAGAAATACCGCGCAAGCGCGCGATTGACTGCGGGTGGATAATATCAGCTGCGTCGTACCAACGGACGCCGGCGCCTTGAAATCAACTGTGCGTTTGCCAGCATATCTTCCCAACAGGAGTTTTCCATGATCAAGCTATCCCGTCCCATCGCCGTGCTTGGCGGCATGCGCATCCCGTTCTGCCGCAACAACACCAACTACATGCGGCTCGGCAACCTGGAAATGCTGAGCGCCGCCATTAAATCGCTGGTGGACAAGTTCAACCTCCAGGGAGAGATTCTCGGCGACGCATCCGCTGGCGCAGTCATGAAACACTCGCGCGACTGGAGCATGACGCGCGAAGCGGTGCTGTCCAGCGGCCTGCACCCGCACACACCAGCCCATAATCTGGACCGCGCCTGCGGCACTTCGCTGTCCACCGCCATCGAACTGGGCACACGCATCGCGGTGGGCGAACTGGATTCCGCCATTGCCGCCGGCGTGGATTCCGCCAGCGACGTGCCCATTGTATTCGGCCGGCATTTCCAGCAGCTGCTGCTGGACCTGAATCACGCGCGCAGCTTCGGCCAGCGCCTCAAGGCGATCTCGCGCTGGCGACCCTACGACCTGATGCCGCATTTCCCGGCGGTCACCGAAGCCCGCACCGGTCTGTCCATGGGCCAGCATTGCGAGCTCATGGCCAAGGAATGGAATCTCACCCAGAAAGAACAGGACGAACTGGCCTACGCCAGTCACACCAAAGCCGCGGCCGCCTGGAAGCAAGGCTTCTACGATGATCTGGTGACGCCATTCAACGGCGCTGATTACGACAACAACGTGCGCCCCGACACCAGCCTGGAAAAACTCGCCAAACTGAAACCGGTGTTCGACAAAACCGGAAACGGCACGCTGACTGCCGGCAATTCCACGCCGCTTACTGACGGCGCCTCGGCGGTGCTGCTGGCAAGCGACGAATGGGCCAAGGCCCACGGCATCCCGGTGCAGGCCTATCTCACCCACTTCGCGGTGGCGGCGGTGGATTTTTCCAGCGTCGCCGGCATTTACCGCGAAGGCCTGTTGATGGCGCCCACCTATGCGGTGCCCAAGATGCTGGATGCAGCCGGGCTCAAGCTGCAGGATTTCGATTTCTACGAAATCCACGAGGCCTTCGCCGCCCAGGTACTGTGCACCCTCAAGGCCTGGGAATCGACGGACTACTGCCGCAAGCGCCTGGGCCGGGCCGAGCCTTTGGGCTCCATCGACCGCAACAAGCTGAACGTGAAGGGTGGCAGCGTGGCGCTGGGCCACCCCTTCGGGGCCACCGGCGGACGCATCCTCGGCGGACTCGCCAAGCTGCTGGCCCAGAAAGGCTCGGGCCGCGGACTGATTTCAATCTGTACCGGCGGCGGCATGGGCGTCACGGCGATTCTGGAACGTTAATCCCGCTGGATTCAACCACACCAGCCGCTGCATCTAAACAATGCAGCGGCCGGTGTGCCCTGGAATCTGCATTAAATATTGGAAGTGCAGTTGGGGCAGCGCTTGGCGTTGATGTTGATGCTGGAACAGCACTGTGGGCATTCCTTGGTGGATGGCGCTGCCGCCGGCTGCTTGAAGCGTTTTTCCAGGTTGGCCATGAAACGGATCAGCATGAACACCGCCATGGCGATGATGACGAAGCTGATGACGGTATTGATGAACAATCCATAGTTGAGTGTTACTGCTCCGGCCGCGTGCGCCTGGGCAATGGTGTCGTAAGGCGGGGCGGCCTTGGCGCCGTCCTTGAGCACCACGAACAGATTGGAAAAATCCACGTTGCCCAGCGCCAGCCCGATGGGCGGCATGATTACGTCATCCACCAGTGATTTGACGATGGCGCCGAAAGCCGCGCCGATGATGATGCCCACGGCCATGTCCACCACATTGCCGCGCATGACGAATGCCTGAAAATCCTTCAACACGGACATAACGAACTCCTTGGTTGTATTTTCCCGGACGCGGCGCAGCCGTGATTGTTCCGACGTGAACCGCGATGGCTTGCGGCAGCAATATACCCCTGATTCCATACCCAGAGTGATGCTGGTGCGCGGTCCGGGCGTGCCATAATCACGCTGTCCTGTAGATTTTGGTTGCAGCCCATGCCGGATACCCGAAAGCAGACGCCAGGAGCGAGCCCACGCCCCGGGGTGCTGGTCAGCAATCTGGGCACACCGGATGCGCCTACGCCGGCCGCCCTGCGGCGCTATCTGGCCGAGTTCCTGGCGGACCCGGCGGTGGTGAACCTGCCGCGCTTGTTGTGGCTGCCCTTGCTGCACAGCCTGATTCTGCCGTTCAGGCCGAAACGCTCGGCCGCAGCCTATGCCCGCATCTGGACGCGAGAAGGTTCACCGCTGCTGGTACACAGCCGGGCCATTGCCGCCGGGCTGGAGCGGGAAATCAACCGGCTGAGCGGCAAGCAAATCCCAGTGGCGCTCGGCATGCGCTACGGCAATCCGTCCCTGCCCGAAGCACTGCTGGAACTGGCGGCCGCGGGAGTCACGCGCATCGTGGTGCTGCCGCTGTATCCCCAGTACGCGCGCGCTACCGTAGGCTCCACGCTGCACAGGCTCAAACAACTGAGCGAACCAACGCTCGACTGCATCGAGGGTTACGCCGGTAATCCAGCCTACATCCAGGCCCTGGCTTCGCAGGTGCGCGAGTTCTGGCAGCAGCACGGCCGCGGGGAGAAGCTGCTGATCTCCTTCCATGGCATTCCCAAGCAAGTGGCGCTGGCGGGGGATCCCTATGCGCAACAGTGCCTGCACACCGCCGGGCTGCTGGCGGCAGAACTGGGACTAAGCAACCAGCAGTGGCAGCTCACCTACCAGTCGCGTTTCGGTCCAGCCGCGTGGCTGCAACCCTACACCCAGGTGCAGTTGCAGGAGCTGGCAGCCGCCGGCCTGAAAACCGTGGACGTGGTGTGCCCGGGTTTCGCGGCTGATTGCCTGGAAACCCTGGAGGAAATCGCGCTGCGGTACGCGGAGAGCTATCGAGAAGCCGGCGGGCGGGAGTTGCGCTACATCCCGGCGCTCAACGACCGCCCCGAGCACATCCGGGCATTGGCGGAACTGGTGATGGCGCGTCTCCCGGGCTGAAGCGGCCGGTATGCTGGGCAGTTTCCTGGAAATCAGCATCCAGACCGCAGATATGCTGGCATCCCTGGATTTCTATTCACGCCTGGGATTTGAACGCGCGCCGGTCCACGACGTCTGGCCGCATCCCTACATGGCACTGACCGACGGCAATGTTTACCTGGGCTTGCACCAATACAGCTTTCCATCGCCGTCACTGACTTTCGTGCTGCCGGATCTGCGGCATCAAATACCGGTATTTGAGGCGCTCGGAATCCGCTTGGCATTCGCCAAGCTGGGTGATGCTGAGTTCAACGAAGCGGGCTTCTATGACCCCAACCGGCAGATGGTTACACTGCTGGAAACCCGCACCTGCTCGCCCTTGCCGCGGCATCCGAGCGAAGCAGTGTGCGGATACTTCGATGAATATCGCCTGCCGGCCATTGAACTGGCGGCCGGCTGCCGTTTTTGGGAGGATTTGGGTTTGATTCGTGCAGCGCTGGATGAAGCCGCGGCAAAAAGCGCGCGCTTCAGTACCGGCGGCCTGAACCTGCGCTTGTGCCGGGAACCACTGCCGGCCGGACCGCAGCTGGTATTCTCGCATCCGCAACCGGATCAACTGGCGGAACTCCTGGCTGGCCGCGGCGTCAGCGGGGAGCTGGCCGTTGCGGGCCAGTTCCGCAGTCTGGAACTGACATCGCCCGAGGGTCAGCGGCTGCTGATCTGCAGCAGCAATCACTGATCGCGTGTTAAAGTGCGCAACTTTCGGAGAAACCCATGCACCCGGCAGCTGCAACCAGTTCCGCATTTTCCAACATCGGATTTACGCTGCTGATTGCGGCACTGGTGCTGTTTGTCCTGTACCGGCGATTCCGCCGCCTGGTGGGCCGGCAAAAACTTCAGACGCATCGCATGATTTACCGCATGGCGGTGCTGACGATCGTGTGCGTGGTGCTGCTGGTGTCCCCGTTCCTGACCACCAAAGGCCTGGTGGCCGCCGCCGTCGGCGCACTGGTGGGCCTGGTGCTGGCGTATCACGCTTTCGGCAATACCCGGTTCGAAGCCACACCTGAGGGAAAATTTTACACACCCAATCTGTATATCGGACTGACGCTGTCGGCGCTGTTCATCGGCCGGTTGATCTACCGCTTCTTGGTGCTGTACCCGATGATCAGCGGGGCGATCAAGAGTTCAAATCCAAGCGCCATGGCCGCTTATGAGCACAGCCCGATCACCCTGGGCCTGTATTTCCTGCTGGCCGGCTATTACGTCAGTTATTACGCCGGCATTCTGCGCAAAAGCCGCACGCTGGAAGTGGACGATGGAAAAAACGGCCGGCCCAGGTTGATCAGCTGAGAATTGGTATAGTTTGGCCGGCCCGGGCGCGGTGCTTCATCTGACTCCAGGTTGCCAGGAGAAACACATGCTTGCACAAATCAATTATCTGGCGGTAGTGCTGGCCGGACTCGGCGGCTTCATGGTGGGTGCCGTCTGGTACCTGCCGTTCACATTCGGCCCGCTGTGGCTCAAGGCCAACCCGCATCTGCTGCAGGAAATCGAAAGCGGCGGCCGCTGGCAGCGTTATCTGGTGGCGCTGGTGTGCAGCATCCTGCAGGCGTTCGTCTTGGCGTTGTGCCTGGCCTTCATGGGCCGCGACGCCGGCTTGGGCACGGCGCTGGCGGCGGGCGTTTTGCTGTGGCTGGGATTCACCGCCGCACCTTCGCTGGTGGACACACTCATTTCCCGGCGCAGCACCGCCGCCTGGATGCTGGATACCGGTCACCGCCTGCTGGCCATCCTGGTCATGGCATTCCTGCTCATGGCCATCACCGGCATGAGCGCATAAAGTCAGTAAGCAACCCGCTGGTGTTTCATTGCTGGGGTATATAAGCCACACGATTGCGGCCTTGCTTCTTGGCTTCATACATGGCGTGATCCGCGGTTTTGTACAGCTCCTCGAATTTCGCCGCCTGCCCCAGGGATCTGGCGCTCACGCCGATGCTGGCGGTTAGCATTACGCCCTCGGGGCGCAGGGCTTCAATGGCCCTGCAGATTTGTTCTGCCCTACGGCGCGCGTCCTCGCCTTTGCAATAATTCAGCAGCAGCACGAATTCCTCGCCGCCGACGCGTGCCGCCAAGTCACCCTCCCGACAGGAACGGCCCAGCATCTCGCCGGCGCGCGCCAGTACGTTGTCGCCGGTCACATGGCCGTAGCGGTCATTGATGTTCTTGAAGTGATCCAGGTCGATGACCAGCAGGCTCACCGGGTAGTTATGACGCGCGGCGTTGCTGAAATATTTGGGGGCGAACTCCCGCAACGAGTTGCGGTTATACAGGCCGGTGAGCTGGTCCTTCATGGCCATCTCATACAGCTGCTGGGACTGTTTCTCCACCTGATCCAGCAATTGCTTGCTGATGATGAGATTGCGCACGCGTGCGCGCACCTCCTCCTCGAGCGGCGGCTTGGTGATGTAATCGTTTACCCCCTGGCGGAACAGCTCGATGCGGCGTGCGGGATCGTCCACACCGGAAACCGCCAGGATCGGGATGCGGCGCTTGAAACTGGGCAGATCGCGAACCCGGTTGACCAGGCCCACGCCGCTGATGCTGCCTTCCAACAGGATGTCGCTGATGATGAGGTCGTAGTCCTGCTGATCGAAAGCGGCCAGGGCTGCTTCCGCGACCCGGAAATGATCCACATGCAAGTTCATGCCCTGCAGCAGTGAAATGATGACGTGCGCCGCAACCTGGCTGTCTTCGATATACAGCACCCGGCCGTGCACTTCCTCCTGTTCGTCCAGAAAAAAACGGCACAGCCGGTCGGTGAGTTCCTTGGCATCGGTGCGCTCCTGGATTTCGGTCACCCCGGCCTCGAACGCATCGTGCCGCAGGCGCTGGTCGTCGGTGGAAGTAAGCAGGATGTAGGGCGTCTTCAGGTACTGCGGCAGGGAACGCAGCTGCTGGCAGAGGGTGATGCCGTTGATTCCCGGCAGTTCCAGCGCCGCGCACACCAGCCCGATGGGCTGCTGGTGCAGTATGTCCACCGCCTGTTCCGCGTCCTCGACAGAAATCGGATGGTGACCGAGGTTCTCCACCATCTTGTGGAGCACGGTGCGAAACACCCGGGAGTGATCTACGATGAGAATGTTCATGCTGAGCGCAGGTTAACGGCCTGTCAGCAGTTTACTTGAGTGCGTTGCGCCTGGCACGCTGCCGACGGATTCGGTGATGCCGGCGTATAATCACCGCACTTCGAGAAACTCCAGCCTTTGGTTGCAGCGGAATTCAACATAAATCTTCCGCGCGTAATCGCAGTTTCATCTTTACTCAAGGCCAATCATGAAAATCAGATCCGTCATCATAAGTCTGCTTGTCATATTCATGGCGATCGCCACCATCGGCGTATTCTGGCCCCCCTTCTGGTGGCTGTTCATAGCAGTCGGCGCCCTGGTGTTGCTCGCCATTTACGACCTGACCCAAACGCAGCACACGATCCTGCGCAACTACCCGATTTTCGGGCATCTGCGTTACGCCTTCGAGGACATGCATACGCAGATTCGCCAGTACTTCATCGAGGGTGACATGGAGGGTTTACCGTTCGCGCGCGAGCAGCGCGAGATGGTGTATGAACGCGCCAAGAACCAGTCGTTGCTGCACCCGTTCGGCACCATCGAAAACGTATACCGCAGCGGCTACGAGTGGATCGATCATTCGGTAACCGCGCTGTGGCCGCAGCAACAGGAACCACGGGTAAAAATCGGAAGCAGCCAGTGCAGCCGGCCTTACCTGGCTTCGCACTTCAACATCTCGGCCATGAGCTTCGGCGCTTTGTCCGCCAATGCCATCGAAGCGCTGAATACCGGCGCCAAACTCGGCGGATTCGCCCATGATACCGGCGAGGGCGGCATCAGCCGCTATCACCTGAAACCGGGCGGCGACCTGATCTGGGAAATCGGCACCGGCTACTTTGGCTGCCGTGCTAAGGACGGAAAATTCGATGCCGCGCAATTCCAGCAGCGCGCCACGCTGGATAACGTGAAGATGATCGCGGTCAAGCTCTCCCAAGGCGCCAAACCCGGCGGCGGCGGCATTCTGCCGGCCGCCAAGGTCAGCCGCGACATCGCCGAGGCCCGTGGCGTGCCCATGGGCAAGGACGTGGACTCGCCGCCGTATCACAGCGCCTTCAGCACGCCGCTGGGCATGCTGGAATGGATGCAAAAGCTGCGGGAAATGAGCGGCGGCAAGCCGGTAGGTTTCAAGCTGTGCGTCGGCCGGCGCCAGCAGTTCATGGCCATCCTCAAGGCCATGCTGGAAAGCAAAATACTCGTGGACTTCATCACCGTGGACGGCGGCGAGGGTGGCACCGGCGCCGCACCCCAGGAACTTTCCGACTTCATGGGCATGCCGCTGCTGGACGCGCTGATCTTTGTGCACAACGCGCTGGTGGGCACCAGCCTGCGCAAGCAAATCCGGGTGATGGCCAGCGGCAAGATCGTCAGCGGTTTTGACGTGGCCGCCAAAATCGCCATGGGCGCCGATCTGTGCAATTCGGCGCGCGGCATGATGTTCGCACTGGGATGCATCCAGGCGCGCCGCTGCCACACCAACACCTGTCCTACCGGGGTGACCACCCAGGACCCCTGGCGGGTGCAGGGGCTGGTGGTGAAGGATAAGGCCCAACGCGTCTGCAATTACCACCACAACACCATCCGCAATTTCATGTGGGTGCTGGCGGCTGCGGGGCTCACGGATCCCGCTCAGCTCAAACCCGAGCTCCTGAACCGGCGGGTGTCGCTCACGGAAATCAAGACTTACCGCGAACTGTATCCGTATCTGGAAAGCGGCGACATTCTCGATGGGCGGGCCGGGGATTGGTTCATGCAGCCCTGGCAGTCAGCCAGTTCCGGAAGCTTTTGACAGCGGACTATAGTTGCGGGACTCAGGGCGTGGGAGCTTGAATGCGGTGATGCGCGCCGTTGTCTGAATCGCCAGAGAAATAACGCTGGCAACCGGACACGATCAGGCCGAACAGCAGCATGGCCAGCAGGTTTTCCACCAATTTGTCCGGGCTGAAATGCCGCTTCCAGGGATTCCAGGGCGCCGCCGACAGCGGCACCACCACATAGTTCATGACCAGAAAGATCAGCACACCGTAACCGAGACCGCCGGCGATCCAGCGCCGTCCAAGCACGGTGAGCCGGTTTGCCGCCAAGGCATAAATGGCCGCGATGATCAGCGCCATGCCCCACTGCGACGCCAAACCCAACATTGCCGCGCCGGCGCCATCAGTAAGCGCTGCTTTACCCAGCCAGCCACTGGCGATGGCATGCAGGATGATGACCGGGCTCAGCCAGTTGATCAGGGACGCGGCGCCGATGTCGACGCTGCCGGCAATCAGGCCGCCGGCCAGTACCGAATACCACAATGCCCGTTGCCCCGGGGTCATGGCTGGCGGGTGCCGGCCGCGGGCGCGCCGGTTTTCGCTTTAGCTGCCGCTGGATACGGGATTTTATTCAGCAGGTTGCGCAATCCAGGCCCGTTCACCTCAGCGTGCAGGGTTTGCCCGGGTCGATTCACAAGATCTTGGTTAAGGATATTAAACACCTCGTCATAGCAACCGCTGGATTCACAAGTTGCCGTACCTCCATCCGAGGCTGATTCCGCTTCCGTCATTGCAGTTTGAAGATCATCGCGATTTCTGGCCAGGTTTTGATTGGTGCCGCAAACCAGCAGCTGTTTGAGGTGGCTGCCGGCTTTATTCCGCAGACGGCAAACCATCACGTTCGCGAGTTTGGGGTCGCTGGAGATGGGTTGCCGCAGCGCTACTTTGATGGCCTGCAAGGTTTCAATGATATCTTTCTGTCCGCGTACGGTAATTCCGCCTAAGTGCATGACGACAACATCGCTATAATTCGCTGTCTGGCCCGATGAATTATCCTGAGCAGCAGCATTTGCAAGATTCGATGCAAATGAGAGACTTAATAGCAGGATAGGGATGAAGAGATAGGCATTGATGTTTTTTCTAGATTTCATCGTTGTTTTCTCCATATAATCGAGACCTGCTCCAAGTGTAGCGATTGCGCATATCTAGAGCTTTTAGTTAATACTAAATAATTATAATTTATTTATTATTCTGCATTTAAAGTAGGGGGCCTAGGTTAACCCCCGCAATGAACTTCCATGAGTGTGAAAGCAATTAGAGTAGATTTTTAAGCACGCAGCGATGGGACTTTCTCATCGCATCACTTACGTTACGGCCGCGGCAGGAGAAATTTCTGAGCGTCGTACTCCAGAACCACGCCCCGGGGAGTTATGGCCACGACTCTAGGGCCTTCCTTGAGCGTGTCGCCGGTCTGATAGCGCTGCATGTTGATGACCACGAAGCGTTGCGCCGGATCCTGGGAGTAGCTGTGCACGTCCATGTGCAGCGGCGGCAGTGATTGCTGGAAGGCCAGTGGCAGGGTATCGAAGGCGGGTATATTGCCGTCATTGGCTGCACTCGTTGAGAGCTGGTCTTGGGCTGCTGTCGAGGGAGATGTGCTGGCCACCTCCGGAGCTCGCAGCGTTGCTGTAGCGTTCGCCGGACTTGCGGCCGGCATCACGGATGCGGCCGGGGTACCCGCTGGTTTGGCCGGGCTGCCGGCGGCGGCCGCCTCCACCGCCAGCGATCGGATTTGCGGACGGTAGGCAGTTTCCGGGACAGGGCTCGCGGGAGCCGCTCTGGGACTGGCCTGCGGGGATGCCGCAAGCGGCTGATTGCCGCCGGCGTGCGCACGCCAGAAAATCACCGTCAGCACCAGAGCGTTGGCCACCAGCAGTATGCCGATGAGCGTGGCCCATGGCACCGGCACACGCGCACGCGGATGGGCGGCATCTGCGGCGCTCACCTGGCCGGTAAGTGTCTGCTGGCGGGTGCGTTCCGACTTGCGCAGCGCATCAAGTATCAAAGACATGCTCAGCTCCCCGCCGGCGTGAGGCGCGGTGTGCCGGCCACGTTCAAGACCGTATTCAGATGGATCAGGGTTTCCTCGCCGGCAATGCCGTCCACCTTGAGATGCTGTTGCGCCTGAAACTTTTTGACGGCGGACACGAGGCTGGCGTCATAGGTGCTGTTGCCGGAATCCGGCAGATGTTCCAGTGTTGACAGCTGGGTACGCAGCCAGCTCACGGCGGTGCCGACCATGCCGGGATTGAGCGCGACTGGTGCGTTGGGATTGGGTTTCCACAACAGCAGATAATTTCCATACCACAACGGATCCAGTTCGCTGATGGCGAAGGTCTTGCTCACGCTGCCTGCCTGGAGTGTGACCTGGTTGGCATCCAGCCGCGTGACCACCACCTGGTGGAGAATGCCCTGTGCGTCTGTGAGAGTAATGATGGCAGGCCGGTCAAAATTGCGCAGATTGTTCCAGGTACCTTTTCGGTACAGGCATTGCAGTCCTGCGGCCTGTGCTTCCTGGCAGCCGCTGCCGGCTCCGCCGGGTGTGTAGTGGGCGCCCCACAGGGAGAACAGGGTGCTCAGGGCAGTGTCGGTGTCGGTGGGGATGGCGCTGTCCGCGAGCCAGGCCGTGGCGGTAACGGCGGGTGGCGATTTGGCGGGGGCTGCGGTCACGCTTGCGGGCTTGGGCGAGGCCGGCTTGTCCGGCGAGAGGCTGCCCAGATGGCCCATGGCAGCCAGGACTGTGACCGTGGACAGCAAAACCACGGCGGCGGCACCCAGCCATGCCAGGTTCCTGCGGCCGCCGCCTTCCGGCCGGTTTTCCAGGACTTCACGCGCTGCCTTGCGCACCAGGCCTGCATCCACCTGGCGCAGTTCATTGGTAAAGGCGCCCAGCATGGCGCGGTCGCAGATCACGTTGACCAGCCGCGGGATGCCTCCACTCAGGCGCTGCACCGTGCGCAAGCCGGAAGCAGTGAAAATCGGCGCCATGGCGCCAGCCACGTTCAGGCGGTGGTGTATGTAGGCGCGCGTATCGCGCGCGGTGAGCGGTTCCAGGTGATAGCGCGCGGTAATCCGCTGTGACAGCTGCCGCAATTCCGAGCGTCCCAGCAGTTCGCGCAGTTCCGGCTGGCCCACCAGTATGATCTGCAGCAATTTCTGGCGGCTGGTTTCAAGATTGGTGAGCAAACGCACCTGTTCCAGCACTTCACTGCTCAGTGCCTGGGCTTCATCGATGATGAGCACCACGCGCCGGCCTTTGGCGTGCGCTTCCAGCAGGCGTGCATTGAGCGCATCGATAAGGTCCTGGGGGGTTTGCTGCGGGGTGCATTCGATATGCAGTTCACGGCAGATGCTGCGCAGGAATTCCGGTATGCTCACCCGTGGATTGATGATGAGTGCCGCATCCACGGTATCCGGGAGTTTCTCCAGCAAGCTGCGGATCAGCGTGGTCTTGCCGGTGCCGACCTCGCCGGTGAGCTGGATGAAGCCGCCGCTTTCAGTGACGCCATAGAGCAGATGCGCGAGCGCTTCGGTATGCCGCGCGGAAAGAAACAAGTAGCGCGGATCGGGCGTGATGTTGAACGGCTTGTCGTTGAGTCCGAAGTAGGCGGTATACATGATTTAATGATGCCTCAATCCAGTCCCCGAGGCATGCCGCGCTGCAGCGCGTGTTCTCCGAAGCGGGCCCGCAGGGATTTTGCGGTTGCATCCAGTTCGCGATCGCGGCTGAAGCGGTCCTGGAACAGCGGCAGCTGCTGGCTGTCGGCGAAGTCACGAGCCCCGATGCCGATGAGCCGCAGGGGTTTGCCGGGATTCTCACTCAGCCAGCCCTGGAGCAGGTTTTCGGCCAGACGCCAAAGCACCGGCAAGCTGTTGTCGGCAGGCGCGAACCGCTGTTGCCGCGTATGCCGGCGGTAATCCGCGGTCCGCAGTTTAAGAACCAGGGTGTGGGGCAGCAGCTCGGCGCGCTTCAGGCTGGCGCACAGGCCCTGGGTCAGCGGTCGCAGGGCCTGCAATAGCATCCGCGGATCGGCCAAATCCTCTTCAAAAGTGGTTTCCTGGCTTACGGATCGCTCAGCCGCGCTTTCAGCCACGCTGCGTTCATCATGACCAGACGCCAGCGCTTGCAGCAAGCGCGCCTGGTTTCCGAACAGCGCCTGTATCAGTGGTTGCGGTGCAAGCCGCAGATCGCGCACGCTGCGGATTGCGTGACGTTCCAATTGTGCGCCGCTGCGTGGCCCGATGCCCCACAAGCTGGTCACCGGCAGCGGATCGAGCATCTCACGGACCCGCTGTGTGGGAACATGCAGCAAACCATCGGGTTTGCAGCGGTCGGATGCAATCTTTGCGACCAACATGTTGGGGCCCAGTCCCACGGAGGCAGTAAGACCGGTGCAGGCATGAATGCGTTGCTTGATATCGCGGCCTATTGTCAGCGCCTCTGGTTCCTGCGCGGCATCACTCAGGTCCAGAAATGCCTCATCCAGGGACAGGCGTTCGATGGCGGTAGTGAATGTCTGCAAGCACTCGAACACTTGACTGGAAATTTCCCGGTAGCGCCGCATGCGCACCGGCAGGTAGATACCATCCGGGCAATGGCGTCGAGCCGCATACATGGGCATGGCCGAATGCACGCCGAACCGCCGGGCTTCGTAACTGGCGGCGCAAACCACGCTGCGTTTACCGGTACCGCCTACGATTACCGCCCGCCCTCGATATTCCGGATGATCATGCTGTTCTACGGATGCATAGAAGGCATCCATGTCCACATGCGCTATGAGGCGTGGTTTCATTGTGGCGAGTGTCCGCCGGCAGGTATGCATGCTTGCCGGAGTTGAGTGCTGGCGGCGGTCATTGTCTGCAACCGGATTTGCTGAACGTGAACATGGGTGGGTATCGGGAATCTGTCAAAACATCGGCGTTCGCGGCAAGCCCGAATAAATTCGAATGCAGGCATGCCGATGCTGCTGTCGCCGCAGCCTACGTGGCGGACCCCGGCGGAAACTTGGCAAGTATTGCATTGACAGTTTTGCTGATGGCCTGCGCCGAATAATTGTCCTGATTGACTGTTTCGTTGGTCCAGCCACGCCACAACAGGTGCTGGTCGCGGCGATTGATAATGTCGAGCATCAGGGTGCCCTGTTCCACCGTCTGTACGTTGCTGCCAACCGGTACCGCCACGCTGCCAAAGGTGTTGGGAGAGACGCCGAAAAACCCGAAGCTGAAGCTCGGGCCAGAACTTTGCAGCTGGGTTTTGCTGACGATGTGGTAAGTCACGATGAAATCCGCGTCCTGTTGCGAATCCGCTTGGCTGAAACCACGGCTGGTGAGATTGGCTACCACCGCCTGTTGTACCCGATCCGCAAATATCTGGCTGTCCAGGATGGGATTCTTGATTTTGCCGATGGGCGGGCTGACCCAGGCAAAACTGTGCAACCCGGAAAATTTCGCATTGCTGTCCTGTTCCACGTATACGCGCGGCGCGCAACCCGCCAGGGCGATATACGAACAGACTAGTACGAGGACGAGCGGAAGTTTCATGTGGTGAGATTCCCCGGTAAAACAACCGGTTCCCAAGGCTTAGGCACTCAGTGTAGCACGCAGGTTCCCGCCCGCTGTGGGGATATTTTGTAGACTAGTGGCAAACTTAGCCCCCCCTGGAACGGCTCGCCGCAGGCGCCGGGGGCGGGGTACTCGGGGAAGCTATGTTCAAGATGCAAGATCGCAAGCAGATATCGCTGCTCTACACCGGGCTGCTCGCGGTTTCGGGCGTGGCGATCCTGAGTTTCCTGTCGCTGCATACCGGCATGCGCATCAGCCATGCGCCAGCGTTCATCGGTTTTGTGCTGTTTGGCGTGGCGGTATCGTCATTCGGGTTTCCGGCCCCCCACGTCGGCTACGTGTCGCTGGACAGGGTGGTGCAGTTCGCCAGTATCCTGATCTTTGGGACCTTGCAGGCGGCATGGATCGTGGGTATTGCGGCGTTCATCTGGCCACTGCTGCCCTGGGGCAATGCCCGCAACGACATGCGCCTGATGTTCATCCGCGCGCTGCACAATTCCGGAATGATGGTGATCGTCATCCTGGTCACCGGCGGCTTGTACCAGTCCCTCGGCGGCGACGTGCCGTTGCTGCAACTCAACATCCGCAACGTGCTGTTGATCATCGTGCTGGCACCGGTCATGCAGCTGCTGAACAGCCTGTTTCTGGCGGTCATCGCCTGGCTGGAAAACTACGACTGGCACAAGGCCTTCGGTTTCTATGCGGCTGTGGTGGATCTGGCTGCCATTCCGATCGCGGTGCTCACGGCGCTGGTGTACAACCGCCTGGATTTGCATACCTTCGTGCTGTTCATGATCGTACTGGCGCTCATCGTGCTGATCGTCAAACGGCTGGCGGATACTCGGCGAGCGCTGGAAAACAAAGTGGATGAACTGGTGGCTGTCAACCGCGTCGGCAAGGCGGTCAGCAGTTCTCTGGTGCTGGATGAACTGCTGGAACTTATATTCCGCGAATGCCGCAGCCTGGTGGTGTTCGACACTTTCATGCTGGCGTTGTACGACGACAGCTCGCGGGAAATCGATATCCGCCTGCATCACAATCCCCAGGGCCGCCAGCCGCAGCGGCGCCAGAGCCTGGGGGTGGGCATCATGGGCTGGGTGGTGAGCCACAACCAGCCGGCCTTCATCCGTAACTGGCAGCAGGAAGCCAGTGAATTCAAGCGCATCATCATCAACATCGGCGACACGCCCCAGACCCAATCTTTGATTGCGGTGCCCATGGCCTATCGGGACCGGGTGCTGGGAGTGCTGAGTGTGCAGAGCTATACCGGCAACATGTTCAGCGAGTCGCACGTCAACCTGCTCATGACCTTCGCCAGTCAGGCGGCCATCGCCATCGCCAACGCGCGGCTGTTCGAGGAGCTGGAGCACAGCCGCAGCGAACTGGAACTGCGGGTGAGCGCCCGCACCCGTGATCTGGCGGAACAGAAGGATGAATTGCATGCGCTCACCGAATCGCTGCGCAACACCAACCGTGAAAAGGAGGAGTTGCTGCTCCGCTTGCAGCGCCAGACACTGGAGGACGGCCTGACGGGCCTGTACAACCGCCGCTACCTGGACAGCCGCCTGGGCCTTGAGGTCAGCCGCGCGGAACGCTACAAGCGCGATCTGGCGGTGGTGATGGGTGATATCGACCATTTCAAGGTGGTCAATGACCGCTTCTCGCATATGGTGGGCGACGACGTGCTGCGGGTGATGGCCAATATCCTGCGCGCGCAATGCCGTTCCATCGACATCATCGCGCGCTACGGCGGCGAGGAATTTCTGCTGTGCTTTCCCGAAACCTCGCGTGAAAATGCCGCGGCGGTGTGCGAAAAAATCCGCCGACAGGTGGAAGCCTATGAATGGCAGCGGCTCGAACAAGGGCTGAAGGTTACCATCAGCTTCGGGGTGGCCGCGGCCCCGCCGGGATACACGGTGGACGCACTGATCGCGGCCGCCGATGAAAAACTCTATGAGGCCAAGCATAGCGGCCGCAACCGCGTGTGTTACTAGCGGCCTGTTGCCGGATTTTCAGGAAGCCGTCACCTGGTAAACAATTAACACAATGCCGGAAATGAATGTGGCTAACATCGCTAGCCAATATATAAAACCGATCAACAAGTATTTGACGAAGGTCATGAAGTAGGACTGCTGGTAATACACGCGCATGGCGATGAAGATATAAATAACCATGTACCAGCCGACAATCACGTTGAAATAATGTGCTGGTGCAGCTGCCCAGGCCACATGTTTGGCGAGTGAGTTGGTTAACACCATCACCAGCATGGCGATGAAAACGAAGGCATGATTGTGCAGGGTGAACACCAGGTGTTCCATGTAATAGCGCCTGGAGCGTATGTAGAAGAGTTTCAGCAGCAGCGCCACCAGTGGCAGGAATATGAACATCAATTTGGGTAGATCCGCTTCGAATGAGCGGATCATCCTGGTTCTGAGTTCGGTTTTGCTCATCTGGACTGAGCGGCCGAACATATTAAAATTTACATCATTGTCGCTGGAGGTGCCGTGAGACCCGGCGCCTTGAATCCGGTTTTGGGTACGGTCGAGGATGGATTTTTTCTGCTGCGGGGACAGGTACTGGTTATCTTCAATCTTATGGCGTTGGCTCTGACTGAGTTCCGGCTTGGCGTTTGTGCCATTGGCTGAATCGTTGATGCGCATCAGTTGCGAGCCGGCGAAGCTCCAGGCCATGAAAAAGAACACCAGGCTGCTGAAGAAATACAGCCGCAGCGGATTGATGTAGCGCGCCCGCCGCCCTGCCGAGTACTCCCGCGAAAGGAATCCGGGGCGGAACAGCAGTGGCAGGATGCTGTGGAAGAATTTGGTGTCGAAACCGAAATGATTGCCGAAAAAATCGTTGATCACACCCAGCAGGGGCGCGGCATGGGTGTGATTCTGCTGGCCGCAGTTGGCGCAGAATTTTCCGCTCAACGCTTCACCGCAATTCAGGCATCGCAACCCCACCGCTGCGGCGGGCACAACAGCCGTAGCGGTACTATCGATGCCGGCCAGGTCATGGCCGCGTCTGTCCATAACCCTGCGGCTGGCGCGAAGCTGTTCGCCAAAGTGTGCCACCGTTTCGGCACGCATGCGGGCAGCATGCTGCTGGAAGTATTGCTCGATAAATTCTCGGCTGGCGAGTTTGTAGCGTACCACCCGCCGCACCAATTGTTTGTCTTCTGGGCTATCCGTCTGGAGAGTTGGCCGCTGTATCCTGGCGCTTAAGAAGCCGGGCAGCTGCAACATGTCATGCACATGCGTCTTCAGCCAGGCGTCAAGTTGGTCGCGGATGCCGGCATCGGCCTCCAGCGTGACTTCATAGATGACGGTGCTGGCAGCCATGTGCTAGGCCGCGCAGAGTTGTGGGTCGCAGGGCCGGCGACTCATCCCTGGGCGGGATGGGCCGGGGCCAGTGGCTTGGTTCCCAATTCATCCTGGGCGAAATCATCCACCGCGCAGATTTCCCTGCTGAGTGCGTCCAGCCGCTGCAGCTGCCTGGCCTCCTGGTCGCTTATGACGCCGGCTTTGCGGGCCGCATCCGTCGCGGAATCTTCGGGCCCCAGTTTGAGTGCGCCGCTACGATGAGCCGCATGGATTTTCTTCTCCGCCGGTTCCAGTTTAATAGCCAGCTCCAGCGCCTCCGCGAACATGCTGACCGGGCTATTGCGGTCACCGGTATAGGTATTGCGCGTCAGGCGCGCGCGTGCGGCACCCGGGGTACTCACCAGTTCCGCGATGCGGTGACCGCATTCGTCCGGAGGCGCTGAGTACATGCGACCGCGGGTGAAGACCAGGAATCGCAACACCACGGCGATCCAGCGATTGGGGAAATTGCGCAGAAATCCGTGCATCTGTTCCTGCAGCAGATACAGCGCCCGGCGGCAGGCCCATTCCACCAGCGGCAAGTCCTCTGTCTGCCGGCCCTGGTCTTCGTAGCGTTTGAGCACGGCGGAAGCGATATACATGTAGCTCAGCATGTCGCCCAGACGTGCAGATAGTTTTTCCTTGCGCTTGAGCATGCCGCCCAGCGTCAACATGGCGACATCCGATGCCAGCACGAATGCGGCGCTGAACCGGTTGATGTGTTGATAGAAGCGCCGTGTCGGTCCCTGTACCGGTACCTGTACGAATTTTGCATTGGTCAGGGCGAGCACCAGCGAACGCGCGGTATTGCTGAGCGCAAGCCCCATATGCCCGAATACCGCATCGTCGAACTGGCGCAGCGCCGACTGCTGTTCACTCGCGGCCTCCGCGCGTTCTTTATCGGTGGCGGCGGATTTAGCCGCGGCGCTGGCATGTTCCGCCATGGAAGCAGCCCGCATTTCCTTGAGCACGTAGGGGTGGCAGCGGATCGCGCCCTGGCCGTAGATCATCAGGTTGCGCGTCAGGATGTTGGCGCCTTCCACGGTGATGGCGATAGGAATGGATTCATAGCCGCGCGCCAGATAATTGCGCGGACCCAGCTGGATGCCCTTGCCACCGTGCACGTCCATGGCATCGTTACCGACCATGCGCGCCATTTCGGTCACGTGGTATTTGGAGATGGCGGCACACACCGCCGGCTCTTCACCTTGATCGATGGCTGCTGCGGTCATGGTGCGCACCGCTTCCATGGAATACAGCAGGCCGCCCATGCGTCCCAGCACTTCATCGATGCCTTCGAATTTGGCGATCGGCATGTTGAATTGCCGGCGCACACGCGTATAGGCGCCGCTGGTGTAGACCGCCAGGCGCGCACCGCCGGTGGTATTCGATGGCAGGGAAATGGCTCGGCCTGCACCCAGGCATTCCATCAGCATGCGCCAGCCCTTGCCGGCCATGTTCATGCCGCCGATGATGGCGTCGATGGGCACGAACACATCTTTGCCCTGCAGCGGGCCATTCTGGAACGGTATGTTCAACGGGTAATGCCGCCGGCCGATGCGGATGCCGGGAAGATTGTGCGGTATCAGAGCACAGGTAATGCCGTATTCATCCTTGGTACCCACCAGATGTTCGGGATCGTAGAGTTTGAACGCCAGTCCGATCAATGTGGCGATGGGGGCCAGGGTAATGTAACGCTTGTCCCAGCTGAGGCGGATGCCGGTGATTTGCTTGCCTTCCCACATGCCTTTGCAGACCACGCCGTGGTCATTGATGGCGCCGGCATCTGAACCCGCGGTCGGCGAGGTCAAGGCAAAGCACGGCACTTCCTCCCCGGATGCCAAGCGCGGCAGGTAATGGTTTTTTTGCTCTTCGGTACCGTAGCGCAGCAGCAGTTCGGAGGGGCCGAGTGAATTGGGCACCGCCATAATGGAGGCAGCGGTGGCGCTGCAGGTGGCCACTTTTGCCAGGGTTTCAGAGTTCATCAGCGCCGAGAATTGTTTGCCGCCGTATTCCTTGGGGATGATGTAGGCAAAAAACCCCTTGCTTTTGAGAAATTCCCACACCTGTGGCGGCAGATCACCCCATTCGTGGGTGATTTTCCATTCGTCGAGCATGCCGCACAGCTCTTCCACCGGGCCGTCCAGGAATGCCTGTTCTTCGTCACTGAGTTTCGGTGCCGGTGTGTTCAGCAGTTTTTTCCAATCCGGCTTGCCGCTGAACAACTCGCCATCCCACCATACGCTGCCGGCTTCCAGGGCGGCGGCTTCAGTTTCGGACATTTCCGGCAGCACACGGCGGAAGACATCCAGCAACGGTTTGCTGATCCAGTGGCGCCTCAATTCCTTGATATTGAGGGGTATGGCGATGGCCAGGAAAATGATCCAGAACAGCAGTGCCAGCCAGTCGGTGCCTTTGCCATAGATGGCCCACAGGCTGTAGAGCAACACAAACACGCCGTAGGCGGCGGTCGATGCAAGCAACGACAGGTGCCGGTATGTAAGCGCCAGGCTGCCGATGATGAAGGCCAGGATCCACAGAAAGGCGATGAAAGTTAACACTGGAATGATCCTTGCTTGTTATTTAAATACAGATCAGTGCCCGGTACTTGACTGACTGCCGGTATAAACCGCTAAAACTATACTCCAGGGCATGTTTGCCGTTAAGCATGCGTTTCTAAACCATCGTGTTACGCAGTTTAGCCAATACCCCAGCCGGTAAACCCAGGGTTTTTTGCGCACGGAAATCGAAATACAGCGTTCCGGTTTTGGCTTCCGCCACCACTCGCTGATCGGGTTGGCTGATACGGTAATAGAAATCGCAGCCGCGGCTGCTGAAGTCAACGGCGGCCACCTCAATATGCAGCAGGTCGCCGTAGAATGCCTGCGCGCGGTAAACGACTGCGGCATCGGCGATCACAAAGCCCATGCCGTCCGAACCGATTTCCTGCAACCCCAGGGATTCCAGAAATCGCCGTCGCGCCTCGTGGATCAGCGTTAACACCCGGTCGTTGCCCAGATGATTGCCGTAGTTCAGATCTCCGACCCGCACCCGCAGCTCAGTGCTGAATTGGAATTTTTCCGGTAGCTCCAATTTGACACGCGGCATTATTTACTCCCTATGATTCGAATGGTACATGGTCCAGAGCCTGATCATTAGGTTGTTTGCCAGAGGTTTTGCAGCCGGCGGGCGTGTTCCCTGGCGCTGGCTGCGTTCAGCTCGCCATTGGCTACGGAATCCACGAACTTCTCGTGCTCCAGGCTGCGCAAGGTATGTATCGCCGCTCCAACTTGCCGTGCCACGTGTGCCAGCAATTGGCGCTCGTCCACGGTGTACTGCTCGGCGGGCCGCGGGCCGCATGCCAGGGCTCCGATCAAGCGTCCGCGCACGGACATGGGGAACGCATAACCTTGCCTGCCTAGGGCGCTTTCTGTGCCGTGCATGTCGATTTCGTGTTCACCGGCGCGCAGGCGTACGAAAGCCGGATCATCCGCTTCCACATGTTCTGGCATTTCCATATTGCCCTGTTGCCGTACGCGCCGATAACCACGCGCGTCACGCTCATACAAGGCAACGTTTACAGCATGGGTATGCTTGAATACCTGCTGTACGGTCTGGTCCAGAAGCCGCTCGGGTTGCTCGATGAAATCACAGGTGCGCGCGAAATCATTAAGGGCCTTTTCTGCGGCATATTTGCGATGGAACAAAAAGCGGTTGACGTAAGTATCTATGTACTTGCGCAGGGTGCTGAGCACGATGCCTAGTGCCAATGGTACGATCAATTCCAGCAACAGGCTGGTACTGCGGCCGAGTGCGGCGCGCTCCGTAAAACTGCTGATGGCGGCAAAAATTCCAACCACCAGTGCGGTGATCACTGCATAAACCAGGGTTCGATTGATGACTACACGCACGTCTACCAGACGGTGACGCAGCACAGCATAGGTATAGCCGCTTACTGCAAGTATCAGCAGCAATTCCAGAATATAAGTAAATTCCAGTTGTCTGGTCATGTCGCTTGAAGTGGTTGCCAGTGCTTCAAATATCAATGCCAGGAAAAACACCCCTGTGCTGCACAGGATCCAGCGGATGCGCAGGCGCTGCTCCGGACCTGCCTGGGCGTATCCCAAGACCAGAATCATCAGCGGTATCAACGCCAATACACACACGACTGTGGGAAGTACCGGGGTGGGCAGACCATGTGACAGGAAATACACCTTGCCGAGCAGACTGCTGATGGTGAGGATGACCAGCAGCAGGTAGCTCAGCATGAAGGCGCCAGTGAAGCCTTTTCTGGAGCGTGTACCCAGGCTACTTCCGGATACTGAGTAGGCCACCAGGAACAAACCGACAAATATGAACGGCACAACCCCGATTTCACTGAGAAGCTGCATCCATACGGCCCAGGCGGGAGATACGGCTATGGAACGCAGGCTGGCTGATACGATTACCGCCAGTGCGAACAACCCCAGACCGGAAGCCGCGAGATCGCGTCCACGCCAGATTGAGAGGATGCCCAATGCCAATATCACGAGAAACAAGCCGTTCCTTAACAGCAAAACCACGGAATACCTGGAAATAAATGTGTTTGGCAAGAACTGACTTGTCACGGGCACTGACAGCACGCGCTCAGCACGGCGAATCACGATCTCGACACGGGTTCCAGGGGTGATGGGCTGTCCCAACAGCAATGCTGCGCGCGTGGCCGGAGACATCCGGTTCATTTCCAGTATGTCTCCTTTGTTAAGACCCACAGGCAGGGGCAGGTCGGCTATCGGCGAAATCACGTAATCGGATGCGCCGTAAGGGCTGATACTCAGGGCCACACCGGGGAGCTGCGGGGTGAGCACCAGTTGGATATAAGCAGCGACACCAACCACGGTCAGCAATGCGGATACCCACAAACGGCGTCTCATGACAAAACTCCGGTATTTAATCCAAACGCAATTTACTACTGGCCTATCCAGCTTGCACCTATTGCGTTTGGGTTGAGACAGCCGGCTACACGAAGTGGTTGCTTGCGGTAATTTGACTGGTGGTGAAAGCTCCCGTTTAAGGCGGATGGGTAATAGGTTATATTGAGGCCAAAGCCAGCTTTTGTTTGTGGAATTCGAAGATCCGGTGGATTTGGGGTTTTTAGCACCGGTGCGCCGGCGTGACATTTGAAGCCCGGCAACAATAATTCTTAAGGAGAAGTCCGTGAATAAATTAGTCCTTTATCTATCACTGGCGCTGAGTGTTTTGGCCTTACCGGCGTTTGCAGCGGATAAACCCAGCGCCAAGCCAGCGGCTGGGTCTGCGGCATCCGCGACCCCGCAGGAAACCGCCACCCAGGGTTCTGTCACGGTGGAAGGCCACCGCATCGACTATAAAGCCATCGCCGGCACCCTGATCCTGAAGAACAAGGAGGGCAAGCCCACGGGCAGCATGTTCTATGTGGCCTACCTGAAGGATGGCGCTGATCCCGCACACCGGCCGGTCACTTTCTTTTATAACGGCGGCCCCGGCTCCTCCACCGTTTGGTTGCATATGGGCGCTTTCGGGCCCCGTCGGGTGGTGACCGAGGATCACACCCATACCCCAGCCGCGCCTTATCAGCTGGTAAACAACGACTACAGCCTGCTGGATGCCACTGACGAAGTATTCATCGACGCCATGGGTACCGGATTCAGCCGCATCCTTGGCAAGGACCAGGGCGGCGTGGGCACGCCCAAGGACTTTTACGGGGTGGATGCGGATGGCCGCTCATTTGCCCAGTTCATCACTGAATTCCTGTCCAAATACGGCCGTTGGAACTCGCCCAAGTACCTGTTCGGCGAGAGCTACGGCACCACCCGTTCGGCGGTGCTGGCCAATGACCTGGAAACCGATGATGATGTGGATCTGAACGGGGTTGTGCTGCTCTCGGAGATCCTCAATTTCAACATCAACGCGGATTTCCCCGAGATCAATCCCGGGGTTGATCTACCCTATGAATTGATGCTGCCAACCTTCACTGCCACCGCCTGGTACCACCACAAACTGCCCAACCAGCCTGCGGAATTGCAGCCATTGCTGCAGCAGGTGGAGCAGTTCGCCGTGAACGACTACGCCAAGGCGCTGCAGGCGGGGTCGACTCTGGACCCAACCGCCAAGCAGCACATGGCTGAGCAGTTGCATAATTACACCGGCCTGCCGGTGAGCTATCTGCTCAGGGCCAATCTGCGTGTGACCGCTCCCGAGTTCGAACATGAGCTGTTGCTGGATTCGGATGAGGTTACCGGACGCCTGGACAGCCGCTTTTCAGGCCCGGTCATGGATCCACTCAGCCAGGCTTCAGAATACGATCCACAGTCCGCCGCCATCAGTTCGGCCTATGTGGCGGCTTTCAATGACTATGTGCGCAAGGATCTGAAGTTCGGTGAAGGCATGCGTTACCGGCCGGAAATCAACGTATTCCCGGAATGGGATTTCAAACACCAACAACCGGGCGCACCGTTTGCCTTGCCGTTCACGCCCAACGTCATGCCGGACCTGGCTTCCGCCATGATCTACAACCCGGATCTCAAGGTGTTGCTGAATTCCGGTTACTTTGACCTGGCCACGCCGTTCTATGCGGCTGTATTCACCATGCATCATCTGCCGATGCCGGACAAGCTGCAGAGCAACATCCAGTATGCGTTTTACAACTCCGGCCACATGGTGTATGCGCATATACCTTCGCTGAAGGCCATACACGACAACACCGCCAAGTTCATCGAATCGACCCATAAATAAGGGCCAAGAGTGCTGGCCCGGTTAATGCAAGCCGGGCAAATTAAAGGGCCGCAGTGCATCACTGCGGCCCTGTTTGTTTTCGTCCGGAATGCGTTAAGCGCCCAACAGGTCTTTAACCCCGTTACGTTCCTCCCGTAATTCCGCCTCACTGGCTTGCATGCGTTGTTGCGAGAACGGCCCGGGTTTGAGGCCTTTTACAATCTTGTATTGGCCTTTGGCACACACCACCGGGAAGCCGTAGATAATGCCTTTTTGAATGCCGTAACTGCCGTCCGACGGCACGCCCATGCTGACCCACTGGCTTTTGCTGCCCAGGACCCAATCACGCATGTGGTCGATGGCGGCGGAGGCGGCGGAAGCAGCGGATGAGGCGCCGCGGGCTTTGATGATGGCGGCACCACGCTGCTGCACCGTGGGTATGAATTCGTTTTTTACCCATTCCTCATCCACCAGTTTCAGCGCCGCTTTGCCTTTGACGGTGGCTTGATGGATGTCCGGATACTGGGTGGTGGAGTGATTACCCCAGATTACCAGCCTTTTCACAGCGCTCGCATGTGCGCCGGTTTTGGCGGCAAGCTGAGAAGCCGCGCGGTTGTGGTCCAGGCGCATCATGGAGGTGATGTTCTGTTTGTTGATGCGCGGCGCATTGGCGGCGGTGATCAGGGCATTGGTGTTGGCGGGATTTCCCACCACCAGCACCTTGATGTTCTTTTTCGCCACTTGGTTGATGGCTTTCCCCTGGGTGGAAAAAATTTTGGCGTTTTCCAGCAGCAGATCCTTGCGTTCCATGCCCGGCCCGCGGGGTTTGGCGCCCACCAGAAAGGCAAAATCCGCATCCTTGAAAGCCACCTCCGGGTTGTCGGTGGCCACGATGCCGGCCAGGGCGGGGAATGCGCAGTCGTTCAATTCCATGACCACGCCATTGAGGGCTCCCAGGGCCGGAGTGATTTCCAAAAGCTGCAGGATAATCGGCTGTTGCGAACCGAACAGATCGCCGGCCGCGATGCGGAATATCAGCTGGTAACCGATCTGGCCGGCGGCACCGGTAACCGCTATGCGTACAGGCTTGTTGTTTGCCATGATGATTCAAGCTCCCTGGGTTGATCGGACAGGCGCTGCTGCGAGATGTGCAATGCTCGCGAAGCAGAACGCCTATTTTACACCCGCAGCACAATTACAATCATGTCATGACTGGTCTGAAATCCTTGCGCCCAATGCCAGCACAAAGCCGATGCCAAATGCGCGTGAGGGGGTTTGAAAACCGGGTTTAATGTCGCCGTTGAGCACGCGTTTGGCGGCCGCGACTGCGGAACGCGAAGTTAAACTATAACCATTTCCGCAACGCAGCCGGCTGTAGACACACTGGCCGTTGGCGTCACACACTTCACCCCAGACAAGGGTCTCCGTCCGGTGGCGTGTGGCAGCATCGGGTCCGGGTGGTGTGGCTGCAATTCGTCGCTGCAGCGGCCATTGCACCAGCTTGCTACGCAACAACCAGCCAAAGTGGCGGCTCAACCGCAAGCTCCGAATCTGCGACGGCTTCATGGCCACATAGGTTTCTATATTGGGGATACCGGTGCTGTACCAGGCAGTGGAGACATCGCCCCAGGGAATGCTCACCACGCTGTACGCACGGCCGTCGCCAAAATCCACCATACGGGTTTTCCAGGCGGCTTCCACCGGCACGATTCGCCCATCGCGGCGGATGGCGCCGTCTCGACCAAGCCCTTCCAGCATGGTGCGGCGGGTGCCATGCGACAACCCGCCACTACTGCGAAACGCCAACACCAGACGGGTTGCCGTGGGCATGCGGTCTTTGAGGTGCATGGCCAGGCAGTCTGTGGGCACGACGTCGAAACCCACGCCGGGCAGCAACATCACGCCGGCCTGGACTGCATCATGGTGCATAGCAGCAAGCCCCTCGAATACCTGGATTTCACCGGTAATGTCCAGGTAGTGAATCCGCTGGCGCAGGCAGGCGGCAGCCACTTGGCGAAAGGTATGCGAGAAGGGGCCGGCGCAGTTGATAACCAGGCGTTGATCTTTGAAATTCCGGTCCAAGACCGCGGAATCCTCCAGGTCAAAAGCGCTGCAGGGCAGGCCGTAGCGTTCTCCCATGATTTTGAGCTTTTCGGGGTTACGACCCGCCAGGTGCGGGCGCAAGCCCTGTTCCAGGGCCAATTCCGTTATCAGTGTGCCGGTATAGCCGTTTGCGCCGTAGATCAGCATGCACGGATTCCGCCAGGATGAAATCGCAGTATGCCAGAGCGCCTGCGGGCCACCGCGATTACCGGCATATGGGTAGCAGCGGCGGGCGTGGGGATATTCAGGGTAGATTGTTCACAACTTATTGATATTATTGAATATATATAAATATAAAGAGATTTTCTTTGTAGGGCTTGCTTTTTCTTATTCTAGTGTTATAGTTCTCTACAACACCGTTACTGAAATGACCCCAACGGCCGTTACATGGAAAGTGAGGAGTAGCAACATGAACACTATCAGCAAAACAGTATTCGCAGTCGCCCTGGCCCTGAACATCGCCGCTGTCGCCGCGGTGACCGGCGTAGCCCTGAAACAGCATGCCATTGGTCAGACTGAGACCATCCAGCTTGGCACCGTGGTTGTAACCCCGGCGGATGCTGAAAACCTGCAGGCAAATCTGGGCACCATTGTGGTTACCCCCAGCGAAGATGACTGGCGTTTTGCGGAAGCGCGTGGCGTGCAACGCCCGGTTGCTGCAAGCATCGCGCTCGGCACCATCGTAGTAAAACCAACCGTCGGGCAATTGGCGGAGCTGGCGGATGCCATGCCCAAGTATCCGGCGCCCGCGGCGGTGAAAGACAAGGCGGAAGCTGTGGCCGGCGTCTCTCTGATTGAAGCGCTGGAGTCTATTTCCCCTAGCAGAACCCTATTGAACGCCTCGACGCTGCGCGTATTGGATTCGCTGGTGTTTGGGCATTTCGGCGGTTAAGGTAGTGCGACTTAGCGCTCTACAAGGCTAGAGCAGCGAGGAAAACAACCATGGATTATAAGTGGAGTGACAGCTCGCCGATCTACCGCCAACTGCGGGACCGGGTGGTCGCCATGATTCTGGAGGGCACACTCAAGGAAGGTGATCCCCTGCCTTCAGTCAGGGCGGTGGCCGCGGATTATCAGATCAATCCGCTGACCGTGCTCAAGGGCTACCAGGCGCTGGTGGATGAGGAACTGGTGGAGAAGCGCCGGGGCTTGGGCATGTTTGTAAAGACCGGCGCCAGCCGCTCCCTCATGAAAAATGAACGCGAGGTTTTCCTGAAGACTGAGTGGCCGCAAATCGTGCAACGCATCGGTCGCTTGGACCTGGACGTGAAGGAATTGTTGAAAGCCGTGGATGACGGCAAACGGAGCAAATCATGAGCATGCTGGTACAGGCGCGCGGACTTAGTAAAAACTATAAAGGCCTGCGTGCCCTCGACAAGGTGGATTTTGACATCGAGGAAGGCCGCATTGTGGGGCTGATCGGCCCCAATGGCGCCGGCAAGACCACGGCGCTCAAGGCCATCCTCGGATTGATCAGCTTCGATGGCGAGCTGGACGTGCTGGGCCATGACCCCCGCATGGGCCGCAGCCGGCTGATGCAGGATGTGTGTTTCATCGCCGATGTGGCGGTTTTGCCGCGCTGGCTGCGGGTAAAGCACGCCATTGAGTATGTGGACGCCGTGCATCCAAGATTCAGCCGTGAACGCGCACTGCGTTTCCTGGAACGCACCAAGATTTCACAGAACAGCCGGGTAGGCCAGCTCTCCAAAGGTATGGTTACCCAATTGCACTTGGCGTTGATCATGGCGATCGATGCAAGACTGTTGATCCTGGACGAACCAACCTTGGGTCTCGATATCCTTTACCGCAAGGAATTTTATTCAAATCTCTTGAACGACTATTTTGATGACAAGCGCACCATTTTGGTCACCACCCATCAGGTGGAGGAAGTTGAAAAACTGCTGACCGATCTGATGTTCATCAACAACGGCCGCCTGGTGCTCAATGAGTCCATGGATGCGGTGGCCGAAACCTATACCGAGGTGCTGGTGGCTCCAGATAAAGCTGCTGCAGCCCAGGAGTTGAAACCCATCCACGAGCGGGAGATCTTCGGCAAGAAACTGTATTTATTCGAAGGCGTGAGCCGCGAACAACTGGCCGGACTTGGGGAGTTGCATACTCCCAGCGTCGCCGACCTGTTTGTGGCCAAGATGACGGGAGCAGCGCAATGAACACCATGAAGGCCTACACGACAATGGCGAGACGCGAGCTGTGGGAGCACCGCTCATTGTGGATCGTACAGCTGGTGGTTGCCGGTATCCTGCTGCTGGCCACGCTGTGGGGGATGGGAGCCCTGATTTGGAGCCACGCCCATGGTTTTTTACAGGGTAATTCCGCCGTCAGCATGGGCGATGCGCAAGCCTCGGTGATTGCCGGGGCAGTGGTGTTCAACTTCGCCCTGGTGCTGACGGCCTGCTTCTACCTGATGGATTGCCTGTATTCAGACCGCAAGGACCGCAGCGTGATGTTCTGGCGATCCATGCCGGTATCCGACACTGCCATGGTGCTATCCAAGCTGTTTACCGCCATGGTGACGGCGCCCGCCATTGCCTTCGTAGTGGTGGTTGGATTCGAGATTGCGGCAGGATTGATTGTTGGCGCGGCCGGTGCGGTTACCGGTATCGGCTTGCTTTCCAATTACCACGCAGCTGCTGTATTACTGGGCTGGTTCACGCTGGCAGTCGCTTTTTTGGTGCAATCGCTGTGGTTATTGCCCTATTACGGCTGGTTCCTGCTGTGTTCCGCGTGGGCCCGCAAGTTACCGCTCGCCTGGACCGTGATGGTGCCACTGGCCATGATGCTAGCGGAATTGGTGGTATTCCACACTCATTACATATCCAAAATGATTCTGGGTCACCTGGCCCGATGGTTTGGGATGCTGCACTCCAATCAGGCGGAATTTGTTGTGGGACAATCCGGTATTGACCAGCATGGCCAGCTGATGACTCTATCATCAGTCCTGAGTTATCTGGTGCGCCCAGAAATGTGGATCGGAGTGATCATCGGCGTGGTATTCACCATTGGAGCCGTCTGGCTGCGGCGTAACCGTTCCGAAATCTGAGTATCCTGTGGATTGGATCCCGCTGTGAGGAGGGCGTGATCATGAAACGCATCATTACTCTGGGCCTATTGCTGGCCGCACCGCATGTGATGCAAGCCGCGATACCCGCCAACGGTATTAACAATCTGGTGATCACTGCGGGAGTAGGCGAAGTGCACATCACGCCATCCAGCGATGACACTGTGCACGTGCGCGTGATACTGGAACAGAAATCCAACGAGTTTCTTTGGTTTTTCCACTGGCAAAGCCATGCCAGCGAGCAGCAAATACTGGCGGCGCAAATTTTCCAGCAGCGGGATGGACAGCGCTTGGAACTTTCATTGAGCAATATGGGCAAGATGGACAGTAACGACGTCAAGCAGAAATGGTATGTGCAGATGCCAGTTGATCTGGCTCTGAATCTGAATATGAAAGTGGGCGAGGTGTCAATCAACGGGGTAAGTGGTGGCGTGCGGACCCAACTGGATGTTGGCGAACTGACCATGGATGTACCGCATGGCAGCCTGAATGCCCGGGTCAACGTGGGTCAGATCAGCGTCATCACAGCTACAGACCGACCGGGCAACATCAGCTTGTCCAGTAACATCGGCGAAGCCGCTCTGTTTATGAGTGGCAAAAATCTGAGTCATACCACCGGCCACCATCAAGGGCTGGGCCGCAGTATTGACTGGAACGGCTCTGGCTCCGACAGCATGCGCCTGAGTGTGAATATCGGCGAAGTGGATTTGCACGTTAAAGCCGCTGCCCGGCAATCGTCAGGCAAGCCATAGAGATTAAAGTGGGACGCGTTTCCGTTGCGAGGAATATGATTTGTCTATCGAGTGAGTTTGATATACCCCGCATAGCTAATCAAGGCCGCGAACATGAAACTCATCGGTTCCTATTCGAGCCCCTATGTGCGCAAAGTGCGGATGGTGCTGGCGGAAAAGGGCATTGCCTGTAAGCTTCTGCCGGAAGATGTGTGGGCCGCGGATACTAAAATCCAAGCCAGTAACCCACTTGGCAAGGTGCCTTGCCTGATTCTGGACGACGGCAGCCAGTTATATGATTCCCGGGTCATCTGCGAATACCTGGATCATCTGTCGCCTGCCAACAGCCTGATACCTGAGGAGTTCCCACAAAGGATCCAGGTACGGCGCTGGGAATCGCTGGCCGACGGCATCCTGGATGCCGCCGTGCTGATACGTCTTGAGCATACTCAGCGCGAGCCTGCTCAGCGCAGTGAAAAATGGCTGGCGCGTCAGAGAGGAAAGGTTTTGGCCGGGCTCGGGGTGATGGAAAGCGACCTCGGTGGGCGCGAATGGTGTGTTGCAGCGCGTATTACCCTGGCCGACATTGCTCTGGGCTGTGGGCTCGGCTGGCTTGATTTCCGTTTACCCGACCTGGATTGGCGTGCAGACCATCCCAGCCTAGTTCGGCATTACCAGCGGCTGTCACAGCGGCCATCCTTCGCCAGTACAGTACCGAAGGCCTAGTCGCGGAAATTCACGAACTGCAGCGGCTGTTCCAGCTTGGCTGAGCGCAACAGTGCGATTACTGCCTGCAGGTCATCGCGCTTCTTGCCGGTGATACGCAGCTCTTCGCCCTGGACTGCAGCTTGCACCTTGAGCGCACTGTCTTTGACGAGCCTGACGATTTTTTTTGCCAGTTCCCGGTCAATCCCCTGTTTCACGTTGATCACCTGTTTGGCCCGGTCGCCGCCGATGGTCTCGATTTTCTGGGGATCGAAGCTGGCCACGTCGATGCCACGTTTCGCAGCCCGCTGATACAGGATGTCCTGAACCTGCTTGAGCTGGAATTCACTGTCGGCATACAGCGTCAGCAGGTTTTCAGTACGCTCGATGTTGGCGCTGGTGCCCTTGAAATCATAGCGCGTACCGATTTCGCGGCTTACCTGATCCACGGCATTGGCCAGTTCTGCCGGGTCAACTTTGGAAACGATGTCGAATGAGGGCATGGAAGCTCCTTGCGTGTTATCGGTTTGAGGTTTGCAGGATTAGACCCGGCAACAACTGCGTACCGGCAGGTACCGCGTGAGCACGTTGATTCACATTACAAGCTGACTTTGATTGCCGCGGACACGCGCCGGGCTTTTTCGCGGGCCGACTCTATGCTGTCGGCGCGCGCCAGGGCCACGCCCATGCGCCGATGGCCGCGGATCTGCGGCTTGCCGAACAGCCGCAGCATGGTGTCCGGTTCCGCCAATGCCCCATCCAGATTGCCAAACCGTGGGCCATCGGAATCACCATGCGGCAGGATGACCGCGGATGCCGAGGCGCCGAACTGGCGGATCACGGGAATCGGCAGACCGAGTATCGCGCGTACGTGCAGTGCGAATTCGGACAGATCCTGGGAGATCAGCGTCACCATTCCGGTATCGTGCGGGCGCGGCGAGACCTCGCTGAACCAGACCGTCTCGCCTTTGACGAACAGTTCCACGCCGAAAATCCCGCGGCCGCCGAGATTGCCGGTCACGGCCGCGGCGATACGCCGGGCATCGGCCAGCGCCTTCGGCGCCATCGGCTGTGGCTGCCAGGATTCACGGTAATCGCCCTGTTCCTGGCGGTGGCCGATGGGTTCGCAGAAACTGGTGCCGCCCGCGTGGCGCACCGTCAGCAGGGTGATTTCGTAGTCAAAATCCACGAAGCCCTCCACGATCACGCGTCCCTGGCCGCTGCGACCACCTTCCTGGGCATACTTCCAGGCTTCCGCCATGCCTGTTTCGTGCTCAATCACGCTCTGGCCTTTGCCTGACGAGCTCATCACCGGTTTGACCACGCAAGGCAGGCCAATCTGGCCGATGGCGGTTTCAAATTCAGCAAAATTTCCCGCAAACCGGTAAGGCGAAGTCTTGAGCTTCAGTTCCTCGGCCGCCAGACGCCGGATGCCCTCCCGGTCCATGGTGAGGCGCGTGGCGCGCGCCGTTGGGATCACGTTCCAGCCTTGTTTTTCCAGTTCCAGCAAGCTGGGGGTGGCGATGGCCTCCAGTTCGGGCACGATGTATTGGGGCTTCTCCAATTCCACCACGCGCCGCAACTCGCCGCCATCCAGCATGTTGATGACATGCGCGCGGTGCGCTACCTGCATGGCAGGCGCATGCGCGTAGCGGTCAACGGCGATGACTTCCAGGCCCAGGCGCTGGGCCTCGATGGCCACTTCCTTGCCGAGTTCGCCCGAACCCAGCAGCAGCAGGCGAGTGGCATTGGCTGTAAGTGGTGTACCGATATCGATCATGCCGTTTCTTTGTCTTTCAAGGCACGTGGTTTGGAGCCCGCGCCGCGCAACAGGATTTCCTCGGCGTTTTCCAGGTCCTCGGGCCGGCCCCAGAGTACCATCACGTCCTCCTCCTTGAGAACGGTATCCGCAGGCGGCTGGCGCCCGACCACGCCTTCGCGCCGCAATGCCGTCACCACCACTTTGGCGGCTCTGAGGTTCAGTTCGCCGATGCTTTTACCGATGGCATAAGCGCCGGGAGTGAGCGTGATGGTGAACAACTGTTCGCGGAATGCATGGCTGGGGTCGATGGGCAGGGCATCCTGTCCGCGAAATACGCTGCGCAGCAGGCTGTAACGGTGGCTGCGTACCTCCTGGACTTTGTGCAGGATCTCGCGCATGGGCATACCCAGCAGGTGCAACAGGTGTGAAGCCACCATCAGGCTCGATTCCATGGTCTCGGGAATCACTTCGGTGGCGCCCGCCTGCATGAGCTTTTCCAGTTCCGCATCGTCGCGGGTACGAACCAGCACCGGAATGTCGGGCCGCATCTTTTTCACGTGTGCGAGTATTTTCAATGCCACCGGGATGCTGAAGTAAGTGATCACCACGATGCGTGCGTGTTCCAAGCCTGCGGCCTTGAGCACCGCCGGATTGGTGCCGTCGCCGTAATACACCGGGTCGCCGGCTTCACGGGCATGTTTGACTCGCACCGGGTCCAGATCCAGGGCCACGAACTGGAAACCCGCGGGCTCCAGGAAGCGCGCCACGTTCTGCCCGACGCGTCCATAGCCGATGAGCAGTACATGGTTTTCCAACTGCAACTGCTGCTGGCCGATATCGTGCTGCAGCCGGTCATGTTCGGACGCGGATTCATCCCGGGGAAACAGGCGCGCAGCCAAAACACCGCTATAGCGCAGGCACAAGGGACTTGCCAGCATGCTGATCACGATCACCGCCAAACCGAATTCCGCGTGCGCCGGGCGGATCACGCCTTGCGACAGCCCCAGCGCCAGCAAGGCAAAACCGAATTCGCCGCCCTGGTTAAGTGCCATGCCGGTGCGCAGCGCGCTTGCACGGTCGCTGCCCAGAAAGCACGCCAGCAGCGTGACCAAGACGGTCTTGAACAGCATCAGTGCAATCACGCTTGCGATCAGCAACCAGCCATGGTTCATCATGGTTTGGGGATTGAGCAGCATGCCGACGGTGACGAAAAACAAGCCCAGCAGGATATCGCGGAACGGGCGGATGTCGGCTTCCACCTGGTGACGGTACTCGGTCTCGGCCAGCATCATTCCCGCCAGGAAAGCCCCCAGTGCCAGTGACAACCCCAGTGCCGCCGTGCTCCAGGCGGCCGCCAGCGTGAACAGCAGCACCGCCAGGGTGAACAGTTCCGCGGAACGGGTAGTGGCAATCTGGTGGAACAAGGGCCGCAACAGCCAACGGCCGAAAGCCAGGATAATGATCACCGCCAGCATGCCCTTGGCGAAGGCCCACACCAATTGGGTGGCGAAGTGCGTGTCGATTCCATGGGCCAGGCCCGGAATCAGGATCAGGAAGGGAATGACCGCCAGGTCCTGGAACAGCAGTACAGCAATGGCCAGTCTTCCGTGCTGCAGGTTGATTTCGTTCTGTTCGGCCAGCTGTTTCACCACAATGGCGGTGGAAGACAGGGCAAAGGCACCGCCGATTACGATTGCCATTGGCAAGCGGGCACCGAACAGCCAGGCGATGAGCGCGGTACCGGCGGTGGTGAGCAATACCTGCAGCCCGCCCAGCACGAACACCGCCTTGCGCATGACGATGAGCCGCGGCAGGGAGAATTCCAGGCCCAGGGTAAACAGCAGGAACACCACGCCGAATTCCGCCAGCGCCCGGGTGTTTGCGGTATCTGAGATCCAGCCAAGACCGTGGGGCCCAACCAAAAAACCCGTGGCCAGGTAGGCGATGATGGTGGGCAGCTTCACGCGTTTAAGCGCCGCCACCACCAGCACCGCAACAGCCAGCAGGATCAGAATGGAACGTAGGGTGGTGTATTCCATGGCAAGGCGTCTCCCTGGCTGCCCATCTTACCGGATCGTGTGGAATGGCTTGTCAAATAACGGATTTTGCGTATCCGGCGGCACATCGGAGCGCAAACCGGAGGTTTATAATCTGTGCATTATGCCGGCATGCACCGGCGTGCAGGACCACATTCCATGTTGAAGCTGTTCACGCGCGTTACCGGCATCGGTGTCTGCACCTGGCTGCTGTTGGGCGCTACCCAGTGCCAAAACACCAGCACCACCAATGGCATTGGTTCCGACGGGCCGGTGTTTGTCACATCCGTGGCGGTGGAGGATGCCAACGGCAATCCCACCAGCACTTTCTTGTCGGCCACAAACATTCAATTCGTGTTGAGCGTACGCAACCGCAGCACATCAAACCAGACGATTTCCTTCAGCACGGGACAGCAATACAACTTCGAAGTGGTGCAGAGCGGCACCGCCAACGAAGTCTGGACCTGGTCGGTAAACCAGCAGCAGTTTTCCCAAAACACAACCACTCTCACCATCAATGCCGGCCAGACCCAGACGTTCACCGTCACCTGGAACCAGTCGAATGACAGCGGCCAGCAGGTACCCACGGGATCCTATGAGGTGATCGGCGGACTGACCTGCAACAACAGCAGCTCCAGCAGTTCTTCCAGTTCCTCCAGTTCAACCTCGGCCACCAACTGCATGCCCGCCGGCAGCCTGAGTTCAGACCAACTGGTGCCGACTGTCTTCGTCTCCACCCTGGAGCCGTTCACCATTCAGTAAGCTGATCTCCCCGGACATCCCCCACCCGGTTATCCGTACTATACTGTTAGTAATAGCCTTTATCTGCATCGAGGGGGTGCTTTATGGGCAAGCTCATGCGTGTGGCAGCGCTGGTTCTTGCCGCCATTCTGCTGCTGGGCAACAGCCAGTGCCAGAACAGTAGCAGCAGCTCCACATCACCGGCCTTTGTCACCACCCTTGCTGTGGAGGATGCCAACGGCAATCCCGCCACAACGTTTTCACAGAGTGAAGCCATTCAGTTTGTGCTTACGGTGCGCAACCGCACGAGTACTAACCAGCCGTTATACATGCAAACATGCATCAACCAAGCTGCCTTCGTGGTGGTCAAGGCGGGGACCTCAACACCGGTCGCCAATCTCTTGTGGGCATCATCTGGGTATCATTGCAATATAGTTGGCGTATCACTGCAAAACTTCGCGCCTGGTTCAGCAAATTTCACTATTGGGTGGGATCAGCTTGACTCTAATAACCAACTGGTGCCAACAGGTAATTACGAAGTCGTGGGCGGAATCGTTTGCTATAACAGCACTTCGTTGCAAGACCCGGACATCACCAATTGCATGTCGACCAGCTTTAAGCCAGCTGAGCTCTCACCAGCGGAACTTCGATCCACTCTGGTATCGTTCACCATCCAGTGATTTCCAGATTCAGTTTGTGTCGGCTGTGACGAGCTGTAGATTAGCCAAACCTTATAGCTGAATCATTAATTAACAGGTGATCCATGCGCACTATTTGGTTGAGCACATTGATGCTGGTGGCCTTGAATTTTTGTTGGCCACATGCGGCTGTTGCTGCCACATGCGATGCCGGCAACGGCGGCATCCATTTGCCGGCGGGTTTCTGTGCCACGGTATTCGCCGATAATCTGGGCGTGGCCCGGCATCTGGCGGTCAACAGTAATGGCGATGTATACGTGGCCCTGCAGTCGCTGCATGACGGAAGTGGCATCGCGGCACTGCGCGACACCAAGCATAAGGGCCACGCGGACGTGATTAAATATTTCGGCGCCGATGTGGGCACCGGCATCGGCATTCACGATGGCTACCTGTACTTTGCCAGTGATACCGAAATTCTGCGGTACAAGCTGGTGCCTGGCCGGCTGCTGCCGGATCCGAAGCCCCAGGTGGTGGTCAGTGGTTTCCCGGTACAGCACGAGCATTCCGCCAAAACCATGGCTTTCGACCAAAGCGGCCACCTGTTCGTGAACGTGGGTGCGCCCTCCAACGCCTGCCAGCATCAGGACCGGGTGGCGGGATCTCCTGGCATCAATCCCTGTCCGCTGCTGGCCCAGCACGGCGGTATCTGGGAGTTCGATGCGGACAAGCTCAACCAGGTGTTCGGCAAGGACGGCGGCCGTTATGCCACCGGCATCCGCAATGCGGTGGCCATCACCTGGAACAAACAGGCCGGTTTCCTGTATGCATTGCAGATGGGCCGCGACCAGCTGTACGGCAACTGGCCGAAACTCTACAGCGAAGCGCAGAGCGCTGAATTGCCGGCGGAAGAATTCATGCTGGTGAAGCGCGGTGAGAATTTCGGCTGGCCCTACTGTTACTACGACCAGCTGCAGAAAAAACTGTTGCTGGAGCCGGAATACGGCGGCGATGGCAAAGAAACCGGCGATTGCGCCCGTTATGGCCAGCCGATTCTGGCGTTTCCAGGGCATTGGGCGCCGGAGGCAGTGTTGTTCTACAACGGCGATGCGTTTCCCGCGGCATATCGCAACGGTGCATTCGTGAGTTTCCATGGCTCCTGGAACCGGGCGCCGCTGCCGCAAGCCGGGTACAAGGTGGTGTTCGTGCCGTTCACGGGCGCACGGCCGGCCGGCGGATATCAGGTGTTCGCGGACGGTTTCGCCGGCGAAAAAATCATCCCGTCACCCCGCAGCGCGCGTTTCCGTCCCATGGGATTGGCCGAGGGTCCCGGGGGCGCACTCTATATAGGTGACAGTCAGCATGGACGTGTCTGGCGCGTGGTCTTTAAAAAAGGCACCTGAAACGGTTTGCAGCCAGAAAACGGGCCGCTATCATGGGCGCACCTCGATGGTGTCTGCATGATGCTTGCAGCGTTGTTGCTCCTCCTGATCCTGGTGATGCTCGCTGGGCTGCTGTTCGCGACTTTGGGAATGCGCGGCCGCAAGCTGCCCCTGATAGTCAGCAGCCTGCATGGCATCGCCGGCATCACGTTGGTGGCGCTGCTGGTGGCGCATGATTTGCACTACCCACACAACATGCCGGTGAATGCCGCCACCGTTGTGTTGCTGCTCACCGCCACCGGTGGGCTGCTGCTGTTCGGGTTCCGCGCCGGCCGCCAGCCGCTGCCGGGGCCGGTGGTGGTGCTGCATGCGGGGTTTGCACTCGTAGCACTGGCACTCCTTGGCTACGGCTACTTTCACTTATGAACGCGCGATCTGCAGCCGGCAAATCCGGCGTGCAAATCTCTGCCGTGAGACTGGAACTGCTGGCAGCTGTGTTGGGAATCATGGGCACGGCGTTGGTGATTCTGCAGGCCCGCTGGTGGCTGCCCAGGGTCCACGCAAACCCGGCAATACTGTTATTGCTGGCATTCGTGCCGTTGCTTGCCGCGGTCTTCATCGCACTGGCCCCGCGGCGCATGGAGTTGGAGCCGGCGCATGCATACCCGGCCAGATCAGCTGCGGTATGGTTCAATCTGGGGGTGCCGGTTGTGCTGACCATCGTGGTGATGGCAGTAACCGGTATCAGCGGCAATTTTGACAATTTCGCCGGTTTTGCCCTGGTACTGGCGGTGAATGCAGGGCGCAATCTGCGGAATTGGATAAGCTGCCTCATGCAGCCTCACATGGATGCACGCAAATGATGAAACGCAGCGTCAAGGCGAGTATCGACATTCTTGCACCTCCGGAAACCGTCTGGGATGTGCTCATGGATTTCAGCAGCTATCCAAAGTGGAGCAGCTACCTGATTACCATTGAAGGCATAGCAGTACCGGGTTCTAAGTTGCAGATCGTGCAAAAATCCGCTGACGGCAACCTGCGGGTATGCAGTCCGGAGGTGTTACAGGTGACGCCGCCTACAGTGTTTCGCTGGCTGGAACAGACGCTGGTGCCGGGATTGTTCGACCGTGAACACGGCTTCATGCTGGAATACCTGTTCGGCGGCCATACCCGCATCCGCCAATCCGAGGAAATCGGCGGGACCCTCGCGTTTTTATTGCAACGCTGGTTTTCACTGCCAAGCGAGGATGAATTCGCGGAATTCAATCGGGCCCTCAAAAAACGCGCCGAAGCCCGGCGTTGATAGCCTGACGGCGCCATGTTTGGAAGACGGGTTCCCGTCAGTAGTTAACATATAATATGATCCATCATGTCGCTGCCGGCGGCGGGGCCCGCGGCCAGTTTTCTATGCAGGTATAACGTGGCACGTACCCGGATAACGTGGCTAGTCGGCATTCTGATCACGCTGTTGCTGGCGGCTGCGGCCGTTATGCGGTCCGGTCAGGGACTGGAACAGTCGACCTACGAAGCAGGCATGTGGCTGATGCCGCCGCATACTCCAAATGCCGACGTGGCAGTGGTGGGAATCGATGCCGTCGCCCTGGATAAACACGGCGCCTGGCCCTGGCAGCGCAATCTGCTGGCGGATTTGACTGCACGGCTGGCTGCCGACAAGGCCCGTGTCATTGCCTTCGTGCCGTCGTTCGACAACCCACAGAATTCCACCGCCTTGGATTACTTGCAACGCCTTTCCATGCTGCGCGCGCTCACCAGGGATTCCGAAGCCAAGGCATTGCTCACCCAATCTCAGACTTCGCTGGCAACGGACGCGGCTTTCGCGGACAGCATCCGCAATGCCGGGAATGTGATCTTGTCCGCTGGCGGTGGCGCCGGCACCAGCTCCGAGGCCGACGTGCTGCCGGCGTGGCTGGTATTCAAGATGAACTTGGCGCAGCCGGATCAGACCAGCATTGCCAATATTTTTTTCAATCCTGTTCGGGTGCGGATGCGCGCACCACTCGCCAGTCTTGGGCAGGCGGCCCAGGGCATCGGCTTTCTGCCGTCAGCTTCCGCGAATGGCGCCGAATCGTTGATCGTCAGTGAAGGCAGCCAGCTGTTTCCCAGTTTCGCTTTGTTGGTGGCGGCGCGTGATCTGGGACTGAAACGCAGTGACATCATTCCGCAGGCTACCGGCGGTATCCGCCTGGGGGATGATTATCTGTTCACGGACCAGTATATGCAGGTGCGACCGCGCAGATACGCGGTCGGACGCAATCACGATGCCATTCCCGTATATCCGGTGGATGACGTGCTCGTAGACAGGGTTCCAGGTGAAAACCTCACCGGCAAGGCTGTAATCGTGGGGTTGACCACCGGCATCGCAAAAGCGCGGACACTGGATGCAGCCGGTATGGTTTCAAGTATCCTCAACGGCGACCTCATAGCCACGCCATTTTGGGCTTGGTGGCTGCGCGCGTTGCTGGTGCTGCTCCTGGGGGCTTATTTGTTGCTGGCGGTCCCACGCATGCGTGTCTGGCTGGGGGCCGCCGCCAGTGTGCTGCTGCTGGTGGCGCTGGTAAACGGCGAGTTTATTCCGCTGATTGCCCGCGGGCTATGGCTGCCCTTGACCCTGCCGGCGCTGTTTCTGATTGCCGGTCACGCGTTGATACTTGCCGAGCGTTATCTAATTGACCGTCATGGAGTTTCGCGGGAGGAATTTTCCGAGACCAGCCGGCAACTGGCCTTGGCCTATCAGGCGCTGGGTCGCTTCGACGAGGCGCTGGCGCAATACGTCAAGTGCACGCCGTCCGGCGATTTGTACAAAAATCTTCTGCAGTTGGGCCACGAACACGAACGGCACCGGCGCTACGCATCTGCCATCGAGGTGTATACCGAAATGAAACGCTTGGTGCCGGGCTTCGGCGATGTGGAAGACCGCCTGCTGAAATTACAGGCCCTGGACGGCCAGACGACCATCACCCGGCGCCGCGGATCGCAGATTTCATTGCCGGAAAACGGGCTGCAAAAACCCGTATTGGGTCGTTATGAACTGCTTCGGGAACTGGGACGCGGCGCCATGAGCGTGGTGTATCTGGGCAGGGACCAGAAAATCAACCGTACCGTTGCCATCAAGACCCTGTCCATCAAGGATGAATTCCAGGGCGAGCTCCAGCAGCAGGTTTCGCAGCGTTTTTTCCGCGAGGCGGAGACCGCGGGGCGGCTCAACCACCCGAACATCGTCACCATCTATGACGTGGGCGAGGACCAGGAGTTGGCATACATAGCCATGGATTACCTGACTGGTGAATCGCTGGAGCACTACACAACCACTGGAAATCTATTGCCTGTGGAAGAAGTCATGGCCGTGACCGTGAAGATCGCGGAAGCCCTGGAATACGCCCACAGCCGCCAGGTGGTGCATCGCGACATCAAGCCCGCGAATATCATGTATGACCGCAGGACCGGTCAGCTCAAAATCACTGATTTCGGCGTGGCCTCCCTCATCAACGCTGCGCGCACGCGTTCCGGAACCATTTTGGGCAGCCCGTCCTACATGTCGCCGGAACAGGTGGCCGGCAAAAAAGTGGACGGACGCAGCGACCTGTATTCCCTTGGCGTGACTCTCTATCAGCTGCTGCGTGGCGAATTGCCATTTGATGCGCCATCCCTGACCGGACTGATGTTCAAGATTTCCAATGCCGCACCTCCTGACGTGACATTCCTGCGGCCGGATATCCCGGTGCGCCTCAAAGAGGTGGTGGAACGCGCCTTACAGAAAGATTCGGAGGCCAGGTTCCAGACCGGTATGGAGTTCGCAAGCGCCATACGTATGAGCCGCAACAACGTCAAGCGTACCGGTTAAAAATGCGGCCCAAGTGCGCTTGGCCGGTGTGCTGGCTATGTTTGTGGTCTTCAGTTGAAGTATGCTTACGTTTATTACTGCGCACGCCGTAAACACCCTGCCTGAATATTCAAAAACTAATGCGGAGATTGAATCCATGAAAAGAACTTGCATTGCTGTGGTCATCATCGCGGCTTTGTTGCCAATGGCCGCGATCGCGGATGGTCCGTCGTATAACTTGATGTATGCGGGATACGCAAAGGGCAGCGTCAGCAGCTACAGCGGTGGCAAGGGCTATATTTTCGGCGGTAACTACGAGTTTTATCCCAACTGGTTTTTTGGTTTCGACTATTACCACAACAGTTATGACGGAGGTTACTTGACTGGTGGTTTTTTCACTACGGATTACACCATATCGCTTGGCGCCCACATGCCCCTGACTGATTCCATGGATTTGGTCGGGCGGGTGGCCTATGCCGACGACCATTGGAAGCAGGGACCCAGCACCAACCTGTTTCCCGGATTCACGGTCTCCAGCAGCAATACCAAGACCGGTTATGACGTAAGTATCGGGGTGCGCGCCATGGCGACGGACAACTGGGAACTCAACGCCTATCTTGCCCAAGATGATGTGGGGCTCCTCAGTCATGACCAAAATAATTCGGAAACTGTGGGTTCGATAGGCACCGTTTACAATTTCACCGACCAGTTCGCCATGCAGCTGAACTATGCACGCAGCAACCAGTCCAGCTCCAGCCTGCTGATGCTGACAGCGCGCTGGTATTTTCAGGAAATCTTCTAAGCCCGGTCCGACATTGGACTGTAGTACTGCACGAGCCTGAGCACCTTGCAAGCCAATTTCACCGCATACCGAATACACCAGGAGGGCAGCCAGGTGGTTGCCCGCTTCGAGCAGATCGGCTTGCATGACCTGTCGGACGGTGACGTGGTTATCAAGGCCGAATATTCGGACATCAACTACAAGGACGCGCTTGCGGCCACCGGCAAGGGCAGGATCCTGAAGCGGTTTCCGCTGGTGGGCGGAATTGATGTGGCCGGAACGGTGGTGTCATCGGGCGACCGCCGTTTCCGCAAAGGCCAGCGGGTGCTGGTGACCGGCTGTGGTCTCAGCGAAGAACACGATGGCGGTTACGCCGAATATGCACGCCTCAAGGGCCAGTGGGTGATCCCGTTGCCAAAAGGCATGACCACACTTTCCTGCATGATGCTGGGTACCGCAGGTTTTACCGCGGCACTTGCCATCCACCGTCTGGAACACAATGGGCTGCATCCTGCGGGCGGTCCGGTGGTGGTCACCGGCGCCGGCGGCGGTGTCGGCGGTCTGGCCGTCAACATGCTAGCGCAGCGCGGTTATGAAGTGGTTGCCATTACCGGCAAACCCGAGGCCCAGGGGTACCTCAAAAGCCTGGGAGCAGGCTCGATACTGCTGCGCAGCGAGATCGACTACGGCAGCAAGCCGCTGGAACGCGCCCAATGGCAGGGCGCAGTGGACAACGTGGGTGGTGCAATGCTTGCCTGGCTCACGCGCACTACCGGCTGGTGGGGCAGCATCGCCAGCATCGGCCTGACCGGCGGACATGAACTGCATACCACGGTCATGCCGTTCATACTGCGCGGCATCAACCTGCTGGGCATCAATTCCGTAGCCACACCACGCCGCTTGCGGCTCAAGATATGGAAGCGGCTGGCCACCGACCTCAAGCCCGCCAAGCTGAAGTCAATCGCTGCCACCGTCATACCGCTTGATGGGCTGCCTGCCGCATTCCCCAAATTGCTGCAGGGCCGCCAGCTTGGCCGGATCGTGGTGAAGATCGCCTGATCGCCGCCGCAGTCTGGTTAGCAGCACTCCCGGCAAACCGTTAAAATAGCCGGTCACCATCAAGCACAATTCCGGGACGTCCATGGCAGTGCCCAGTTCCGCCGGCGCCAGATTCTGGTCAGCGCTCGAACACGAGCGTCCGTTGCAGGTTGTCGGCACCATCAATGCCTACAGCGCGTTGCTGGCGAAACGTGCCGGCTTCCGGGCGCTGTACCTGTCCGGAGCCGGCGTCGCCAACGCTTCCTTCGGCCTGCCGGACCTTGGCATTACCAGCCTCAATGAGGTGTGCGAAGACATCCGTCGCATCACCGGTGCCTGTCCGCTGCCATTGTTGGTGGACGCAGATACCGGCTGGGGCAGCGCCTTCAACATCCAGCGCACCGTCAAGGAGATGCTGCGCGCCGGTGCTGCGGGCCTGCACATTGAAGACCAGGTGTCGGCCAAGCGCTGCGGTCACCGTCCCGGCAAAGAGCTGGTAAGCGCGGATGAGATGTGCGATCGCATCAAGTCCGCCGTCGACGGACGCAGTGACGACAAGTTCGTGATCATGGCGCGCACCGACGCGCACGCAGTCGAGGGCCAACAGGCGGCTTTGGATCGCGCATTACGCTATGTATCTGCGGGTGCCGACATGATATTCGCCGAAGCCCTGACTACATTGGATGAATACCGGCAATTTGCCCATGCGGTTAAAGTGCCGGTGCTTGCCAACATCACCGAATTCGGCAAGACGCCGCTGTTTACCACCACGGAACTGGCGGATGCCGGCGTACGCATGGCGCTGTATCCCCTGTCCGCGTTCCGCGCCATGAGCAAGGCGGCGGAAAACATTTACACGGTGCTGCGGCAACAGGGCACGCAGCAGTCGCTGCTGGGCCAGATGCAAAGCCGAAGCGAATTATATGAGGTGCTGGATTATCTGAGTTACGAAAACAAGCTCGATGAGCTGTTCAAACATTAGCCGTGCAGCAACTTTTCCAAGCCTGCCAGGCGGCACAGATGAGGGTCACATCGCTCATCCTGCATCAGGAGTCCGAACATGAATGAAAGCAATCCGGGTTTCAAGCCGAAAAAATCCGTGGCCCTGTCCGGGGTAGCAGCCGGCAACACTGCGCTGTCCACCGTGGGCCGCAGCGGCAACGACCTGCACTACCGCGGTTACGACATTCTCGACATCGCCGCGAAATGTGACTTCGAGGAAGTTGCCTACCTGCTGATCCACGGCAAGCTGCCGAACCGCGCGGAATTGCGCGCCTATAAGTCCAAGCTCAAGGAACTGCGCGGTCTGCCGGAGGGCGTGCGCCTGATACTGGAACAGCTGCCGGCCTCGGCCCATCCCATGGACGTGATGCGCAGCGGCGTGTCGGCGCTTGGCTGCATGCTGCCGGAACAGCCCAACCACAACGCGGCTGGCGCACGTGACATCGCCGACCGCCTGCTGGCTTCATTGGGCTCCATGCTTTGCTACTGGTATCACTGGAGCCACAACGGCCGCAGGATCGAAGTGGAAACCCATGATGACTCCGTTGGCGGACATTTCCTGCACATGCTGCACGGCCGCGAGCCATCGGATGCCTGGGTGCGTGCCATGCACACCTCATTGATTCTGTACGCGGAACATGAGTTCAATGCCTCCACCTTCACGGCGCGCGTCATTGCCGGCACTGGTTCCGACATGTATTCGTGCATCACCGGTGCCATCGGCGCGCTGCGCGGGCCCAAGCACGGCGGCGCCAACGAGGTGGCTTACGAGATCCAGAGCCGTTACCCGACACCGGATGCAGCGGAAGCGGATATCCGGCGCCGGATCGAGGCCAAGGAGATCATTATCGGGTTCGGGCACCCGGTCTACACCATCAGCGACCCGCGCAACCAGGTGATCAAAGCCATCGCGCAAAGCCTGTCGAAGGAGGCTGGTGACATGCTGCTGTACAACGTGGCCGCGCGCCTGGAAAAAGTCATGCATGATGTAAAGAACATGTTCCCGAACCTGGACTGGTTCTCGGCGGTCTCCTACCACATGATGGGCGTGCCCACCGCCATGTTCACACCGTTGTTCGTGATCGCGCGCATCACCGGCTGGAGCGCGCATGTCATCGAGCAGCGCGCCGACGGCAAGATCATCCGTCCGAGCGCCAACTACACCGGACCGGAAAACCGCAAATTCATCCCCCTGGGTAAAAGGGAGTGATCGCGGGCCAACCCGCTGCTGACAACCGGAAAAATCCAAAAACATGATGCGAATTGCCCCGGCATGTTGATGCGCATCAGCGCAGCCGATGCGGTGGAGATTGCTGCGATCCGCAAACTGTTGGCTGAATCCGGCCTGCCAGGCGATGACCTGATGGAACCGCTGCACACCCGGTTTCTTGCCGCGCATACCGCCGATGGCATGCTGGCCGGAATCGTCGGCCTTGAATCATTCGGCAGACACGGCTTGCTGCGCTCCCTGGCAGTGCATGCGGAAGCCCGCCGCCAGGGGCTGGGGGCGGAATTGACCCGGCGCTTGGAACGCTATGCCAGGGACCTGGGGGTGGAAACCCTGTATTTACTGACCACTACCGCAGAGGGATTTTTCACGGCGCGCGGCTACCAGCGATATGAGCGTCGGCGGGTGCCGCCGGAAATTGCTGCCACTTCGGAATTCAGGCTGCTGTGCCCGGCGAACGCCGTATGTATGTACAAACAGGCAGTGACAATGGAAACCGAGGAAACCAGCCATGACCAGCCATGATGTGAAGTCCGCCAAACGCCCCGAACCCGAGAAGGTTCTCACCGACATCGCAGATTATGTGCTGGATTACCCCATCTCGAACCGCGATGCCTTTGAGACCGCGCATTATTGCCTCATGGACACCCTGGCCTGTGGCATGCTGGCGCTCAACTATCCGGCCTGCACCAAGCTGTTGGGCCCGGTGGTGCCGGGCGCGACCTTCAAGCATGGCGCGCGCGTGCCGGGAACTAACTACGAACTGGATCCGGTGCAGGCGGCGTTCAACATCGGCGCCATGATCCGCTGGCTGGATTTCAACGACACCTGGCTGGCGGCGGAGTGGGGACATCCCTCGGACAATCTGGGAGGAATCCTGGCAACCGCGGATTACCTGTCGCGACGCAGCCTGGCCGGAGGCAAAGCAGCCCTGTCGATGCGCGATGTGCTCACCGCCATGATCAAGGCGCATGAAATCCAGGGGGTGCTGGCGCTGGAGAATTCCTTCAACCGCGTGGGACTGGATCATGTGCTGCTGGTGCGCGTTGCGACCGCCGCGGTCGTCACCCGCATGCTGGGTGGCACGCGTGAGCAGATCATCAATGCCGTGTCCCAGGCGTTCATCGACGGCGGCGCGCTGCGCACTTACCGGCACGCGCCCAACACCGGTTCGCGCAAGAGCTGGGCGGCCGGCGATGCCACCAGCCGTGCCGTGCGGCTGGCCTTGATGGCAATGACCGGCGAGATGGGTTATCCCACGGCGCTGTCCGCCAAAACCTGGGGATTTTACGACGTGCTGTTCAAGGGCCAGCCATTCAAGTTCCAGCGAGCCTACGGCAGCTACGTGATGGAAAACGTGCTGTTCAAAATCAGTTTCCCTGCCGAGTTCCACGCCCAGACTGCGGTGGAATGCGCCATGCAGCTGCATGCCCGGGTCAAGGACAGGCTCGAACAGGTCGAGAAAGTGGTGATCGAAACCCAGGAGCCGGGGGTGCGCATCATTGACAAAACCGGCCCGCTCGACAATCCGGCCGACCGCGACCACTGCATCCAGTACATGACCGCGATCCCGCTGATCTTCGGACGCCTCACGGCAGAGGACTACGAGGATAAAGCAGCCGCCGACCCGCGCATCGATGCGCTGCGCGCACGTATGCAGGTGCGCGAAAATCCGCAATTCACCAAAGATTACTATGATTCTGAAAAACGCTATATCGGCAACGCGGTGCAGGTGTTTTTCAGGGACGGCAGCAAGACTCCGCGGGTGCAGGTGGAATTTCCCATCGGCCACCGCAAACGCCGCGCCGAAGGCATTCCGGTGCTGGTGAAAAAATTTGAAAAAGCCGTTGCCGGTCGCTTACCTGCCGGACAGAGTGCAGCCATCAATATGCTATGCGCGGATCACGCAAAACTGGCGGCTACGCCGGTCACGGATTTCATGCAGTTGTGGGTGGTATGAGAACCCGACAGCAATTATCCGGCAAAGCTAACGCATGAATGCTGTTGTCCTGAAGCCTTACCGGCGGCCGTATTCCGACCCTATCGTGGTGAAGGCCGGTGATACGCTGCATCCGGACTTTGCAAAGCAAACCGATATTGACGGCTGGGTAGGGTGCACGGCAGAAGACGGGCGCTCGGGCTGGACCCCCAGGGGCTGGATGCAACGCGCCGGCGAAGTATGGCGCATTACCCGGGATTTCAATGCCCTTGAATTGACGATTCAGCCGGGTGAAATCCTGGATATCGTATTGAAGCAAAGCGGTTTTTACTGGGCACGAAAATCCACCGGGGGAACCGGCTGGGTGCCGTGTCTGAACGTGGGCATCGCGCGAACAGTTTGACTTAATTGGAGGCGGTACATGAAATCACTTGCCAGTGCATTGTTTCTGTTTTCGCTGTTGACAGCGTGGCCGATTGCAGCCGTTTCGGCACCGGCGCCGGCATTTCAACTGAGTGATGTGCAGAAACTGGTGAGTCTCAGCGAACCGCAGATTTCCCCGGACGGCAGGCAGATCGCCGTGATCGTGTCCACCCCTGACTGGGAAACCGACAAACCCAAGCAGGAGCTCGATCTGGTGGATACCGCCAGCGGCACGCGACGCGCGCTCACCTGGGACCGGGAAGAGGTATCCGCCGTGAGATGGTCACCGGACGGTACGCGGCTGGCATTCCTGGCCGAGGATCCGCAGACCAAAAAACCGCAAATCTTTGTCATGCCCATGAACGGCGGAGATGCCAAGTGCATCACCGACGATAAGCAGGGTGTGGACACCTATTCCTGGAGCCCGGACGGCAGGCACATCGCGTTTATCGCCCAGGACCCGCCGCTCAGCGAGAAGGCCATCAAGCAGCACGACAAGGTTTTCCAAGTAACCGACGGCAATTTTCTTCTGAAAGAAGCCGTGGCGCCGTGGCAGCTTTGGGTGGTGCCGGCGGCGGGCGGCCAGGCCAAGCAACTGACCGAAGGCGCGTTCAGTCTGGATACCGATCAGGGCGGAGCCACGCCGCCGGCCTGGAGCCGTGACGGCCGGCGCATCGCATTCACGAAATTTCCGAGTCCCTATTGGGGTCCGTCATTCCACTCGGTAATCGCCGAGGTGGGCGTAAGCGGCGGCACCCCCGCCGTACTGGTGGCAGATCAAGGTGCAGTCAGCGGCGCGTATGCGCCGGACAGCGAGGACTTTGCGTTTCAGCGTCCGCGCCACGGCGACGAGAACAACGGCAATGCCGTGTATGTCAGCTTCAATGGCAAAATCTACGATGCCAGCGCTGCACTGGCGCGCAACTTCAATTTCTTTCACTGGCTGCCGGACGGCAAGGCGCTGGTCATGCAGGGTGAACTCGGCACGCGCTCGGTGCTGTGGCGGCAGCCGCTATCCGGAAACGCAAGCTTGCTGGATCTGGGTGACGTGAATGCCGATGGTGCCTTGAGCGTTTCCAAAACCGGTTCCCTCGCGTTCATCGGCAGCACCGCCACGCATCCCGGCGAGTTGTACGTCATGGATTCGGTGCATGCCCAGTCGCGGCGGCTCACCGACGTGAACGCGTTTGTGGATGGCCTGAGTCTCGGCCGTACTGAATCCATCGAGTGGCGTGGTCCCAACGGATTTCACGAGGACGGGGTGCTGACTTACCCGGTCGGCTACGAGCCAGGCCACAAGTATCCGCTGGTGCTGGTGATTCATGGCGGGCCGGAAGGCGCGTCCACAGTGGGCTTTTCGCCGCTGACACAACTGCTGGCGGCCGCCGGGTTCCTGGTGTTCCAGCCCAACTACCGCGGCAGCATCAATTTAGGCGACCAGTACCAGCACGCGATTTACCGCGATACCGGCAAAGGTCCCGGCAAGGATGTGATGGCGGGTCTCGCGGCGGTCGAGAAGCTCGGCATTGTGGACAAGAACAATATCGGCGTCACCGGCTGGTCTTACGGCGGCTACATGACCACCTGGCTCAGCGGTCATTACAACGTTTGGAAAGCCGCGGTGGCCGGCGCTCCCCTGACGGACTGGGTGATGGACTACACCATCGCCTACTATCAGACCGGCGACCGGTATTTCTTCGGCTCCTCGCCGTGGACCGATGCCGGCTGGAAAATCTGGCGCGCCCAGTCGCCCATCACCTATGTGCGCAATGTCAGGGCGCCGACGCTGCTCATGAGCGACGTGGACGACGCCAACGTGCCGTTCGTGAACGCCGAAGAGTGGTATCACGGTCTGCGCGACAATGGTGTGCCGGTGGAATTCTATGCCTATCCGGAAACCACCCATTTCCCGCAGGATATCGTCCAGACCACTGATGTTTACCGTCGTTGGGTGGGGTGGATGGTTAAGTATTTGAAATAGCGGTTACATTCCGCTCCAGGCTGCCCGGCCCTGTTTCTGGCCTATAGTTAAAGCAGCCAAGTCATCATAGGAGACCGGGCCATGGGGAAATTTTCAAGAACCTGGCAACTCATGGGGGCATCATGGCGCCTGCTCAAGCAGGACAAGAGACTGGTGGTATACCCGCTGCTCTCGGGGCTGGTACTGGCGCTGGTGATTGCATCGTTTGCCGTACCGATATTCGCCACTGGTGCGCAAACCTACCTGAATGCGGCGAAACAGCATGATGCCAATTTCTATATCGGCCTGTTTCTGTTCTATTTTGTGAACTACTTTGTACTGATTTTTTTCAATTCAGCACTGATAGCCTGTGTGCTGAGGCAAATGGAAGGAGGGGAACCCGGTCTTGGCTACGGCTTGCATTTTGCCTGGCAGAGGCTGCCGCAGATTTTCGGCTGGGCGCTGCTCACCAGCAGCGTTGGATTCATATTACGGCTCATCGAGGAACGCGTCGGGTTCATTGGACGCATTGTCGTCGGCCTTCTGGGAATGGCATGGTCGATCACCTCTTTCCTGGTGGTGCCGGTGCTGGTGGCCGAAGGCAAGGGTCCGATCGAGGCTTACCAACAGTCGGTCGCCATGTTCAAGCGCACCTGGGGTGAACAGATCATCGGCAACGTGAGTTTCGGCCTGGTCTTCTTGTTGCTGGGCATCGTACCGGTGGCCATTGCGGTCCTGTTGAGCGCAATCATCGTCCCGGTGGCCTTGGTCGTGATACTACCGCTGGTGGTCATTTATCTGATCGCCCTGGCGCTGGTGCAATCCACACTGCAGACCATCTATCAAGTGGCGATCTATCGCTATGCCACGGACGGCAAGGCGCCGGAAGGTTTTGACAACCAACTGATTGCCGAATCGTTTCGCGTAAAAACAAAACGCTGAATCACGGTTCCAAAACTCTGAAACGGGATCACGATCACGGGGTTAGCTGACGCAGCATGCAAGCCAAGGAGATTCTGGATTTCTGGTTCAATGAGCTTTCTGACAAGCAGCACTTTGCCAAGGATGAGAAGCTCGATGCGCTGATTCGTGAACGCTTTTCCGGCGTTCATCGTGCGGCCGTCCGCGGTGAACTGTTTTACTGGCGGGACACACCGGAGGGGCGGCTGGCGGAAATCATCGTGCTGGACCAGTTCTCACGCAATCTGTTCCGCAATCGGGCGGAGGCCTTCGCTTGGGATGGCATGTCTTTAGTACTGGCCCAGGAAGGGGTGCGCACTGGCGCCGACCGGCAGCTTGCGGTGAAACCCAGGGCTTTCCTCTATATGCCCTACATGCACAGCGAATCATCCGCCATCCACGAAATCGCTGTGCGGCTGTTCAGCCAGCCGGGCCTGGAATTCAACCTGGAGTTTGAGCGCAAGCATAAAGCCATCATTGAACGTTTTGGGCGGTTCCCCCACCGCAACGCAGCGCTGGGCAGAAGCTCTACTCCCGAGGAAACCGCATTCCTGTCCCAGCCGGATTCGGGTTTTTGAAATTCTGCCGCAGACGCATGCAGGCTGCTATGCTGCCTCAATGAACCTCAAATCTTCAGCTACCGGCATGCGCGTGCCCGCCAGTCTGCGTCCGGAAGACATGGCAGCGTTGCCGCTATCCGAAGCCAAGACACTGCCCGCCTGTGCCTATGCGGATCCGGCGTTCCATGCTTTCGAACGGCAGCATGTTTTTGCCGCGAGCTGGCAACTGCTGGCGCGCGCCGGCCAGTTGGACAAGACCGGCGACCACGTGGTGGCCGAGTGCGCTGGCCGGCCCGTGATTCTGGTACGCGGCAATGACGGCATGCTGCGCGGGTTTTTCAATGTCTGCAAGCATCGGGCCGGGCCGCTGGCACTTACGGACGGCAACGCCCGCCAGTTGCAATGCAAGTATCACGGCTGGAGCTACACTCTGGAAGGACAACTGCGCGCCGTCCACGAGATGCAGGAAGCCAAGGATTTTGACATCGCTTGCATACACCTGGATCCAATATCTACAGGCGTGTGGCAGGGCCTGATATTCGCCGCCGTGCAACAACCTCCGGTGCCGCTGGAAAATCTGCTGGCGGGTATAACCGAACGCTTCGCGCCCATCGAATTGGGACAGATGGAATTCCACAGCCAGGTGGCTTACGACCTGGAGTGCAACTGGAAAGTGTACGTGGACAATTACCTGGAGGGTTACCATCTGCCGCATGTGCACCCTGGGCTGAACCGGCTGCTGGATTACCGCAGTTACTCCACGCACACGGCGGAATGGTATTCCTGGCAGCACAGTCCGCTGGATGGATCCCCGGGGCCTTATGCCGCGGGCGAGGCTCATTATTATTTCGTGTTTCCCAACCTGATGCTCAATATCCTGCCCGGCAGGCTGCAGATCAACCGGGTGTTGCCGGTTTCGCAGCGGCAGTGCAGGGTGCTGTTCGACTATTATTACGCGGATATCGAATCGGCCGCGGTGCGCAAGATGATCGAAGAGGATCTGCGTTTCAGCGACGAAGTGCAGAAAGAAGACATCGGTATCTGTGAACGGGTGCAACAGGGACTGGAATCCGGCAGTTATACCGCTGGCCGCCTGTCACCCAGGCGTGAAGCGGGCGTGCATCATTTCCAGGAGCTGGTGCGCCGCCGCTACCGCCAGGTTGTCAGCGGAAAGTAAGCGGCCATAACGGGTCAGAAACCCTCCGGAAGCCAGCTGTGGATAGTGGCATGATGCGGGGCCCAGGCCAGCCAGGCGGATTTTGTCCAGGCATATACCTGTTGTTTGTGCTGCTCTGCATTTTGCGCCGCGCGCACCTCGGCGACCGTGACCGTACCCAGTGAAGCAGGAGGCGTCAGCCACACAAAGCGCCCCTTGGTTTTGACAGCCATCTGCATGGCGGCGGTGGCGCGCTGCACATCCACGTTGTGTTCCAGCACCAGGCACAGGCTGATCAGGTGCACAGCCACAGACTGGATGCTCTGCGGCGAGGGTTGGCCGGGGTGCTGGACCGCATAGGAGTCCACCGTGAGCCGGTGGATGCTGTAGTAGGCGGGATCGCTGTACTCGCGCACCAGCACTTCGCCATAGGCTGCCCAGCAGCCGGGACAGGATTCCAGGTAGCGGTGGGTAGGTCCCTGGATGTCCTCAAAAAGACCACCACAACCGGGACATGGGATCGAAACCATGTTTCAATACCAGAGGTTATTGTTTATCTCGCGAGCATATTATCATCCGCGCATGCGCTGAAGACTGAGATTGCCAGGTTGGATATCCTGAAAACGTTTACTTAGTTAAGATAAATATGCTGTTTGCCATCACACGCGACGTGAGTCCGGCTATCGGTAACTGCGAACTGACGCATATGGCGCGCGAAACCATCGATCTGCATCGCGCCCGGTTACAACACCGCCAGTATGAGCAACGGCTAAAAGAGGCCGGCTGTCAGCTGATTCAGCTGACAGCCGATCCCGATTTGCCGGATTCGGTGTTCGTGGAAGATACCGCCATCGTGCTGGACGAGATAGGGATCATCACTCGTCCCGGTGTGGAGTCGCGCAGAGCGGAAACTGATTCGGTGGCCCAGGCGCTTACGCCGTATCGCCGGCTGGTTTACATTCGTGCGCCCGGCACGCTGGATGGCGGCGACGTGCTGCGGGTGGGTAATTCTCTGTATGTGGGCCGGTCCGCACGCAGCAACACTGATGGCATAGACCAGCTGCGAAGACTGGTTTCACCGAATGGATACTCCGTTGTGCCGGTAGACCTTCGTGACTGTCTGCATCTGAAATCGGCCGTTACACAGGTGGCCGAAGATATGCTCCTGGTCAACCGGCATTGGGTGGATGCCCGTGTATTTAGTTCCATGCGGCTGGTAGAGGTGCACGAGTCAGAGCCTTTTGCAGCCAATGCTCTGCGCATTGTCGATACGGTAATTTATCCTGATGCTTTCATCAGAACCCGAGACCGGTTGGAGGCTCAGGATCTCAATGTGTGCACCGTGGATGCTTCGGAACTGGCCAAGGCTGAGGGTGGTGTGACCTGTTGCAGCTTGATATTCCCGGTGTAATGCATAATCACGGTTAGCTAGCAATTGATAATAATGAATACGGATGAAACTGCGATGTCGGATGGCGTGTTGTCAGATACCAAAAAGTGCGAACCAAACAAACTTGGCTTTGTACCCGAATCCAGGTTCGGGTTCTGGTTTTTGGGAACCCACCTGTGGGAACGCCACGTCATACAGATTTCGCTCGGCGACCTGATCAAGCTGATGGATGCGCCGGCACAATCCTACCCGGTAATCCTGGACGCAGGTTGCGGCCAGGGCCGGGCATTCCAGCTGTTGCGCTCCAGTTTTCATCCGCGCCGGATTATCGGGCTGGACGCCGAGCACCAGGCATTGAGGCACGCCCAACGACGCGCACTGATCCCGGATCTTGAGGTGCAGTTATTGAAAGCGGATTGCGCCGCCATTCCGTTGGATGACGGCAGTGTTGACCTGGTGTTCTGCCATCAGACCTTCCACCATCTGGTCCGGCAGGACAAGGCCATGTCCGAGTTTTATCGGGTGCTCAAATCCGGCGGCATCCTGCTGTTTGCGGAATCAACCCGCGCCTATATCGACACCTGGTTGATCCGGTTGCTGTTCCGGCATCCCATGCAGGTGCAATGCAGCGCGGATGAGTATCTGGCGAAGATCCGTAACGCGGGATTTGTATTCGGAGCACGCAACGTATTAATGCCGTATTACTGGTGGAGCAGGACCACGCTGGACGGATTCATGCAATTGCTGCACTTGCGCCGCGTGCCGCCGTCGAGCCAACGCAACGAGACCCTGGTCTATATGGCCGGCGTCAAGGCCGGCGGATTCCTGTAACCAGCTGCCCGTGTCCCGCTGAAAAGCCGGTGCTTACTGACAGGTGCCGTCGCGCATTTCCTGGTCGCTACAGCCCAATTGCTTCTGCAGGCTGTTCGCGGCTTTTGTACCGCCCGGTTTTTGGGGGCTGAAACTGTATGGCAGCTTGTAGAAGAAATATACCAGCGACATCTGGTTATTCTTCGGCGGTAGACCCTGTGTGGATGTATACGCCGCCATATCGCTGAAATCCGCGCGTTGCATGATGGCGATGTCCTGAATTGCACGCGCAGGTCGTTGCGTTACCTGAAAGTAATAGGTTTGGCCGGCCTGCATTTGCATCGGCCTGGACGGGATACCGTTTCCGCGATAGTCGCCGGAATAGTCAAACATGCCTGTGAATTGATAGATACCCGGTGTCAGGTAGGTCCAGTAGTACTCGCCGTTGTGAAGATCCACCAGCGGCACGCCGTCCTGTCCGCCCTGCAGCACTGCAATGGGTATGTAGGGACGCAGATATTCGCCATCAGCGATCTTGACGTTGTCTGAGGAGCAGCCGAGCATTCCGGCAGTGAATGCAAGGAGAATTATTGCCTTGTATTTCTTGTCCATAGTGAGGTGCTCCGTAATTTGCATGCAGAAAAGTTACACGCCGCAAGTTAAAGCATACCGCCGTTGACCTGGAAAACCTGACGCGTGATGTAACCCGCTGAGTCGCTGAACAGAAAAGCCACGAGAGCCGCAACCTCTTCCGGACGCCCCAGCCGTCCCATGGGGATTTGCCTGATAATGTCATCCAATGGCAGACCATTAATCATCCCGGTTTCGATCAGCCCGGGCGCGATACAGTTGACGGTGATTTGCCGGCTGGCAAGCTCCACGGCAAGTGCCTTGCTGGCCCCGATTATACCCGCCTTGGCCGCGCTGTAATTGGTTTGCCCGCGGTTGCCCATTACACCGGACAGGGAAGCAATGGTTACAATGCGCCCCCCGTCGCGCAAGCGGATCATGGGCATGATCAGTGGGTGCAACAAATTATAGAAGCCTCCCAGATCGAGGCCGATTACCCGGTCCCAATCGTCGCCCGACAGGGCAGCAAAGGTATTGTCCGCGGTGATTCCCGCATTGCACACCACGCCCCAATAAGCACCTCCGGAATCCAAATCCGCCTGCAATATGCGTTCGCTGTTTTCCCGGTCGGCGAGATCGAATTGAATTACATGGGAAATGCCGCCGCATGCCTGGATTTGCGCATTCAAGGTTTCCACTTTCACCCGGTTGCGGTGGTAATGCAGGCATACATGGAACCCCGCAAGCGCCAGCTGGTTTGCAATGGCCCCGCCGATAGCACCACTTGCGCCCGTGACCAGGACCCTTTTGGGTTCGCTCACAATCGGGCCTGCTTTTCGGTTTGCATGATAATCAGGGTACCCTGCGCAACTATTTTCCCTCCGCATTGAATAGTACAGGCGCAGGCGGCAATATCGCCGCTCTCGCCGAATTGACTGATTGAAGTTATTTCCAGCAACTCGCCCTCATGAAAGTAGCGTGTTTCGGTGTTGAAGCTGCGTACCCCCAGAAGCATGCCGATGCGTGGGGCGGTATTTGTACGCCGGTTTGCCAGCCCTGCGTGTGCGGCGACGGCTTGTGCCATCAATTCGATGCCTACCCAGCTGGGAACGCCGCGGCCTAGCATGAAATACGGGTGATTACGGTTGATGTTTGCGGCCACGCGGATGCTGTCTTCTGAATCCGACAGTACTTCATCGATCAGAATCGCGGGTCCCCGGTGTGGGAGAAGTTCCTGGATAGGCGGAAATGCCTGGTTCATGATTCCCGGCCCAGGATGATGCTGATATTGTTACCGCCGAAAGCAAATGAGTTGCTGGCTGTCAAACGGCATTCGCGCTCGGATCCATCGCCTGGATATAAATTCAATTGCGACAATCCAGGGTCGCGCGCCTGATCCCAGATATGTGGCGGAAGTTTAGTCGGCCGAGAGGAGCTTAACAGCATCCAGCAGAACGCCAGTTCCGTGGCGCCGGCGGCTCCCAGCATGTGGCCAACCATGGGTTTGGTTGAGCTGCAGGGAACAGAAGCGCCAAACACACGCTCGACCGCGTGGCTTTCCATCTGATCATTGTCGACGGTGGCCGTACCGTGCAAATTCAGGTAATCGACGTCGCCGGCAGCAATTCCGGCATCCGCCAGCGCTTTGCGCATGGCGAGCTCGGCCCCCACCCCCTCGGGATCGGGGCCGGAGATGTGAAATGCGTCGGAAGTTTCGCCGATCCCCAGCAGACAAACCGGGCCGGGATCGCGGCTTACCAGGAATATCGCCGCACCTTCCCCGATATTGATGCCGTCGCGATGGGCGCTGAAAGGATTACAGCGGCCATCAGACAGCGATTCAAGCACCCCAAATCCATTCAGGGTCAAGCGGCACAAAGTATCCACTCCGCCAACCACTACCGCATCACAGGCCCCGGAGTTGAGCAGGCGTCGGGCCGATGAAAATGCCTTGGCGCTGGAAGTGCAGGCGGTGGAAACAGTCCATGCCGGGCCGCCGACGCCCAGAAAATGACGCAGATATTGGCTGGGGCTGCTGATTTCCTGCTGCTGCTGATAATCGAAGTCGGCGGGAAACTTTCCGGTGCGCAGGTACTGCTCCAAGCCGCGCTCGCCTTCGGCAATGCCCGAAGTGCTGGTGCCGAGCACGATGCCGATTCGGTGTTTGCCGTAACGCGCAGTCACTGCTTGGATCTGTGCATGGATCTGTAATACCGCGGCCGTCAACATGCGGTTGTTACGCGATGCGTAGGCGGCAAATTCGGACTCCAGTTCCGGCAATTCGCAGATTACCTCGCCGACATGCACGGTTCGTCCGCTGATCAGGTCGTTGCGGATCCGGATGCCGGACATGCTGCCATTCAACAGGCCGGTGCGGACACTGTTTACATCATCGCCGAGTGCATTGACGATGCCGAGAGCATGAATATATGTCCGATTCATAGTTGCCGTTTGCTTTCGGAAACCGGTATTACGTTTATCGAGATGTTTTCCGGCGTCAGCCGCACATCTACATGCATGTTCTCGGGGGCGGTCCCGGACAGCGCAATGCGGGCAACCAGTCGTCCCTGCTCGTAGAGTTCACGGACCTGGCTGTTGGCGTCCGCGTGGACCTGCAGTGAAAGATTATACAGATGAGATTCGAGTATTCCGGGTGGTGCCAGTGACAGTTCCAACATTGCCACCAGCAAGTCCGCATGCAGGCTGGCATCCGGCGGCAGACTGCGTATTTGTTTGCCATCGTAAATTATGGAAAACAGGCTGGTGCCAAACAGGGTGGTGGCGGCGAAGCGCATTTCGTCGGCATCCGTCTGTAGCTGTCCAAGAAGCACCTCCTGGTGTCCGCCGTGGCGGATTTCAATCATGTCCACGACTTGAATCGGGGGGAGTTCTGCGGGCGCCAGCGGGCAGAATTTTCCGTTCCGGCCGATGGAGAGGCAGTTTTTTTCAGGCAAAGAAGCGCAGCCGACGCACACTAACTGCAGGCATAACAGCACACAGATAATTCCGGGCTTCATGTCGAAGCCTCACTGAGAACAGGCAGGGACAACGGCGAACTTAAATAACTGGCCAATATGCCGATCAAGGCTGTTAAACCAAAGGCGTGCAGGGCGGGGATATGGCTCAGGCTCAACAACCCGAATGAACACAGGGTGGTGAGGGCGGACAGCGTGACGGCAAGTGCGGTGGTCCTTCGCATCCCGCCTTCGCGCAGAAACACTGCATAATCGCGTCCCAGCCCGAGTATCAAGATCAGCGCGACCACCACGAAAATGGTGACTGGTACATGCAGCCAACCGAGAGTGCCCAGAGTCACAGCCAGTGCAAATAGCGGCGCGTACAGCATACGTATCGCCTCGCGGCGTCCATAACGCAGTATCAATAACATTGAAATCAGCAGATAACCAAGCACCACGAGCCAGGTGGCGCGCAGCCGGATGCTGCGAAAAATGCTTGCGATTTGCTGCAATGGCTGGATATAGCTAACTCCGGCAACCGAACCGGAAATTTTTTGCAGAATTGCGGGAGTGAGACTGGATGTGTCCCCGGCGACGGTCGCCATCAAGGCGGTATTGCCGCCGGCCGGGATTACGAAATCTCTCAGTTCGGGTGCGGCAGCAAAAACGGAGTTGGCAGTCAAGGGCAGACGCGGATTGCGATGCCAATCGTTTACCGCCAGCGTCGCCAGTTGCTGCGGCAGGCCATAATGTAAAAATGCGGCATATAACGCCGGTGAATTTCCCAGAATAGTATTCCATACCGCAAGGCTTGACCTTTGCAGTGACATGGAGGGCAGGAACCGGGAGAGCCCCAGGGGTATTGCACCTGGATCTGCGGAGCGCATGTTGCTGAACAGCTGTTCCTCCTTTATCAGTGCCCCTTCCAGGTTTCCGGCGGTTACCAGGTAAAAGCCGGAAGGCTGCGATTCACCCAGAATTTCATGAATGCTACGCTCGGTCTGTGCCAGCTGCGGTGGCAGGTGCTGCAGGCCGCGGACATCATCGCTGGCGCGCAAACGCAGCCATCCGGGCATGGCCAGCAACAGCAGCACCAATGGCAGCCAAAATCGCCAGCGGGAGGGCCGGCATGCCATGTGTATGAAGCGTTGCGGCCAATATACCAGTGCATGCGGCGCGACTTTGGGGGTATTCGTGAGTGTGACCGGATAGATCAACACCACCACCAGGCCAGCTTCCAGCATTCCGGCGATGGAAAATACCGCGATCTGATCCAGCGCCGGAAAACCGGTGAACAGCATGAAGGCAAAACCCAGAATACCGGTCAGCAATCCCAGGTACAGGCCCGAACCCATGTGCCGCATGACGTTTTTTGGGGTGTCCCCGCCAAACCAGTATTCCGCGAAATACAGAAATGCGTAATCAATCGCGATACCCAGCAGGGTGGTGCCCGCCACCAGAGTCAGAATGTGTATTGAACCAAAGCAGATGATTACCGCCGCGCTGGCCACGGCCACACTGGCGAGCAGTTGCAATGCCGCCAGTATGTGCGGCGCCAGGCTGCGGAATACATACGCAATAATCCCCATGATCAGCAGCGTGGAGACCAGGGTCAGCCATTGAATTTCCCTTTGGGCTTCGATGCGCGAAGCGTTTGCGTACAGTGCGGTGCCGGTGGCCAGAAATACGCAGCTGCTGCAGGTGTTGTCAGCGGCAATCCTGGCTGCCTGCACGGCATTTGCGGCCTGGGTGGAAGTGCCCTGGGAAAATGCGGATCCCGTGAGCCTGAAACGCAGCAGGTAGTAGCGCTGTGTGCCGCGCATGGCCGTCAGAAATGGCCCGTCCGGCAGGAATCCAGCACCCGCGCCGGGTAATGACCGGATGTAACGGCCCAGATAGCCGCCTGGGTCGTTGCGCATGGTGCCGGCAAAATCTGCCGGGCTTGCCAGGGATGCCGCCACGTCACTGGCAAACGCGGTTTCGCCCCCCTGCCGCAGGCGATTGATTTGAGCTGCATCCAGCAGGGCAAAATGGTGTTTCTGGTAGGCTCGAAGCAGACGGTTAAAGGTCTTACCTGTATCTTCCATGTGCAGGCCGGCTGCCGACGCGGCTTTGCCGGCAGCGAGCGCTGCGTCACGGGTAACGGGCGTATCCGCGCCACTGACGAGTATCAGCAGCTGATCCGCGTATAGTTCCCGGCTGCGGCTGTTCGCAGCCTCAATTAATGGGGATTGCTGTGCTTTTGGCAGCAGCGCCAGTATGTCCGTATTGACCGGTTGCCGTGCATCCAGGCGTATCCAGGCGAGGATGCAAACTGCCGCCAGGATTGCGAGCCAGATCGCCCATCTGGCGGCGGTGGACAGCGGCACAGTCAGGTTCCGCTGCGCTTTTCAGGGTGAAAGCGAATGTCAATGCGGCCGCCGGATTTTTCCCTGATCAACAGCTGTTTTGGCTGGCCTGGCGTGGTCTCAATCAACTGGATGCTTTCGATGGCTGCCGCCATGGCGCTGGTTCTGGGGGTCATGCTGATTTGCTGTCCGCTTGCGAGCCGGGTTATTTCCAGGTGGAAGTAATTTTGCAATTCCGACAAGTCGCCGGCCACGGCGGCCATGAAGATATGCTGGACTGCTTCCAGCCATGGGGTGTTTTCAGCCTTGAGTTCACGCACGCTGCCATCCGGCTGCAGTTCCTCGGCCTTGTCGCCTTGCATGAGGAATACATAGTGGTATGGGGAATTCACTTGCCAGCGGAAACCGTGAACTCCGTCCACATGCACGATACCGTAACTGACCAGCGGGGTCTTAAATCCCGGAATGCTGCGGGTTTGCATGAAAGCCGAGTTGAATTTACCGGGCAAGGCAGTCATCGCTGTCCCCGCCGCCACGCTCAACGCAGTGCATGCCAACAGGGCGCCGGCTGCAAACCCAAGGGGTTTCATAAATAGGCCTTGAGCCGATCGCGCAATGCGCCCGGACTCACAAGCTGCAACTCTTGGGTGCGCATATCCAGGGCACACTGAATGGTGTAGCCCTTGGTATGGCGGTCACCGCTGCCGGCATCGAGAATTGTGTAGTCGATTTTCATGCGATTTTCCCATTCCACGAGTTCTGCGCTCACCTGGATGCGCTGCCCATAGCGCAAAGGTTTTATGAAGCGCAGGTGCGCCTCGATGATGGGCCATAGGTAATTCGAGGCCAGCATTTGCGGGTAATCGTAATCTATGCTGCGCAGCAGCGTGGTGCGGGCCGTTTCAAAATATCGCAGATAATTTCCGTGCCATGCAACTTGCATGGCATCAATGTCCTGGAAAGGCACTTCCAGGGTGGCCTCAGCGGTCAGCAGCGCTTTGCTCATGATTCAGGTGTACAGCTTCCAGCGCCGCTGCCTCAAAGCGGCGCATAAGTGACGCAAATCCTGTTCCAGCGGACGGTCTTCCTCCACGCACGCGCAGATGCCGAGTACATCGTTGCGCATAATCGCGACCTCACCGGTTGTTGCGGCAGCCGGAAGTTCATGCTGGCGGCGGCGTATTTCCAGGGCCTGGGATGCGGCGGCAAGGCAGGCTGCCGCCACCTGTTCAACCAGGTCCAGTACGCGCACGGCATCGCGCGCCGAGATGGTCCCCATGCTGACTTTGTCCTGGTTGTGGCATTCGGTGGAGCGTGAAAACACGCTCGCGGGCATGGTCAGCTTCAAGGCTTCCGCGGTCCACGCGGACACCGCGATTTGCACGGCCTTGAAACCGTGATTCAAGCTGGCGCGATCGCCGGTGGCGGCGGATAGGTTGCTCGGCAAGCCGTTGTTGAAGCGTGGGTCCACCAACAGCGCCAGCTGCCGGTCAAGCAAGTCTGCAATATTGGCTACCGCGGTTTTCATGCTGTCAGCGACAAAGGCCATGTGTCCGCCGTAGAAGTGGCCGCCGTGATAAAGCCTGCCGGTGTCGGGATCGATGATCGGGTTGTCGTTAGCGCTGTTCAGTTCATTCTCGATGTCACGCTGCATCCACTCGAGCGCATCGGAGAGCACGCCGATCACGTGGGGCGCACAGCGGATCGAATAGCGATCCTGGATGCGGTTCAGATCCTCGTGACCAGAAGCGCGCATGTCCGCGGCTATCCAGGCCGCAACCTGTTGCGGCCCGCGGTGCGGTTTTGCCGCAAACAGTCCTGCTTCGAAATGTTCGGGATTGCCGCCCAGCGCCAGGCATGACATGGCGGTAATCCGTGAAGCCAGACGCACCAGATATTCGGCACGTTCCCACGCCAGGCACGCCAGGGCGGTCATCACCGATGTGCCATTCATCATGGCCAGGCCTTCCTTGGGCTTGAGTGTGATGGGTTCGCGTGCGATTGCCTGCAACGCCGCACGCGCGGACATCACGCGTCCTTGATATTGCACTTCGCGTTCACCGATCATCGCCGCTGCCACGTAAGACAGCGGCGTCAAGTCGCCGCTGGCGCCGACTGAGCCTTCTTCCGGCACCAGCGGAATTACCCGCTGCTGGATCAGCGCTTCCAGCTGTTCGAGCAATTCCATGCGCACGCCGGAATAGCCCAGTGCCAGGCAATTCAGGCGTGTAGCCATGATCGCAATGGTCGTGGGCTCGTCAAAATATGCGCCCAAGCCGCAGCCGTGGTAACGCACCAGGTGTTCCGGCAAATGTTCGAGTACGTTGCCGGGAATGGATACCGTGCAGGAATCGCCGTAGCCGGTGGTGACGCCGTATACCGGCCGCCCCGCGGCGATTAGTTGCGTTAGGGATGCGGCGCCACGCTGGATGCGCTTCCGGAAATCCGTACTAGCGTTCAGTTTGAATGGCGCGCCACGGGATATTCCGCCCACCTCAATCAGGGTGAGGTTCCGTCCACCGATGGTTATGTGCTTTTCCGGCCCGTCTTTTGCCATCTTGCGTCCCGGCTGTGCGCGTTTGCGAGGCATTCGGCTGTGAATCGTATGATGTCACGTTTTCCGCCCAGAAATCATAGAAGTTGTACCACTGCAGCGGAAATCGAATTGCATAATGCTCAAGCCGACCCGCAAAACGGCCGGCCCACATTGCCGCAGCCTCGAATCGGCCGTTACGCGGCAGGCGTATGCGATCTGCAAAAGGTTCCAAATATATACGATAGCCGCCTGCTTGATGCAAACAGAAGAACAGGTAAACAGGGCACTCTAGGACATGTGCCAGCACGTAGGGCCCGATGGCGAACTCCGCCGGCCGGCCCAGGAATTCCGCTGTGACAACCGGACTGTCCGCGGACACCGGTGTACGGTCGCCCATGCACACCACCGCCTCGCCCGCAGCGATCAGTTCGCGCAGCAGCAATGCGGTATCTGGGCCGATGGTTTGTACCTGCAGCATGCGTCTCCGGAATGCGGGGTTGGTCGATTCCAGCATGGCGCTGACTTTCCGGGAATTGACTGTGTAGACCAAAGCAGTGCAGCGAAATAACGGGTCGATTTCGGATATGGCGCGCGCCACTTCCATGTTTCCAAGGTGGGCGGTGAGCAATAACACGCCCCGTTTATGTGCAGTGCCGGCAAGCAGGATGTCACGGTCCGGGAACTCCACCTTGATGCGTTTCGGGTTGTGCCAGCTCGCGACCTTGTCGAGGATGGAGACGGAAAAACCCATGAAATGCCGGAACCGGTTTGCTAGCGAAGTTTTAGCACCAGCCGCAATTAAAAATTGCCGCGACGCCCGCCTGGCACGCGGATGCGTGACAAAGAAATACGCGGTCACGGGATACAGCACCAAAAGGCTCGCGTAGCGTCCGAACGTGCGGTCAATAAATCCAATAAACCGCAATCCCAGCAGGCTGCCGCGTTCGCCTATATGCGGCCAGCCGCGCCGTTGCTTGGTTGATTTTTTCGCGCGCAACAGCTTCGGCATGCGCAGCAACATGCCGGTCACCAGGCGTATGTGCAGCCATGTCATCCGGGTGTTGTCGGAAAACATGCGGAAATGCGACGTCCCGTCCTTTGGATAGCCCACTTTGGTGGGCAGGAACTCGCTTTCGATGCCCGCCCAATACAGACGCACCATGCAGTCGGTATCGAAATCCATGCGCCGCCCGATTTTTACCCGCTGATCCAATGCCAGCATGGCTTCCACGGGGTACACCCTGAAACCGCACATGGCGTCACGCAACTTAAGCGATAGTGTCTCCAGCTTGGCCAAGGCATTCGTCAGGCGGCGCCCATGAAGCCGCACCGCGGGAATCGAATCGTCAAACACCGGTAGACCCGAAATCAGGCAGTGTGGATGCCGGCGCGCCAGTTGCAGAATGGCGGGTATGTCGGCAAGGTTGTGCTGACCATCCGCATCAATCTGCAATGCATGGCTGTACCCGCACTCAGCGGCGCGCGCCAGGCCGGTGAGTACGGCGGCGCCCTTTCCCTGGTTTGCCGGGAGCGTGAGCAGATCTACCTGCGGGTGATGTTGCTGGATGGACACCAGTACCCGTTTGGTTGTTATACAGCTTCCGTCGTCCACCAGGATGCAGGGGAGACGCTCAGCGAGCAGGGCGCACACAATCTGTTCTAGATATGCATGATGATCGAAAACAGGTATGACGGCACAGGCCCTGACTTTCATGGCGTCATCCTGAAACACAGCGTGCCGCTTGCATAACGGGTTGTAGCATCCCGGTATTCATAACGCACTTTTTTGCTCTCGGCATCGACGCTCAAACGCAGGGTGACGTGCATTCCGGGGAGTATCGGACGCATGAATTTAACGCGCTCGAGCTTTTCCAAGCCCGCGGCGAATCCGTGCAGTTCTTCAGCGCAGTTCACTGCCCAGCCTACCTGCACCACGCCCGGCAAGATGGGATGCTCGGGAAAATGGCCGGCAAAGCAGGTGTGATCGGCCGCAATCAAGAAATCCAGCTCATAAGCATCTTGATTGGTACGCCTGGCGATGACGGTTGGCGGCTGGAACATGGCTGCTATGTGAACAATTGCAGCATGCGCTGGTTTTCAATCTTGCCCATATCGGTGCCGGGAAAGGCGTCGACGAAACGCCACTTCTTGGGAATCATTACCGGTTCATAACGCTCGCGCAGCCAGGCGCGCAATGCATCACACACCGCCTTTTTTCCGCTGGATTTCAGCAAACTTTGGCCGGAAGCATTCAGGATCACAACCGCACCGATAATGGACCGGCGCCCCGCAACCAGCACCAGTCGCGCATCAGCCACCATGGTGTGAGCGGCCAGCTGAATGCGGATTTCACCGAGGGATACGCGTTTGTCGGCGATCTTGATCACGTCGTCGCTACGCCCCAGAAGTTCGAGCCCGCCATCCGCATGGATACGCGCCAGATCGCCGGTAGCCATCCATCCGGACTGCCAGGTACAGGGTGATTTGACCCAGAGTCTGTCGCCGGACGGCTCCTGGCGTAAATCAAGTTCTACGCCTGAAAAAGCCCGCCATGGCCGGCGTTTACCGTCGACTGATGCGGCCCTCCAGGCGATACCGCCGGTTTCGGTACTGCCGTAGACTTCAGTCACGCTCCGGCCCCAGATTTTGACGAACTTCATGGCAGTCTCGTCCGGCAACGGCGCGCCGGAACTGAAGACTGCGGCTACCTCGGCAGCCGGCGGCAACTCCGAAAAGTTATCAATTCGGCTCAGAAACGCCGGGCTGCTGACGATGATCTTTGGCAGCTGAACTGGCAGATTGCGTAAGCCATCCGGATGCAGGCATACAGAGGCAAGGAAAGGGCGGCCGGACAGCAGCGGCCAGAGTACCCTGAACAGCAGTCCATACAGGTGATGATGTGGAACCGTACTGATGATTACGGCCTGACCCAGGGAAGCGCCCCATTGATTTTCCAGGGTTTGCACTTCGTTGCGCAGCTGTGCAAATGCCTTGGGCACGCACTTTGGGCTGCCGGTGGATCCGGATGTGTGGAACTCGACGCGGACATCGTCGTCTGGAAAGCAGGCCATGCCGTCCGCGATGGTGCCGGTTGCCTGAATGTTTATGCAATGTAAGCCGGGATAGTTTTCCGGGTGATCGCTGAGTATCAGGTCAAATTCATGATCTTTGCCGACAGCCCCGGCGAGGCTCGATTGCGGCAGCACAATCAGGCGTCTGCAATTGGCCAGCGCCATGAAGCCGGCGGCAAACCAACTGCTGTCCTCGCATAACAAGGCCCATCTGCGCCCGGAATGCCCTTGTATGACGTTTTTCAAGCCGTGTACCCGGTTCCAGAATGTAGCGCGATCCAGGGTGCCGGCGCTGAAAATCGCCACATCGTCATGAACTTTGGAGGTATTCCGTTGGCCAGTTTTCATGCAACCGCCCATTTCCGAAACAGATACAGGCGGATCAGGTACTCGCAGGTGTATACCCCGCCCAAGATGAAATATATGAGCAAGCCGTTGTAAAAGGACCAGGCAGCCAAGCTGGTTGCCACGGCGGTATACATTGAGACAGCCACGTTCAAGAACAAAACGCAGCACCAGATAAGCGTGACTCTGTAGGTGTAAAGTACCGCGTGTTGCGACAAGTTGGGGTATTGAATACGTGCTAAACGCTCGACCAGCGGCATTTTTGTAAACAATGAGATAAAAAACACCGAAAACGCGACCAAGGAAAAAAGCGCGGGATAAAATCGCAAGTACAGCAATTGGAGATGCGGCATATAGGAAGGTATAAAAATTGCGGCAAAAAATATTGCGCATGCCAATATGGCGTATCTCGCCCGGTACTTTGGTTTGCGCCAAGTCAACACCAGTAATCTGGCGCAGACCAGTAATAACAATCCGGATAGCAATTGGCTTGGGGAAAGGTGGTCTTCGAAAAAATATATCACCACCGGGTAAATGGAAAGTGCCCCGAATAGTGCCAGCGTGATTGAATTTTGCATCATCAGCGTTCCATGAGTTTTAGCCGGATGTCCGGGTCACTTGCCGGCCAGCCGGTGTTTGGTCATGTTCCCTTGTCCCGGGCGCAGAGATGTTTCCCCTGTATTGGCGGCGATCCATGTGTTTCGATTTAAAGTCCGTTACTTGGCCTTTGATTCGATGAATCTTGCCAGGCTGGTGACTGACTGGAAGTGCTGGCGCGTCGCCGCGGGATCATTGTCCAGCTTGATGTGGAAACGTTTCTGTATGGCTACACCGAGTTCCAGTGCATCGATCGAATCCAGTCCCAGGCCGGCGCCGAACAATGGCGCTTGAGGATCGATATCATCAGGCCCGATATCCTCGAGATCAAGCGAATCGATTATGAGCTGTTTCAGTTCCTGCACCAGGGTATTCATGTCCGGAGAGCTCTTGGTTGAAGAAAACTTCAAGCTGCCGCGTCAGCCGACGGGCAACGATTGCATTTGGTAAAGCGTTTTCTTGGGGCGAAGCTGCGGGATTATACGGGGGATATGCTTTCACCAGCAGTCGCCACGGCCGCTCCGGTACCTGATACCACATGGTGTTCTTCACCAGTGCGGGAGGTGAGCAGTGGATCATGACCGGCAGAATCCAGCAATTGCTGCGCACTGCCACCTGGGCGGCACCGCGTTTGAAATGCAAAGTTTCACCTGGGAGCGTGCGAGTGCCCTGTGGGAATATGATCAGCGTATGCCCGTTGCGCAGGGCGTGGATACAAGTATCCAAAAATTCAACAGAATCTTCGTTGCTGTAATAACCCGCGGCCTTGGCGAAGAATCGGGTAAATGGGTTGCGTAAGGTTGCTTTTTTCACCACGCAATCAGCGGTGGGCAGCACGGCGATCAAGGCGACGACATCCAGGTACATTGGGTGGGTCGCAAGCACCAGCTTGCCGCCAGCCTGGGCAAACCATTGCTTGCCTTCTACATCGACCCACCCAAGGCGCAATGCGGCGATTGCTGACAGCAATGCGCGAAATGAGCGGCTTATAAATATGCGAATCCGGCGTTGGCGGTTTTCAGGCGTGCCCGGCCATATCAGCATGATGGGAAGAACCGTGAAGTTAGCGAGCATGCTGCAGATGCCGAAGGCTCCGAAGCACAAGCCGGTTCCAAGTGCGCGCCAGTACTTATATATGCTAGCCAGCATGACGTCGCTCAAGTCGCCAGCTTTGGTGTGCACCAAACTCGGCACACCCGATCCTGCCCAGCAGGAATTCCATCAACTCAACCTCAGGCGCGTGTCGCGGCCGCAAGCTTTCACGCAGCCCCGTGAGGCGGCAGTGCAGGGGCGACTCCGCCACGGGGGTAAGCAGTAGAGCAACGGCGAATGCGCGATTTGGGGCTGAGGCTGTCTGCGACGCATAGACTTCCGGCATTGAGTCATCCACGTATATAACCAGCACCCGTGTGGCGCCCTCTTGCAGCATGGTCGCCCCCTCAAGCAGGCTCAGAATCAAGGTGTCCGGGCCGGCAGCCATGGCCGTGGCCGCCCCCCGGTCTTTGCGTGCGATGGACAAAAGGCCGGCGACGCTGTTGTGTACCGAAAGGGTGAACAGCGTAGGAGACAGGGTTTCGTCCCTGGCCAGTGCGCCCAACAATTCCATGGTGCGATTCAAGGCTCCATGCCGGGAAGCGAATACCGTCTGCACAGATGTTTCTCCCTGTGAGCAAGGCCAGGCAGTATGCAGCGCCATGCGCCCGTAACGGTCCAGACGCCGGCGCAGCAGCGCGGGCAGGAAACTGACATCCGGCTGATCATCCGGCGGCGTATCCTGCGCCCCATCAAGCCACTTCAGCCAATCGTCATTTGTTCTGATCCCCGGTGACCACGCCCGCCAACGGGCGATGCCGAAATCCCCAATAAAGTTATATTGTTGGGCGATGCTCACTTCGCTGGTTCATAACCCTTGAAAAATCGTGTTGGGCGCATTTAATAGCTTTTATCACCGTTGTCATCGCTCCCAAGCGCATATATAAGGTAAATTGATTCACAGGTGCGTTCAAGAGGATATCCGGCTTGGTGATTAAACCTAAAACCTGGGGTTTTATCTGCACAAATGCGCACCCCGTGGGATGCGCGAAAAACGTGCTTGAACAGATCGAGGTGGCCCGGAAAATGACACGGCGGCCGAATGCGCCGGCCCGGGTGCTGGTTATCGGCGCATCAACGGGTTACGGGTTAGCCGCCAGGATTACCGCGGCTTTTGGCTTCGGTGCGGCGACCCTGGGGGTGTTTCTGGAAAAACCCGCGCGGGGCGTCAAGACTGCGACTGCCGGCTGGTACAACTCGGCTGCATTTCAAGAAGCTGCGGATGCCTACGGCTTGCAAAGCCTGTCCGTCAATGAGGATGCTTTCTCGCACCAGACTCGTAAGCATGTAATCGACTTAATCGGGAAAAAACTGGGTGGACCAGTTGATCTGGTGGTTTATTCATTGGCATCTCCGGTGCGCAAACTGCCTGATACCCTGGAACTTGTCCGCACTTCCCTCAAACCGATCGGAACCGAGTTCTCCGGCAAATCCATAGACACCGACCGGGACCGTCTGGTCGACGTAAGACTCGAACCCGCGAGTCCCCAGGAAATCGACAGCACCATCAAGGTAATGGGCGGTGAGGATCTGGAGCTTTGGATTGCTGCCTTGCAGGAAGCGAAGTTGCTGCAACACGGCGCCAAAGCCGTAGCATTCAGTTACTTGGGACCTGAAATCACCTGGCCGATATACTGGCATGGCACCATTGGCCGCGCAAAACAGCATCTTGAGAACACCATCGACATGCTGCGCACCCGCTATGCCGCGAGTGAATTGCAAGCTTATACCGCGGTCATGAAGTCCGTGGTCACACAGGCGAGCGCCGCTATCCCGGTAATGCCCCTGTATATTTCCATCGCATTCCGCATAATGAAGGGCAAGGGTTTACATGAAGGCATCATCGATCAAGTGTTCCGCCTGTTTGACGAAAAACTGTATTCGAAGGACTGCCGGCCTCCGCGGACTGATGCTGAGGGACGCTTGAGAATGGATGAACGCGAATTGCGAGAAGATGTCCAAAAGGAATGTCGGGAACTTTGGGCCGACATCACGGATGAAAATCTGAACACAGCCACGGACTATCCGGGCTACAAACGCGAGTTTTTAAAACTGTTCGGCTTCGGCAGGCAGGATGTTGACTACGACCAGGATGTGCATGCCGAAGCGAATCTTGTTTGCGAAGCAATGTGATTGGGACATCCAATCGCCAGTCTCCATATGCCAGAGCCAACCCAGGTTATGATCGCAAATGCCGGGAATTATCCGCCGGCTGCACATGTGCATGAACTGTTGGCGGGGCTGCATGAATCTCAAAGGGAGCGTTATGCAAAGATCACAAATCCGCTCAGGCGCGATACTTGGTTGAAGGGGCGCGCATTTCTGGTCGACGCGCTGGCATTCAGATTCGGACATTGTGATCCTGAATCCATACGCAGCCATCCGGATGGCGGCGTTTACCTGCAAAACAATCCCACTTATATCAGCCTGAGCCACAGCCATCACATGTTTGTGATCAGCCTGTCGGATACCAGGATCGGCGTGGATATCGAATACATGAAGATGCGCAATCTGATCCGCCAGGATACCGGGGTGTTTTCCGAAACAGAAAACCGCTATTTGGGTAGACTCACAGAAAGCGACCGGCTCGTGGTTTTTTACACCTACTGGACCCTGAAGGAAGCCGCATGCAAAGCCACGCGCCTGCCTTTGCTGGCATGCCTACAAGGCGTCCGCTTCGAAATGCAAAATCACAGTTTTCAATTACCACCATCCGTATCCGGTGAGACCTGGTATTTCTTGTCTGCTTCCATAGCAGCGAATTGGCGTATGGCCCTGGCGATGGCTGGTAACGGCAGGCCACACCGGATCGAGTACCGGCAATGGGGCGCCGACCGGCAGTGGCACCGGCTGAAACCCGATTTACAGGCGTACACGCCGTCTGCGGCGCCGCGCCGCGCCCAATAGGACTTTCACCATGAGGGCAGCCAGTGGGTGAGCTGTATCACGGGCCAAAAGCTGCTGACAAGCGGCCGGATATCAGACTGCGCGCGCTGCGCTGGAACCTGCAGTACATCACCCTGGCCCTGGCGCTGCTGGCAATTGCCACCGGCGTGGCATTCAATTGGCCGATAACGCTGCTTGGGTTCCCGGCCATAGTTCTGCTGCTATTGCAGATTGATGGAATCGCGCGTCCTGGCTCACAGCTATTTTATCCGACTGTCACGCACGGCTCGCGCTCAAGCAGGCATGTGGCGTTGACCTTTGATGACGGCCCGGATCCGGAAGTCACGCCTGAGGTACTCAAACTATTACGTGAGTATCGTGCACATGCCACTTTTTTTGTGATTGGCAAATGGCTGGATGCCAACCCGGAACTGGGAAAACACATCTTGGAACAAGGTCATGTGCTTGCGAATCATTCCTGGAGCCATTCACGTCTGCAGAATTTCTACTTCAAACGCAGGCATGCCTGTGAAATCGAAAAATGCCAGCAACTGATCCACAAACTGGGCGGAACATCTCCCGTTATGTTCAGGCCGCCGATTGGCTTGAAGAGCTGCGAACTTGCAAAAGCCGCGTTCCGGAAGAATATCATTCTCGTAGCCTGGTCTCTGCACAGCCGAGATTCACGTTCGCGAAACCCGGAGAAAATCGCAGCACGGGTACTTGAAAAAATACGCGCCGGCGACATCGTACTGATACACGATGGGCACGACCTGCCGGGACGGCATCGCAGTCATTGCGTACAGGCACTACGGCTGATTTTGCACGGTCTTCAGTCCAAGGGGCTGCAATGCGCGACTGTCCCCGATCTGTTGCGAATTCCTGGCGTTGATCCGGTAAGCCAGTAATGGATGTGTTTGCAATGAAGCGCCCACTTGGGCCTAGCTGTGAATCTGCAGGAATTTATGTAACAGATCAGGTAAAGTCAGCGTTTATAAATACATGAAAAATTGTGGGGCCAGGGCAAATGGATAATCAGGAGATATACCAAACACTTAAAAACACGCTGGTGGAACAGTTCGATCTGGATCCCGGCAAAATCACGCCGCAAGCGCGATTGTCCGAGGATCTGGATCTGGACAGCATCGATGCGGTGGACTTGATTCTGAAACTGCAGGAAATGACCGGTTGCAAGGTCAGTCCGGACCAGTTCAAGGAGGTGCACACCGTGGCCGACGTGCAGGCGGTGATCGAACAGATGCTGAGTGTCAAGCACTAAATAACCCTGTCATACACGGACTGAATAGGCTGAGGCGGCCCCGCGCCGGGCCGCGTTCCTGTCCGCCATGCTTCCGGTATGGCACCATATTCACGCATGACGCCGTCAGGCAATCTCGGACGGTTTAATAGGGAGGCATTCAGTGCAACGACGCGTGGTGATTACCGGCATGGGCGGTCTGACTGCGCTGGGCCATGACTGGAAAACGATTGGCAGTAATCTGCGCGCCCGCCGGTCCGGTGTGAAGTACATGCAGGAATGGGCCGGTTTTAGCGATATCAACACGCGTCTGGCGGCGCCGGTCTCGGCATATGAATTGCCACAGCACTACACCCGCAAAACCATGCGCAGCATGGGCCCGGTGGCAGTCATGTCCACGCGCGCCACGGAACTTGCTTTGCAGGATGCCGGCCTGCTGGGGAAGCCGGTGCTCACCTCCGGCGCTACCGGCATCGCCTATGGCGCATGCGCCGGCAGCGCGGAACCGGTCATTGCGTTCGGGCATATGGCCAAAACCGGAAGTCTCAGAGGAGTGACCTCCAACACCTATATGCAGATGATGAGCCACACCGGTGCGGTGAATATCAGTCTGTTCTTTGGCATCACCGGCAGGATTATTCCATCCAGCAGCGCTTGTACCTCCGGCAGCCAGGCAATTGGATTCGCTTACGAGACCATCAAATACGGCAAACAAACGGTGATGATCGCTGGCGGCGCCGAAGAACTGAGCCTGGGTCCATCCGCAGTATTCGACACCCTGTTTGCCGCCAGCACCCGTAATGACGCGCCGGAAACCACGCCCCGGCCATTCGACCGCGATCGCGACGGACTGGTGGTGGGTGAAGGCGCGGCCACGTTGATCCTTGAGGATATGGACAGTGCCCGCCAGCGGGGTGCAGCCATCTACGCAGAAGTGGTTGGTTTCGGCTGCAACGCCGATGGTTCACACATCACCCAGCCGAGAACCAGCACCATGGCCAAGGTGATGCAGCTGGCGCTGGAAGACGCCGCGCTTTCGTCGCAGGCGATCGGTTATGTTAATGCTCATGGAACAGGAACCGAACTCGGGGATGTGGCTGAGTCCATCGCCACCCAGGAAGTGCTGGGCAAGCGCATGCCGATCAGCTCGCTCAAGAGCTATTTCGGCCATACCCTGGGAGCCTGCGGTTCACTGGAGGCCTGGTTGACCATAGAAATGATGCGGGATAACTGGTTCGCTCCCACCATAAACCTTGATAATCTGGACTCGGAGTGCGCGGAACTGGATTATCTGACTGGTGGCGGCCGCGAGCTCGAGGTGGAACACGTGATGAGCAACAACTTCGCTTTTGGCGGCATCAATACCAGCCTGATTTTCCGCCGCTGGAATTGAGTGAGCTGCTGTTACTGGCGGCGGTGTGTGTATGTCAGGCCAATTGAAGCCAGTCCGACGCAGCCTTGCGATACCGCCGGGTTCACGCTAGGCATTGTATGAGATTCCATCATAAAAGCCTTAGTGTGCGCCCCGGGAACCGTGTCAGGCTGGATAAATGGCCGACGCGGATCAAACCGGTGTACGAGTCCAAGGAGCACTATCATGAGATGCTTGCCCAGCATGTGGAGCAGCTGAGCTTGCTGCAGCAGCGGCTGTATGCATCCAATCAATATGCGATTCTGCTGATTTTCCAGGCTATGGATGCGGCAGGCAAAGACGGCATCATCAGGCACGTGATGTCCGGTGTGAATCCCCAGGGCTGCCAGGTTTTTAGTTTCAAGCATCCCAGTGCCAGCGAACTGCAACATGACTTCCTGTGGCGTTCCACCCGCAACCTGCCAGAGCGCGGCCGCATCGGCATTTTCAACCGCTCCTACTATGAAGAAGTGCTTATCGTACGCGTGCATCCGGAAATACTCCTGAGCGAAGGCGTCCCAGACGGTCGGCATGACGTTAAGGCGATCTGGAAGGAACGCTATCGTTCCATCAACGATCTGGAACGCCATCTGTATTGCAACGGCACACGCATCATCAAGTTTTTCCTGCATATTTCCAAGGAAGAACAACGCAAACGCTTTTTGCAGCGTATCGATGCAGCGGAGAAAAACTGGAAATTCAGCCTTGCGGATGTGACGGAGCGCAAATTCTGGAAACAGTACATGCATGCCTACGAGCAGTGCCTGAGCGCTACCAGCAGCAAGTATGCGCCATGGTATGTGGTGCCAGCTGACGACAAGGAAAACGCGCGCCTGATTGTATCCAGCGCCATTCTTGACGCATTGGAAAATCTGAAGATGCGCTACCCGGAATCCAGTGCGCGGCGCCGACGGGAATTGCAGGAAATCCGCAAGCAACTGATCAAACAGGATTGAAATGGCCTGCCTGGTGCAGACGCGCTGACTCAGGTCAACACAGCGCCCGCCTAACCGGCGTATGCTGCATTGTGAATCGATTGTGCGGTTGAATTGTATGCGGAAGCGTGCCGGGAGAAAAAAGGCAGTGCGCAAATGGTCAGGCCAGGTGACCCGCAGGTCCCATGCGCTGGTTCTGGAAGCCGGGGTTTTCTCCTGGAAGGATGCAGCACGCATTGCCCGTTCTCTAAGGCACTCGGCGGAATCCAGCAGTGCGCGCAAGTCGTCACCCTACCATTCAGCCATGTCGATGCTGAGTTTTTACATCAATCGTGCCGGCAGGCCGTTGGATAGCAGGCAGCGCACAGTGCTGGAACAAGCCAAGCAGGAATTGCGCAGGTTATACGGCAAGCCATCCACACTTCGATAAACGTCCGGATGCCTGGTCTATGAATAATGCGGCTCACATGACTGCCATGGTGCTGGAACGGCGCGGTTTACCGCTGGTTCAGCGCCAGCTGCCGGTGCCGCGGCCGGGACCCGGGGAAGTGCTGCTTAAAGTGCTGGCCTGCGGCGTGTGCCGAACAGATCTGCACATCATTGACGGCGAACTTAGTGGCGGCAAATTGCCGTTGATACCCGGTCACGAGATCGTTGGCAGCGTTGCGGAGATGGGCGCCGGTGTCAGCGGATTCAAAAGCGGTGATCGCTTGGGCGTGCCGTGGCTGGCCGGCAGTTGCGGGGAGTGCGCCTACTGCCGCAGCGGACGCGAGAACCTGTGTGAACAGGCGCGCTTCACGGGATATGACCGCGATGGCGGTTACGCGGAATACACTCTCGCCGATTACCGTTATTGTCTGCGCTTGCCGCCCGAGTATGACGATGTGCATGCAGCGCCGCTGCTATGCGCCGGACTCATCGGTTACCGGGCACTGCGGCTGGCGGGGGAAGCGGCTGTGCTTGGGCTATATGGGTTCGGAGCAGCGGCCCATGTACTGGCGCAGATACTGGTAGCACAAGGACGGCGTGTGTATGCCTTCACCCGCCCGGGCGACACTGCCAGCCAGGAATTCGCACGACAGCTGGGGGCACAATGGGCCGGCGCTGCCGATGAAATGCCGCCCGAGTCTCTGGAGGCGGCACTGATCTTTGCTCCGGTCGGGTCATTGGTGCCCGCGGCGCTGAGGGCCGTTGCCAGGGGCGGCTCGGTGGTGTGCGCCGGCATCCACATGAGCGAGATTCCGGCATTCCCCTATGAGATTCTTTGGGGGGAAAGGGTACTGCGTTCGGTCGCCAACCTTACCCGTGCTGACGGCGCTGAATTCATGCGGGCTTTGGCGCGCTGGCCGGTGCATACTTCCGTCAAGGTGTTTGCCTTGACCGATGCCAATGCAGCCCTGGCGGCGTTGCGCGCCGGCAAGCTGAACGGCGCGGCGGTGCTGGTTCCGCAGGCCTGAAACATTTTCTTTCGAAGCGTAATAAATCCCCTCCGGCGGGTGTCTAACAAGCATCGGCATGCAAGCAACGGGAGTCGTGAGTGAAAATCCTGCGTGGAGTTTTGGTTGGAGCGGTGTTGGCGGCGCTGGCCGTGGTTGTGGTTGCCGGTTTGCGCTGGGCCACGGGCCTGGGTGCGCTGCCGCTATCGATGGCGGCGGATATGCCGTCACTGGCCGGCACGCAACCGGCGCCGGCATTCCCGACCGGCCTGGACTGGATCAACACCGGCGGCCGGCCGGTAACGCTTAAGGAACTGCGCGGCAAAGTGGTGCTACTGGACTTCTGGACCTATGGTTGCATCAACTGTTTCCATGTAATTCCGGACTTGGACAAGCTGCAGAAGAATTACGGCAACAAGCTGGTCATCATCGGGGTGCATTCCGCCAAGTTTGCCACCGAGCGCAAGACCGCGCACATCGAGGCTGTGGTGCTGCGTTACGGCATCGATCATCCGGTAGTGAATGATAAGAACATGCAGATCTGGAACGAGTACGGCGCCGAAGGCTGGCCCACGCTCACGGTGATCGATCCGGCCGGCAAGGTGGTGGGACAGGTAGCCGGCGAGGGCCACTATGACGTGCTTAACAACGCCATCGGTTCGCTGATCAGAGAATTCAGCGCCAAGGGACTGATCAATCCCAAGCCACTGTGGTTCAGCGGCATTCATCTGGAAATGCCCAAAACCACATTGCTGTTTCCCGGGAAAGTGCTGGCGGACGCGGATCACAACCGGCTGTTCATCGCCGATTCCAACCACAACCGCATCCTGGAGACCACACTCGCCGGCAAAGTACTGGCAGTAATTGGCAGCGGACGTCTCGGATTACGCAATGGCAGTTATGCAAATGCCCGGTTCCACTATCCCCAGGGCATGGCGTTGGCGGGTGCCGACATCCTGTACGTGGCGGACACCGACAACAATGCCATCCGCAAAATCAACCTGCAAACACACACAGTCTCCACCGTGGCCGGCAATGGACAGCAGACCTATATGACGGAAACATCAATGCCGACGGGCAAGGCTGAACTGAACACCCCTTGGGCGGTGCTGGTTCATGACGGCTTGCTGTACATCGCCATGGCGGGGCAACACCAGCTGTGGACTTACGATCCGGCCACCGACACCATCTCACTGTACGCCGGCAGCGGCCAGGAAGGCATCCAGGACGGCTCGCTCCTGGACGCGAGTTTCGCCCAGTCCAGCGGTTTGACCACCGACGGCAGGTACTTATATGTTGCCGATCCAGAGGCCAGTGCCGTGCGCCAAGTGGGGTTCGGGCCGGGCGCGCAGGTGCGCACGCTGGTGGGCACCGGGCTGTTTGACTTCGGCGATGTGGATGGCGTCGGCGATGCCGTGCGGCTGCAGCATGACCTGGGCATTGCCTGGCATGAAGGTGAGCTGTACATCGCCGATACCTACAACAGCAAGATCAAGAAACTGGATCCCAAAACCCGGCGTGTTACCACGATCGCGGGCGGTCACGACGAGTTCGATGAGCCGGGCGGCTTGAGCGCGGCCGGCGACAATCTGTACATCGCCGACACCGACCACAACCGCATTGCGGTGCTGAACCTGAAAACCGGCAGGCTCGCCAGTTTGAAGATCACCGACCCTCAGAAGCTGCTGCCGCCCTAGTTCATCCCTTGGTCCTGAGTTTATCCCGGGTCCGGTCTGGGAATCCGTGTTGGATCAGGGCTGGTTGTTGAAAACTCCCGGTAACCATGGGCGCCACGCCAGTCCTGTGCAGGCTGCTTGGCTTTTGACTACACTGGAGCCATGTCCAGTCCACGCCCGCTCAAAAACGAGCCTGACCGCAAGCTGCCGTTGCCGGAAGTGCTTACCTGGCTGGAGGCCGACGGTATGCTCACCGCGGAACGCGCCGCGCTGCTGCGCGGGCTGGCGCAACGCGGTGCTTATGATGACCAGCACCCGCTTTCTGTGATCGGCAAGCGCGGCTGGCCGGATGCGCGCCAGCCAAATACCCAGCTGAGCGTCGAGAGCCTGACCCAATGGCTGGCCCAGAAAGTGGATCTGCCGTATTTCCGCATTGATCCGCTGAAACTCGACATGCGCCGCATCACCGGGGTGATCTCCCAGGGCTACGCCTCGCGCTTCAAGGTACTGCCGGTGGAGGTCACTGCGGATGAGATCGTGGTGGCCACTGCCGAACCCTACGAGCGGGAATGGGAACGCGAGATCACCCAGATCCAGCAGAAAAAGATCAAGCGCGTGGTTTCCAACCCGGAAGACATCGCCCGCTACCTGGTGGAGTTTTATTCCATTTCACGTTCAGTGATCGGCGCCGAGAGCCAGAATCTCGGCAGCGCAGCTACCGGCATACAGAATTTCGAACAGCTTATCGAGTTGAGCCGCGCCGGCAAGCTGGATGTCAACGACCAGCATGTGGTGAGCATCGTTGACTGGCTGCTGCAGTACGCTTTCGACCAGCGCGCCAGCGACATTCATATCGAACCGCGGCGTGAGGCGGGACTGATCCGCTTCCGCATCGACGGCGTGCTGCACCAGGTTTACCAGTTTCCGGTAGCGGTGCTGGCGCCGGTCACCAGCCGCATAAAAATTCTGGCGCGCATGGATATCTCCGAGAAACGCCGGCCCCAGGACGGGCGCATCAAGACCCGCAATCCCAACGGCCAGGAAGTGGAACTGCGCATATCCAGCATGCCGACCGCGTTCGGCGAGAAACTGGTGATGCGCATCTTCGACCCGACGGTGCTGACGCGTTCCTACCGCGAGTTGGGAATCTCGGAGCCGGACGAAAAATTCTGGCAGGCCATGATCGACAACCCCCACGGCATCATCCTGGTGACCGGACCCACCGGCTCCGGCAAGACCACCACCCTGTATACCACCTTGAGGCAGCTGGCCAAACCCGATGTCAACGTGTGCACGGTGGAAGATCCCATCGAAATGGTGGATCCGGCCCTCAACCAGATGCAGGTGCAGCCCAATATCGACCTGACCTTCGCCAATGGTGTGCGCACCCTGCTGCGCCAGGATCCGGACATCATCATGATCGGTGAAATCCGCGACGCCGAAACCGCAGAAATGGCGGTACAAGCCTCGCTCACCGGCCATCTGGTGCTGTCCACGCTGCACACCAACGATGCGCCGTCTTCCGTCAGCCGCTTGCTGGACCTGGATGTACCTCCGTTTCTGCTGCAGTCCACCCTGCTGGCGGTCATTGCCCAACGACTGGTTCGAACCCTGTGTCCGAATTGCAAAAAGGAAGGCCAGCTCAGTGACGATGAATGGAATGCGCTGGTGGCGCCCTGGAAGGCCCACAATCCCAAGCGCGCGTATCACGCCATCGGTTGCCTGGAATGCCGCAATACCGGTTACAAAGGCCGCATCGGCCTGTACGAAATGATGGGGTTTTCTCCCGCCATCAAAAAGCTGATCACCAAGGATTTTGATATCGATGCGCTGCGCCAGGAGGCGATGCGCGCCGGCATGAAGCCCTTGCGATTGCGCGGCGCCCAGAAGGTGGCGGAAGGCGTGACCACGGTGGAAGAGGTTCTGCGCGTGGTGCCACCACCCACTTCGCAATACTGAACTGCATTCCAGCAGGTTCCAAGCATGAATTCCGCCGATCTCAAGGCGCAGCTGACCGGCGGCTGCGCGCAGTTGCAGTTGCATCTGCCGGCTGGGGCGGAGCAGGCGCTACTGGACTATATCCAGCTGCTGGCCAAATGGAACGCCGCCTATAACCTCACTGCCATCCGTGCGCCCGCGCAGATGGTCAGCAAGCACCTGCTGGACAGCCTCAGCGTGCTGCCTTATCTACAGGGCCGGCGGATCGCCGATGTAGGCAGCGGTGCCGGCCTGCCCGGGATCCCGCTGGCATTGGCCTGTCCGGATAGGGAGTTCGTGCTGCTGGACAGCAATGCCAAGAAATCCCGCTTCATTACCCATGCCGCGGCCGCACTGGGCCTGCGCAACGTGCAGGCCATGCAGGTACGCGCCGAGGACTATCGCCCTGCGGAACTGTTTGCTACCGTTATCAGCCGCGCCTTCGCATCCCTGGATGATTTTGTGCGCTTCACCGGCCATCTGGGCGGGCCGCAGGCATCTTTTCTGGCCATGAAAGGCGTGCTGCCGGTGGATGAGCTCAACAAGATACCGGCCGGTTACTCGGCCGTAGTCCATGCGCTCAAGCTGCCTGGACTGGATGCCGAGCGTTGCGTAGTGGAAATCAAAAAATCGTAAGCCTGCGCCTGCAGCAACACGGGTGCTTTGAATGCGGCCATTGAGGCCCTCCTGCTGGACAGATATGGGCAGAATCATCGCCATCACCAATCAGAAGGGCGGCGTCGGTAAGACCACCACCGCCGTGAATCTCGCGGCGTCACTGGCCGCCACCAAGCGCCGCGTTTTGCTGGTGGACGTGGATCCCCAGGGCAACGCCACCATGGGTTGCGGTGTAGACAAGCACGCGCTGGCACACGGCAGCTTTGAAGTGCTGATGGGTGAGACTCGCCTCCGCGAGGCACTGGTGAACCTGGATACCGCCGGCTTCAAGCTGTTACCCGCCAACAGCGATCTGACAGCGGCGGAAGTAGGCTTGCTGAACGCGGAGCGCCGCGACAGCCGCCTGCAGGAAGCACTCGCGGAAGTGCGTGACGAATTTGATTATGTGCTGATCGACTGTCCGCCGTCACTCAACCTGCTAACGGTAAACGCCTTGGTGGCCGCCGACGCCGTGTTGATCCCCATGCAGTGCGAATACTACGCACTGGAAGGCCTGTCTTCCTTGATGGCAACCATCGAACGTCTGAAGCATGTCAATCCGCGCCTGCATATCGAGGGATTGCTGCGCACCATGTTCGATCCCAGAAATAATCTGGCCAACGAGGTGTCCTCACAGCTTATCCAGCATTTCGGCAAGCAGGTTTACAACACCATCATTCCGCGCAACGTACGCCTGGCGGAAGCCCCGAGCTTCGGCCTGCCGGCCCTGAAACACGACGAGACTTCGCGCGGCGCGCTCTCGTATCTGGCGCTGGCCGGTGAAATGCTGCGCCGGGAAAAACAGCGCAGCGCGGGTTCCGGTGTTGCTGCTACAATCCCCGGCTCTTCGAGAGAGGTGTAAACGTGGCGGCGAAACGCAAGGGCCTGGGTCGCGGATTGGATGCCTTGCTGGGCGGCGCCCTGCCGGCTGCCCTGGATGCGGAAACCAGCACCGAGGAGATGCGCGATATCGCGGTGGACCTGATCCAGCCGGGCAAATTCCAGCCCCGTATGCAGATGCATCCCGACGGCTTGCAGGATCTGGCGGATTCCATCAAGGCCCAGGGCCTGGTGCAGCCCATCGTGGTGCGGCCCGTGGAAGCCCAGGACAGTTCCGGCCCGGCCAAAGGCCCGCGCCGCTACGAAATCATCGCCGGGGAACGCCGCTGGCGGGCGGCGCAAATGGCAGGTCTGCACCAGATTCCGGCAGTGGTGCGCGAGGTTCCCGACCGCACCGCCATCGCCATGGCGCTCATCGAAAACATCCAGCGGGAAAATCTTAATCCGCTGGAAGAAGCCCAGGCCCTGCAGCGATTGATCAGCGAATTCGATATGACCCACCAGCAGGCTTCAGAAGCGGTGGGCCGTTCCCGGGCCGCGGTCACCAACCTGTTGCGGCTGCTGGAGCTCACTGACGCGGTCAAGGCGCATGTGGAGCGCGGCGACCTGGAAATGGGGCATGCCCGGGCGCTGCTGGCCCTCAAAGGCCCCGCCCAAACCGATGCCGCACACAAGGTGGTGGCCCGGCATCTTTCGGTACGCGAGACCGAAAGCCTGGTGCGCCGCCTGCTGAAGGAAAATGGCGGCTCATCCAGCAGGGGGGCACGGCGGGTGGATCCCAATGTGCGCCACCTGGAAACCGAGTTGACCCAGAAACTAGGCGCCAAGGTGAACGTGGAAGCCGGAGCCGGCGGCAAGGGCCGGCTGATTATTCATTACACCAGCCTCGATGAACTGGATGGTATTCTGGCGCGCATTCGCTGATGCGAATCGTTCCGGGGTGGCCGCTTAACTGAGCGCTTTCCGCCCCAATTTCATTGAAGATACCCCGCCGGCCCGTTAAAATAGGCGGCTCACCACAGACGCATGGGCTTGTGGAACTGCCACCCCGGTAACGAAGTGGCATTTTTTGTATTTAGGAAGCGCGGCACATGGCTGGCTCATTCGCCAAGGCCCGGCAGGGCGCCTACTTCCTCATCGGCCTGCAGGTAGCGGTGGCGGCATTAACGGGGCTGGCGGCGGCCCTGATTGCGGGGCGGCTTGCGGCCTGGTCTGCGGTCACCGGCGGCCTGATCAATGTGATCGCCAGCCTGTTTATGGTGTTGAAAATGTTCGCCGGCGGACCGGGAGTGGGTCCGCAACAGTGGCTGAGCCGCATCCTGGTGGGTGAAGCCCTGAAGTTCCTGATCACGGTGGCGCTGTTTGTG
>JAGWOR010000034.1 GCA_028870845.1 Gammaproteobacteria bacterium | reverse complement strand
GTACGGCAGAAATGAACATCGCCTGCCGGCAGAGAAAAAGTGGTATCAAGTCACAGGCAAGGTGGTGCTAGTGAGGGCCGAAGCGGACGGCGATCTGCACATCGAGCTGGAGGATGCGCCGGTAACCAACAACAGAAACATCATGAAAATGGATGTGGAAGTGCCTTCCAACACCGATGTGCAGGCCGGCACCCCCTGGTGCAGCATCCGCAGGACGGTGTTTTCCTGGTCTTCACAGCAATTCCCGTTCACCACCTCCGACAAGCTGCTGCACCTTATGGAGCATCCGGTCATCACCGTGGTGGGTGAGGCGTTTTATGACACCGATCATGCTCCACGCGGCAACTTTGGGAACCGCCGGCCGGCGCAAAAAACTGTATCGGTTTGGGAGATTCACCCGGTGATGGAGCTGATCGTTAAGAGCCGCTGAGACATTGTGGTTGAGCGGGTTTATCCCTCGACCATAAACCAGCTTCCTGCTTATCTGGCTGGCCGGATACCTTTCAGTGTTTGTTAGCAGGTTTTGGCCAATCCGCGTCGTGGTGGTCGTAGCTGAACACCCGCACCAGCAGCCATTTCCCCTGGTCATATTTCCACACCTAGAAGAACTTGGCAGTTTCCGTGAGTTGCTCTGGTTTTCCGGGCGTGAGGCGGTAGAAACGGTGCACGCCGGTTTCGATGGCGCCGTAATGGTGCAGCGGGTAGACCTTCAGGCTGCCCGGCACCAGCACGCGTTTGGCACGGTAGTCGATGCCCTTGGCCTGGCGCTCACATAAATTCCTGATGTTGGCCACGAACTGGGCCTTGGAGGTTGCAATCAGGTCCCAGCGGTCGTGGTAGAACTCAAAATTGTCCGTCAGCAGCCCATCCAACACCTTGAGATCGCAGGTTGTGAACACCGCATTGAACAGCAGCCGGTCTTCATGGGCGATGGCCCGATACAGCTGCCCGGGCGTGAATCCGGCGATTGGATCGGCCAGTGCGTTGGCGCATGCGGGATTGGCCGGGTATAACGATACCAACAGAATAATAGCCGCCAAAATAATGGTGCGCATCAGGAATCGCCCTGAATTGCCGCCGTCTGTTTGCCCGTGTTGCGCCGATCCGCAATCCGGTAAAACCAGCGCAGCAGCAGCGGAACCTGCACCAGCAGGATGACGGTTTCAATGCAGTATAAAACCCACATAAAGCCGCGGTAACTTTCGGCATTGCTGAAATAATGAACCAGCGACAGGACAATGACCGGCAACATGGCCAGCAGGCTGTACCACAGCCAATGCCGGGGCTGGACGTGGCTGATGAACCAGGCAGACAGCAGGGACGGCGCCAGCTGCGCAAGCACCGTCCCCACCAGGCCGCCCGCATAAAACACCACTGGATCGATACCGTGGTGCGCGTAAAGCGCCAGGTAAATCCAGATCACCATGAATCCCACCCATAATAGCTCGGTGTAATACCAGGCAACCCCGGCTGCCAGCACCACCAGGCAAGATAAAATTTCCTTTTTCTTCATAGCTGCGCTACTTTAAAAATCCGTATCCAGGTTAATAGTACAGGTATTTCAATGCCTGCATGCCCCATATGTCTGTGTATTCCACAGCCCCTGTTAGTACAGGTTTTGCTTTTATCCGTTCTGCTCTTGTATTGTGTGTGCCGGGCTGCGTTCATTTCCATGGCTGCGGCTCACTAAACAGCACCTGGTTTTTGGCGCTGAATAAACCGGTGAAAACAGTTCCTTAACTTGGGAGAAATCGAATGAACGGCAGCACGGCAAATAACGTGGGAGCGCTTTGGCTCAAAATCGCGGTGGTTTACGTATTGATCGGCATGCTGGTGGGTCTGTACATGGGGGCCACCGAGCAAATGCAGTACATTCCCGTACATGCGCATCTCAATCTGCTTGGCTGGGTAACGCTGGCCCTGGCGGGCCTCGTATACCAGATATTCCCGCGCATGGCGGCCAGCCCCCTGCAGCGCTGGCATTTCTGGCTGCACAACCTTGGCTTGCCGGTGTCCATGGTGTCCCTGGCCCTGATGATCAATCACCGGCCGGCACTGTTGCCGGTGGTCATCATCGGGGCGATTGTGGTATTCATCGGGATGTTGCTGTTCGCCATCAACCTGTTCCGGAACGCCAAAGCATAGTTGCTGACATATCATTGCGAGCGATCTAGTTGCCTGCTCGCGGTGTACACGGAATCGCGCCGTTAATAACAAACGTCAGGAATCTGAACCGCTATAACGCCGCAGTCGCCTACATACTGCGGCGTTTTTCTAAGCCGCCACCAATGCCTTGGCCCTGTCACGCGCCCGCTTCAGGGTAGTGAGCCTGCCCTCCGCCATGGCGCGCACATAAGCTTCATTGCTGCGGCCGATAAGGATGCGCCAGGCGGCGCCTACTGCATGCGCAACCTCCAGAAGCAGCGTCTTTTCGTAGGATGCGTAGTGTTCGCCAGGCCGGTTGGCGCATACCACAAGACCACGCAACCTGCCCAGGACCAGCATGGGAAAGATACAGCCGTCATCGCCCATGGCGCTGCGCAAGCCGGCCAGATCCACCGCCCCCTGTTCGGCGCGCACCGCCACCATGGCCGGGTCGTCGTTATCGATTTCCAAAGCAAAGTCCGCGCTGCCGGATAAGCGCAGGCGGCGATAACCAGACTCGTCTACGGAATAAATGGCCACTGCCGGCGAACCGGTGTGGCGCCGGACCTCCTCCGCCGCCGTATCCAGCAGTTTGGAGACATCTTCAATGTAAACGGCGCGGTGCGCGAAAGCCCGCAGCGCGGTTTCAGCAAGGTACTTACTGCGAAAGAACACCCGGTCCACGATCACGTCTGCATAGTCCCGCACCTTTGCCAGCACGATGCCCAATGACAGCGGCACCAGCACCTGCAGTAACAGGCTGGCGCCCGGTGTCAGGGTTTCGTGCAATGCCAGGCTGTTGGCGGCGGCGATGACGCCCACCACCAGGGCGGTCACTCCGCCGTATACCAGCGCCCGGTCGATCACCACCGAGATGTCCACCACTCGCAACATCAGCACCGCATACAGGAATCCCAGCAGCGCAATGACTGCCAGGATCTGGGCGAGCAACGCTGACGCATAACCGCCGAACACCGGCGAGTTTGTCAGCGAGATGTAGCACACCCAGACAAGTCCACTGGCGAGCATCCAGCGGATGCGCACCCGGTCGTGCGGCGTGGCGGGACGGTAACCTGAAAACAGCATGACGATGGGTACAAAGTAGCTTGCGGTCAGGATCAGGCCATACTGCCAGTCCAGATACTGTGGGGAACCGGTGAGGAGCCGTACCAGCACGGCGCCGTACGCCTGTACTGCACCCGATGCCAGCAGTATTAGGAACGCAGTGCGATACACGGTACGCTGCTTTGGTTTCAAGGCCCGTGCCAGACCCGCCTCGATCATGATGTAAAACCCTACTCGCGCAGCCAAAAAGCAGGCGACATTGAGACAGATGGCTGCGAAACTTACCCAGCCAGCCAGTGGCGTGTTGTGGAACAGATATGAAAGCAGAAATGTAGTCGCCCATAAGCCCATACCGAAGGCCGCACGATCACGCCCGCGCCACAGGAGTAAAAGTGAAATAACACCGAGTAGGTAGACAGTGCCAAGATTCAGCCATTGGATCGATCCCACATGACCCGGTTGTCCGGGTTTATCAAGATTTTTGAGACTCACGACGGTGACCGGTACCACCATGGTAGCTGTGCCACGGTCGATGACTGCATGGATCACATACCCCAGCGGGACTGCAGAAGTCATGAAGGCGATGCGGGTGGCAATATCCTGTTTACGGATGTCGAAGCGGTCTCCATCCTGCAGGCCGGGTGGCAACGGCACTCCGGAAAATGGGTGGATAACCGCTACATAATCGTTCAACTGTTGGCCGTTCACGGGAACACCGCGAGGCGTTAGGGTGACATAGCTGTAGACAATTGCGGTGGCGGCGATCGCCGCCGAAAGGATCACCCGTGTACCAAGACCGATACGCATAAGTTCACTCCTATGAATCCCATCCCCGCTGCTTGCCGGAGTATAGATTAACCACCATGCACAAGAATCATACATGCCCTGGCAGGGTGTTTCATTCCGCATAAATCGAACAGCCCCTTGCGGGGCTGTTCGATGTCTAGCATGAATAATATTGGAATAGTCGGTACCCGTCTATTCAAGCAGCTCGGCGCTTAACTAGCAGTGACAGGCCATCTAACAGCAAGCTGAGGTTAACCAAGCTAGCCGCGCTGCCATACCAACGGCCGCAGTCCGTACACGCATGCGATACAGATGCCGACGCCAATAACCGCCTCGCAAAAACGCAAAAATGAGTTCAGGAACGGGGATATATCCGGCGTACGTACACTGATGACCGCGATAATCACAACAGTCACTGCCGCCAGCCGGGCATATTCAAAAATGTTCAGCAGATAACAGATGGACATGGTCAGGCCCGCGCAAAGAGCCATGCCGATAATGCTGAAACCGAACAGCCAGAGATAAATGGCGCAGATCAGCGCGCCGATGAAAGTACCGATCAGACGCAGCAGGGATGATTTTAGCGTTTCCCTGATAGTGCTCTGCAACACGATCAGGCCGGAAAGAGCTGACCACAGTCCTCCGATTTGTGCAGAGGAGCCGTGAAACACGGCCGTGAATATTTCTCCCAGATAGTAACTGAGTCCCGTGATCAATACAGTCTGCAAACCCACCACCAGAGTTGCGCGCAATGGTTTGTGTAACAAAGTAATGGGCATCGCCATTGCTCATCCTGGGTGCGCCGCAATTAATGGCGCACCCAGGATACAACATGGACTTATTTCTTCTGCATGGGCTGGAAACCCGGCATGCGGAACTGCCAGAACAGAAAACTCATTTCATCCGCCAGGGTGTCCTCCACCTGGGTCTTGGTGGAACCGAAACCATGGCCGGCTTCGTAGTCCACCCGCAACAGCACGGGCCTGCCACTGGCGCTGTCGGCCTGCAGCCGGGCGGTCATTTTGCCCGCCTCCCAGGGTGAAACCCGGGGATCGTTGAAGCCGGTGGTAAGCAGCACGGCCGGGTAGCGCACGCCCTTGCGCACGTGTACGTAGGCGTCCATGGCGTACAGGTCCTCGAAACCCCACAGGGTCTTGACGCTGCCAAACTCGGGAATGTTGGGCGGCCCGTTGGGGGAAAACTCCTCGCGCAATGCGTCAGACACGCCCACCTGGTCGATGGCCGCCGCAAACAGGTCGGGGCGTTCGGTAATGGCGCGCCCGATGGTGATGCCGCCGGCACTGGTGCCCATGCCCGCCATTCTCGCCGGCGAGGTGAACTTGTGATCTATCAGGTACTCAGCGCAGGCGATGAAATCACGCCAGGTATTGGGCTTGGTGAGCTTCATGCCCCAGCGATGCCACTCCTCGCCGTACTCACCGCCGCCACGTACATGCGCCACTGCGTACACCCCGCCCTTTTCGAGAAACGCCAGCAGCATTGGATTGAACGAGGGATTGAAGGTGATGCCGTAAGAGCCGTACCCGCGCATCAAGGTGGGGTTGTTGCCGTCCATCTTCAGGCCGCGCTTGTAGACGATGGATAGCGGCACCATCACCCCGTCCCAGCTCTTGACCTTGACCTCCTCGGAAACAATGTCGGTGGGATTGTCGTTCGGCCCCAGGGGCTGCAGCCCGGTGTTTACGATCTTGCCGGTGCCAGGATCATAGGAATAGATTCGCGGAGCACGGGCCCAGGAGGCCATGGCGAGTAAAACACCGGCCACCCGTTGATCAGAGGATGCCACCTGGGCGGTGCCTTCGAAAGGCAGCGTGAGGTTCTCGGCCGGGCCGCCCGAGTACGGCAGCCGCTCGATCAGGCCCAGCACTCCATCAGTCTCCTCGATGTAAAGGGCGTCGGCGGCGGCGGCGATATTGTTGATGACCGCGCCACCCTCGGGCACCAGCGTCACGGCGCGGGCGAAATCCGGATGCGCCAGGCTGGTGCGGACCACCCTGAAGCGCGGCGCATCCTGGTGTGTCAGCAGGTATAGATCACCGCCGTGAACGTCGGCGCCGGTCACGTCGTCGGCCACATCGCAGATTTTCTGCCAGCGGGTGCCGGGCTTGCCGACGCTGTCCAGCGGCGCATCGTACATGGTGACTTCATTCAGAACACCGTGCGCCAGGAACGCAATGGCGTAATCGGAACCCGGCGCAGTGACTACGAATGGCAGATCTGTGGGTGCTACCGGGATCGACTGATTCACGCCGAAGCCCATCACGGCCACGTCCTTATCGGGATTGGCACCCACCACGTGCAGGTAATCGATGCTTTTTTCTTCCGCCGTATTGGCAGACTGGCCGGGTTTCAGTTTCTGCAAGCGGTTATAAAAGAAGGAGTGGTTGTCGGGGCGCCAGTTCACGGAGCCGAAGCGCGCCCGGTCGATGGTTTCCGGGGAATCCTTGCCGGTGGCCACGTTGATGATATGAATCACGGCATTTTCCGAACCGCCCGCGGAAACCCCCACGGCCACCCACTGGCCATTCCAGGAGGGTGAGTAGTAACTGATGGAATTGTGAGAGCCCTTGGCTGCCGGATATTTGTCCGGATCCAGCACCAGCTTTTCCGGTCCGTTGAGCCCGTCGCGCACGTATAGCCGGAAGTTGTTTTCACTGGCCGTGCGCTTTTGATAGAAATAAATGCCGCCCGGCAGCCGGCGCACGTCCATGACCCGGGCCGAAGCGGATTCATCCAGGGCCCTGATCCGCGCCAGCAGCGCCTTTCGGCCCGGGATGCTGTCCAGCACCTCGCGGGTGTAGGCATTCTGGCCCCGGAACCAGGCCTGCACCTGGGGATCCTTCAGGTTCTCCATGTAACGGTACGGGTCCACCACCTTGATGCCGAAATAATCCGTGGTGAACGGCCGCACCGGAGCCACCGGCGGCCGGCCCTCAAACGGCCGTATTGGAGCGGCTGCAGTCTGCAGCGGGTATATACCCGACAGGGCTAACACCATTAGCGTCGTGGAGAACATGGTCAAAACACGCTTCTTGTTCATAGGCCCTCCAATGAAACTGTGAGATTCAAGGCCGGTGTGACTATTATCATTTTGCTGGTGTTGTTGGATGTCACCCAAAACCAGGATGCGTCAATCGGTGCGCTGATTGCAGCCAAGTATAACCCCGGCTTATTCCGCTCCGCCGATATCCCCGGGACTGCTGAAACAGGCGCCCAGGTCGCGCAACAGTCCGTCGCGCAATCCATACACCCAGCCATGTATGCTCAATGCCTGGCCGCGTGCCCAGGCGTCCTGCACGATGGTGGTCCGGCAGACATGCCTTGCCTGCTCCAGTACATTTAATTCACATAACCTGTCCAGCTGCCGGTGCTCGTCATGCAGACCGGATAATTCAGCAAGATGCAGTTGCTTCACGTCGCGTACGTGCAACAGCCAGTTTTCGATCATGCCGAGCTTGGTCCCCTGCCAGGCCGCCTGCACGCCGCCGCAGCCGTAATGGCCGCAGACGATGATGTGCTGCACCTTGAGCACGTCCACCGCGTACTGGATCACGGACAGGCAGTTCAGATCGGTATGCACCACCACGTTGGCCACGTTGCGGTGCACGAACACCTCGCCCGGCATGAGCCCCATGATCTCGTTGGCGGGCACGCGGCTGTCGGAACAGCCGATCCACAGATATTTCGGATTCTGCTGCTCGGCCAGCCGCTTGAAGAATTCCGGCTGCTTGCGGGTCATACCCGCAGCCCAGGCACGGTTGTTTTCGAAAATTTCCGGAAGCTTTTTCATTGGTTGTTATCCACAGCCCGGTTTCGCGGGCGGTCCGATTCGCCGCATACCGGATTATGCACGCGTTTGGTGGAAGCGGGATATTTGTCCAGCAAGGGCGCCGGGCGAACCGGCCGCCGGGTGAATTCGCCGCCGCAGTTGGGGCAAACGCCGTGGAAACGCTGCAGCGCGCAGGCTTCGCAGAAGGTGCATTCAAAGCTGCAGATCATGGCGTGTTCCGATGCCGGCAGCAGGTCGTTGCCGCAGCATTCGCAGTTTGGCCTCATTTCCAGCATTGCATTGCTCCTGATATTTCCCAGCCGGCGGGGATCCATCCGGCTCAACCACCGCGCATCAACACGGATGCCACTACCAGATAAGTGCCCCAAACCATCAAGACGATGCTGGTAATATCGAACAGGGCCTCCAGCCAGATGGCGTTTGACAGCCATTCCGCCGCTTTGACCCGCAGTCCGCCGTCCAGGCCGGAATCGGCGGCCGAGAAGTACAGATAGGCCATGGAGTACTTGTATAACAGCGCCGCGATCACCTGGATCGCCACACCGGCGAGAAACAGCCAGGTAACCAGGGCGCCGTTGCCTGCCCGGACGATGGCCGAAGCGATGAATTCCTGGCTCACCAGCAACACCGGCACGCCCACACCGTACGCCACCAGCCAGGCGCGCAGGGTGCGCGAAAAGCTCGCGTAGGAATCGTAAAAACCGGACTCGTTAAGTTGTTTGCTGGATTTCAACATGTTGCCGCCTGACACTCAGTGGGCCGGGGTTAGCGTCTGCAGATACGCATACATGGCATCGACCTGCACACTGTTGAAATGACTGAAGCGCTGCCTGGCCACTTCACTCATCAATCCCAGGTCGCGGTTGCCATTGCCGATGCCGGTATTCATGAGGCGAGCGAAGTTCTCCTGCGTGTAAGCTTTGGCGACGATCAGATCCGGCGCCCCCACCAGCGGATCGCCACGCAAATTCCAGCCATGACATTCGGTGCAGGTGGAATGCACCAGGTAATCGCCGTAGGCGGCCGTCGCTTCTGGCTTGCCTGGGTTGATGCGCGGACCCAGCTTCTGGATGAGGGCCGCCTGAAAAGGTATTTTTCCGGTCAAGAACATCCACCGGCCCAGTATACCGATCCGGGTTGTGGGCAGGGAATTGGTCACCGTCGGCACCGAGCGCAGATAGGCGATCAAATCCGCCAGATCGGTGTCACTCAGGTAATACAGCATGCTCGACGGCATAATCACCACACTGGTGCCATTCGGACGCACGCCATAACGCAGCGCCCGCGCCAGCTGGGAGTCGCTGTAATGCTGGATCACCTGAGTGATATTTGGGGTGACCACCCTGCCGATCCAGGGGTCGTCAAAGAACACCTGCCCCTGCAGGCTGCCGTTGTGGCACCCGCTGCAACCGCGGGTGATGGCGATGAAGCGTCCGGCGGCAACGGCTGCCGGATCGTGCGGTACGGCCAGTATCAGCCGGGGCGTGTTATACGTGCGGCGGAACTGGTAATCGGAGGCGGCGTAGAACACCACCATGGCCAGCACCACCAGCAACACCACACAGCCCAGCGAGATCCCCAGCCATTTCAGGATATGATCCATAGCATGCCCCTGCCAGGCCGGAAGTTCCCCATATCAGTGGAATCATGTGCAAACGAATACCGGACTGTCAAGCACATACCGAGTCGGGTATCAAGTCTTCATCGGCATGACCCGGATTCATTCACACTAATGATTTTATCCTGGAAGCGTGTAGTCGAATGCATAAAAATGCCTGCCGTCTTCGATTTTTATCGTCACCGCACCACTGATACCAGCAAGAGCACCGCTGCCTGAATCCGGCACCACCGTAATTGAGAGCGACTGCGCACCTCGGGCCATGCTGCCATTGTGCTGCAGAAGGAATGCCCCCTTCCTGCCATGCAGTGTGCCGGCCACCTGCTCCATCGCCACATAGCCCGCCGAACCCTGCTTTGGGTCGCCGCCGGCCAACATCTCTCCCTTGCCGGTGGCTTCAAGATCACCGTGAAAAATCTTTTCAATGGACAGGCGGCCAAGATTGGAACCCTGGTCTTTGTTGAAAGGCTGCAGTGGATTAATTGTGACTTCGAATGATCCCGTTGCGCGTTTCTTCACAGATGCCTCCGGCTCGCATCAGGCCATAATGAGACTAAATATATTTGACCATATGACCTATTTTTTCTTCGGCATATATAAGTCGGTGATGGTGCCTTCAAAGGCCTCGGCCGCGAACATCACGGTCTCGGACAGGGTCGGGTGCGGATGCACCGTCAGGCCAACATCGGTTGCATCACTACCCATCTCGATGGCGAGGGCCAGTTCCGCAATCAGGTCGCCGGCATTGGTGCCGACGATGCCGGCGCCAAGAATGCGGCGTGTCCCGGGTTCGAACAACAGTTTGGTCATGCCGTCGTCGCGGCCGAGGGACAGGTTGCGGCCGCTGGCGATCCAGGGGAATATTCCCTTGGCGGTTTCGATGTCCTGTTCCCCGGCCTGTTTCTCGGTGAGTCCCACCCACGCCACTTCCGGGTCGGTGTAGGCAACCGACGGAATGGCGCGCGCGTCATTGAATACCTTCAAGCCGGCTGCGGCTTCCGCCGCCACCTTGGCCTCATGGCTGGCCTTGTGGGCCAGCATGGGATTGCCGGCAATGTCGCCGATGGCGAAGATGTGCGCCACATTGGTGCGCTGCTGCCGATCCACGGGAATGAAGCCGCGATCGTCCACCATGACACCGGCCTTTCCGGCATCAATCAATTTGCCGTTGGGCCGGCGGCCCACGGCCACCAGCACCCGGCCATAAGTCTGCGAGGCCGGTGCGTTTTTGCCATCGAACGTCGCCTTTATCCCTTGCTTGGTGGCTTCAAGTTTCGCCACCTTCACGCCCAACAGGATTTGTTCGTAACGTTTTTCGATACGCTTCTGCAACACCCTCACCAGATCACGGTCAGCTTCCGGAATCAGCGTATCGGTGAGTTCCACCACCGTGATCTTCACGCCCAATGCATCGTACACACAGGCCATTTCCAGGCCGATAATACCGCCGCCGATCACCAGCATGCGTTCCGGTAATTCCTCCAGTTCCAGGGCCGAGGTGGAATCGAGAATGCGCGGATCTTCCGGGAAACCGGGGATTTTTGCCGCCTGGGAGCCGGCGGCGATGATGCACTGGTCGAAGCGCAGGACTTTTTTGCCGGCTTGCGCTTCCACAGCCAGATGATGGGGTGAAATAAACCTGCCGACGCCTTGCACTACCTGAACTTTGCGTTGTTTCGCCAGGCCTGCCAGACCGCCTGTAAGTTTACCCACCACGCTGTTCTTCCAGGCGCGCAGTTTGTTCAGATCCAGCCTGGGTTTGCCGAAGACAATGCCGCGTTCCGCCATTTCGGCGGCTTCCTCGATGACCTTGGACGCATGCAGCAGTGCTTTCGAAGGGATGCAGCCCACGTTCAGGCATACGCCGCCGAGACATGAATAACGCTCCACCAGGGCCACGGTTTTGCCCAGGTCCGCGGCCCGAAACGCCGCGGTGTAGCCACCGGGGCCGGAACCCAGCACCAGCACTTCGCATTCCAGATCCACTTTTCCTGAATATTCAGTGGCCGAGCCGGAAATTGATTTCACCCCCTCACCCCGGCCCTCTCCCCCTGAAGGCGGCGAGGGGGATTTATGCAGATCCATACCCACGGTTCCCGCTGGGACTGACTGCACCGCCTTGGGAACTGGGCGCGCATTTATACCCTCTCCCCTGGCGGGAAAGGGCTGGAGTGAGGGGGGAACAACTGTCGTTTTTGACGTGGTCACTGCATCCATCACTTCCATGGTCAGAATCGGCGTGCCCTGGGATGCCTTGCCGCCTTTTTTGATCTTCAGTTCCTTAACCACGCCCGCCTGGGGCGAGGGCACGTCCATGGCGGCCTTGTCGGTTTCCAGGGTGATGAGCCCCTGCTCCGCTTCCACCCGCTCGCCGGGTTTCACCAGCACGTCGATGACATCCACATCCTTGAAGTTGCCGATGTCGGGAACATTAATTTCAATGATGTTCGCCATGCTTACACTCTGGTTTCTGGAGAAGGCTCAGGCGGCGGAAATTGAATAACGGTTTTACAAATAAGTGTCTCATGACCAGCGGTTGGCGCCTTTGGGGAAATCCGGCAACTGCGGTGGAACGATACAGAATCTCTGTCCGGTGGGCGCTTCCATCACCACCCAGCGCCTGACGCGCTCTACTTCGCGCGCCCCCAGCTTGATGAGGCGCTGCACCTCGGCCTCGATGTTGTCGGTTTCTATGTCGATATGTGCGCGGCTGGGGTGCTCGACTTTCTGCACTTCACATTTAATCTGTCCGGGTGGCGTATCCAGTGTCCGGTATTTTTCCAGGTCACCGCTCTTCAGCAGGTTGACCGGCCGTCCCAAAGCTTCGCTCCAGAAGGACGCAGCCGCATCCAGGTTCTGGGTATCGCAGTCAATGATGATGGAACACTGGCGGCTGTGATGCATGGTCTTAAAGCACCAGATTACGGACCTGTGACAGGACCTGGCACAGGAAGGTGGTGAAACGGGCAGCGGCGGCACCGTCGATGACGCGATGATCATAGGAAAGTGAAATCGGCAACATCAGGCGCGGCTGAAATTCCTTGCCATCCCAGATGGGTTTCATCTGTGAGCGTGATACACCCAGGATAGCCACTTCCGGCGCGTTCACGATGGGCGTGAAGGAAGTGCCGCCGATGCCGCCCAGACTGGAGATGCTGAAGGTGCCGCCCTGCATCTCGTCAATCTTCAATTTGCCTTCGCGCGCCTTATCGGCCAGTTCACCCAGTTCCTTGGCCACCTGAAACAGGTTCTTTCTGTCGGCGTGCTTGATGACAGGAACCACCAGGCCATTGGGTGTATCCGCCGCGAAGCCGATGTGGAAATATTCCTTGTAAACAAGATTTTCCCCGTTTGCATCCAGCGAGGAGTTGAAATCCGGAAACTGCTTGAGGGCTTCTACACAGGCCTTGACGATGAACGCCAGCAGCGTGAGTTTGGCGCCGACTTTTTCGGCATCGGATTTCAGCGCCTTGCGCACGTTGTCCAGCTCGCTGATGTCGGCCTCGTCGTGCTGGGTCACGTGCGGCACGTTCACCCAGGCAGCCTGCAAGCGCGGCCCGGAAATTCGCTTGATTCGCGACAGCGGTTTGATTTCGATCTCGCCGAACCTGGCGAAATCCACTTCCGGGACCTTTGGCAGTCCGCCGCCCTGCGCCGTGCCGCCCTGCATGGCCGCTTTCACGAAGGCCTTCACGTCCTCGTGGGTAATTCGGCCTTTCTGTCCGCTGCCGCTGACGCGCGTCAGGTCCACACCCAGTTCCCGCGCCAGTTTGCGCACCGAAGGGCCGGCATGAGCCTTGCCGAAACCGGGCGCGCCAACGGTCATTACGGCTGCCGGCGCCACCACCGCGGGCGGTGGCGGATGCGGCGCAGATGCAGCGGGGGCCGCTGGTTTTGGCGCCGCTACCGGCGGCGGGGTTTCCGGCTGCGGCGCAGGTTTTGCAACCGCGGCATCCTCCGCAACCTCCAGCATGAGAATCACCGTGCCTTCGGAAACCTTGTCGCCCTGCTTCACCTTCAACTGCTTGACGCTGCCTGCCTGGGGCGAGGGTACGTCCATGGCGGCCTTGTCGGTCTCCAGGGTGATAAGCCCCTGCTCCGATTCCACCCTATCGCCGGGCTTCACCATCACCTCAATGACGTCCACGTCCTTGAAGTTGCCGATGTCCGGAACCTTGATTTCTACGGTTTTGCTCATGCCTTCACTTTATTCATTGGGGCGGCTGTGTCTTTCGATTCAAATAACGTGACTTTCACTTCCAGCGGGAATCAAACCGTAAGCGGATTGGGTTTTTCCGGGTTGATGCCGTACTTCTTGATGGCGGCGTTCACCTGCTTCACTTCCAGCTGGCCTTCGTCCGCCAATGCCTTGAGCGCGGCTACTGTCACATAACGGCGATCCACTTCGAAAAAGTGCCGCAGACCCTCGCGGGTATCGCTGCGGCCGAAACCGTCGGTGCCCAGGGCCACAAACCTGCGCGGCACGAATTCACGGATCTGGTCGGGGAACAGCCGCACATAATCACTGGCAGCGATCACCGGGCCGGCGTGCTTTGCCAGCTGCTGTGCCACGTAAGGCACACGTGGTTTCTGGTCCGGGTGCAGCAGATTCCAGCGCGTGCAGTCCTGGCCCTCGCGGCGCAATTCGGTGAAACTGGTGGCGCTCCAGACGTCCGCGGTCACCTCCCAGTCTTTCTTCAGCAGCTCCGCAGCTGCCTCCACTTCCCGCAGGATGGTGCCGGACCCCATGAGCTGCACACGCAGTTTGCCTTGTCCGCCGTCGCGCAGCAGGTACAGGCCTTTGAGTATGCCCGGCTCCGCGCCCTTGGGCAGCGGCGGATGCACGTAGTTCTCGTTCATGGCGGTCAGGTAATAAAAGACGTTTTCCTGTTCCTGGAACATGCGGCGCATGCCGTCCTGGAGAATCACCGCCATCTCATAGGCATAGGTGGGATCGTATGCCACGCAATTGGGAATGTTGGAAATCATCACATGGTTGTGGCCGTCCTCGTGCTGCAGCCCTTCACCTTCCAGGGTGGTGCGCCCGGCGGTGCCGCCGATCAGGAAGCCGCGGGCCTGGATGTCGCCCGCCGCCCAGAACAGGTCGCCGGCACGCTGATAACCGAACATCGAGTAATAGATATAGAAAGGAATCATCTGCACGCCGTGGTTGCTGTAGGCGGTGGCGGCCGCAATCCAGGAAGCCATGGAACCTTCCTCGGTGATGCCCTCTTCCAGAATCTGCCCGGTCTTGGATTCCTTGTAGAACATGAGCTGGTCGGCGTCCGCCGGCTCGTACAGCTGGCCGACCGAGGAATAGATGCCAATCTGGCGGAACAGTCCTTCCATGCCGAAGGTGCGGGCCTCGTCAGGCACGATGGGCACTACGTGCTTGCCGATATTTTTGTCCTTGACCAGCGCGGTTATCATGCGCACCAGCGCCATGGTGCTGGAAATGGCATGCTCGCCGGTGCCTTCGAGGAAGTTCTGGAAAATTTCGATGCCCGGCACCTTCAATGCTTCGGCTTTACTGCGCCGCTGCGGCAGATAACCGCCGAGCGCCTTGCGCCGCTCCTGCAGGTACTGGATTTCCCGGCTGTCCTGCGCCGGTCGTTCAAATGGAATATTGGCGATTTCCTCATCGCTGACTGGGATATTGAAGGTATTACGAAAATCCTTGAGGGCATTTTCGTCGAGCTTTTTTTGCTGATGCGCGCCCATAGCGCCCTGGCCGCCTTTGCCCATGCCGAAACCCTTGACGGTCATGGCCAGGATCACCGTGGGCTGACCCTTGTTTTCCACCGCCGCTTTGTATGCGGCATACACCTTGCGGGCATCATGACCGCCACGATTGAGGTTCCAGATTTCCTCATCGCTCATGTTGGCGACCATCTCCAGCAGCTGCGGATACCGGCCGAAGAATTTTTCACGCACGTATTTGCCATCCTTGGACTTGAAGTTCTGGTAGTCGCCATCCACACATTCCATCATCAGTTTCGGCAGCAGGCCGTGCTTGTCGCGCATGAACAGCGGATCCCAGCGGCTGCCCCACAATACCTTGATGACGTTCCAGCCACTGCCGCGGAACGCGGCTTCCAGCTCCTGAACGATCTTGCCGTCGCCGCGTACCGGCCCATCCAGGCGCTGCAGGTTGCAGTTAACCACGAAAATTAGATTGTCGAGTTTCTCGCGCGAGGCCAGCGAGATGGCGCCCAGGGACTCCGGTTCATCCATTTCACCGTCTCCCAGCATGGCCCATACCTTGCGGTCGCTTTCCGGTATGAACCCGCGGTGTTCCAGGTAACGCATGAAGCGCGCCTGGTAGATGGCCTGCAACGGACCAAGGCCCATGGAAACGGTTGGAAACTGCCAGTAATCGTGCATCAGCCAGGGATGCGGGTAGGAAGACAGGCCGTCACGCTCCACTTCGCGCCGGAAGTTCAGCAGCTGCTCATTGCTGAAACGTCCCTCTAGAAACGAACGTGCATAGATACCGGGCGACGAGTGTCCCTGTATATAGATCAGGTCGCCGCCGTGATCTTTGGAAGGTGCGCGCCATAAGTGATTGAAGCCCACCTCATAAAGGGTGCCGGCGGACGCGTAAGTGGCGATATGACCGCCAATGCCGGAATGCTCCTTGTTGGCGTGCACCACCATTGCCATGGCATTCCAGCGGATGTAGGCCTCGATGCGCTTCTCGATGGAGCGATCACCCGGATACGGAGGCTCCTGATTGACCGGGATGGTGTTTACGTAGGCAGTATTGGGGCTGTAGGGCAGATAGGCGCCGGAACGTCGCGCCTGGTCAATCAGCTGCTCGATCAGGTAATGTGCACGACCCGTGCCTTCCCGGTCGAGCACTGAAGCCAGCGCCTCGAGCCATTCGCGGGTCTCCTGCGGATCGCCGTCCTGCAGTTTCTCGACATCATTAGCCATGGGAAATGCGACCTCAATGCTGCATATAATTACAGGTTAGCGCCTGCACAGTTTGAAGAACCAGGCACGAACTGGCGGGCGTTGTCTTCTTTTGCTTCACACGCCGCCGCGCCTTTCGGCGAAGCAGGAAGACCTATATCATCGGCACCCGCAGGACCGGGAGTGCAAGGTGCAAATACCGCCAGCGCCAAAATTCGAGCTCAAGCAGGTATCCGCAGCGGCTACCCCGGAGAACGTGGATGCCCTGGACGCGCTTATTATACTGCTGCCGGAAAGCGCGCTCCAAAAACACTGGCCACTTTTCCCCTATTCAGAACGCTTCAAAAAGCACTACACAGCGGGCATGGACACACCCGAGCCCAGGCGGGTGGACCTGCCGAATGCACGCGCCACCACCGCGGTAATTGCCTTCGTCAAATCCGGGGCCTCGGTATTCGATTTGCTGACACTGGCGCGTAAAACCCTGGCGAAAGCCCTGGAAAACGACCCCAGGGAAATCGGCCTGCTGATTCCAGGGATTGCCGATGCGCAACAGCAACCCGTAGCTGAGGCCGTGGTAGCCTGCATGACCGCGGCGGCTTTCAAACCGCCGCTGTTCAAATCAATCGCACATGACAAGCAAACGCCGATATCGCTCAGCTTGCTGGGTATAGCGAATAAAATTGACTTTTCATACACGCTGGCGGCGGCCGAAGGCAATGCCCTGGCCCGCTGGCTCACCCTGTTACCCGCCAACCTGCTCACCCCCGGGGAATATCGCGCCTGCATCTCAGGACTGGCGCGGCGCGAGGGATGGAAATTCAGGTTTCTGGATGAGCGCAGACTGGCAAAACTCGGTGCTGGAGCATTTCTGGCGGTAGCCCGGGGTAGTGACAGTCGCGACGCAGGCATCGCGCACCTGAGCTACTCGCCTGCGAAACCCGCCGGTCCCGCAAAGACCGTGGCGCTGGTGGGCAAGGGTATCTGTTACGACACCGGCGGAGTAAACCTGAAATCCGCCAAATCCATGTATGGCATGCACGGCGACATGCAGGGTTCGGCGGTGGCGCTGGGTACGTTGCTGGCGCTCACGCGGCTGAAGGCGCCATTTCGGGTGGAGTGCTGGCTGGCGGTGGCGCGAAACCAGATCGGCCCGCGGGCATACACCCAAAACGAAGTCATCACCGCCTGCAATGGCGTGCGTATCGAAATCGTGCACACGGATGCGGAAGGCCGCATGGTGCTGGCGGATGCCCTGTCGCTTGCCAGCAGGGACAAACCCGCTTTGCTGCTGGACTATGCCACCCTTACCGGCACCTGTGTAACCGCGCTTGGCACCCGCTACAGCGGAGCATTCTGCAACCGGCAGGAATTGATTACTCCGGTCCTGGAAGCCGGCCGCAGGAGCGGCGAGCGCGTCTGGCCCTTGCCGGTAGACGCAGATTACGATGAGAGCATCGAAAGCAGCATCGCGGACGTGAAACAGTGCGCCATCGAGAACGATGCCGACCATATCCTGGCGGCGCGTTTCCTGTCGCGATTCGTGCCGGCATCCGTGCCCTGGATCCACATGGATCTGGCAGCCTCCGAGCACAAGGGCGGGTTGGCGCATATCCCCACTGAAGTCACCGGTTTTGGTGTACGCTTCAGTCTGGAACTTCTGCTGAAGCAGGGATTGCCCAGGCTATGACCAGCCGGCTCGTCATCAACCGTCCGGACGATATGCACCTGCACCTGCGGGATGGCGCTGAAATGCAGGATGTAATCGGTTTTACGACCAAGCGCTTCGGCCGCGCAATCATCATGCCCAACCTGAAACTGCCGGTAACCACCACCATTGCTGCCATGGCTTACCGGGACCGCATCCTCAAGTCCCTGTATACCGAGGGCGGCTTCAGGCCGCTCATGACCCTGTACCTCACGGACAGCACCAGCGCAACGGAGATCAGCAACGCCAGATCCAGCGGTCACATCATTGGAGTGAAACTGTATCCCGCCGGCGCCACCACCCATTCCGATTCCGGGGTCACGGACATCCTTAAGTGCACGCCGGCTCTGGAAAAGATGGCGGAACTTGGGCTGCCACTGCTGGTGCATGGGGAAGTGGTGGATCCAAAGGTCGATGTGTTCGACCGTGAACAGGTGTTCATCGACCGCATCCTGGCGCCGCTGGTGCAGCGGCTGCCTGAGCTGCGCATTGTGTTCGAGCACATTACCACGCAGGCGGCAGTGGAGTTCGTGTTGGATGCGGACAGCCAGGTGGCTGCCACCATTACCGCTCATCACCTGCTATATAACCGCAACGCCCTGTTCCATGGCGGACTCCGTCCCTATTATTACTGCCTGCCTGTGCTCAAGAGGGAACGCGAACGGGAAGCGCTGATCAGGGCCGCGATCAGCGGCAATCCAAAATTTTTCCTGGGTACCGACAGCGCGCCGCATGCGCGCAATGCCAAGGAAACCAGTTGTGGCTGCGCCGGCATTTTCAGTGCGCCGGCCGCCATCGAACTGTATGCCGAAGTTTTCGAGCAGGCAGGCGCACTCGAACGGCTGGAAGCTTTTGCGAGCTTTCACGGCGCGGATTTTTACGGGTTACCGAGGAACAAGGGGAAAATCACACTGGTAAGAAGCGCCTGGATGATGCCGGAGCGCTACCCGTATGGGGCCGATGAGATTGTGCCATTGCGTGCCGGAGAAAAAGTCCACTGGGCGCTGGCTGACTAGTTCCGCATGCGGGTGTTATCCCGTATGCTGCACACATGCAAGACAAACAGGCACAGCATCCGTTTTCCCGGCGATTCCGCGGCTTCCTGCCGGTGGTGGTGGACGTGGAAACCGGCGGGTTTGAAGCCAAAACCGACGCCCTGCTGGAAATCGCGGCAGTGCTGCTGGACATGGATGCCTCCGGAAATCTGCAGCGCGGCGCCACCGTCGCCTATCACGTGCAGCCGTTCGCAGGCGCCAACCTGAACCCGGAAGCCCTGGCGTTTACCGGCATCGATCCCAACCACCCATTGCGGCCTGCAATCCCGGAGCGGGATGCATTGCAACGCATATTCCGGGAGGTACGCACTGCGCTGCACCAGTATGACTGCACGCGCGCGATCCTGGTGGGCCATAATGCCTTCTTTGACATGGGCTTCCTGAACGCCGCAGTGGAACGCAGCGGCATCAAACGCAATCCGTTTCACCCGTTCTCAAGTTTCGACACCGCCACCCTGGCGGGTGTGGCCGTGGGGCAGACGGTGCTGGCGCGCGCCGTCGCGGCCCTCGAAATGGAATGGGATTCGGCCTCGGCGCATTCCGCGGCCTACGATGCGGAAAAAACCGCTGACCTGTTCTGCGCCATCGTCAACCGCTTTACTGCGGTTTTCGCTGACAGACTGCGCGACCAGCTGAAACCCATTTGATTGCTGGCTCGAGATAACGGCTTGAGCTATTGAACGTATCCGTTCATAGGCCATCATCCCAGCCAGGGTGGTACCACCTCTTACCGGCCGCACTCTGGCGCAAGCAGGATTAATTTCACAATAAATCTGGCTTGATCAAGCCTTGATTACCAGCTCTAGTAATTTAGAGCGGTTTCTATATAGACGATTTTACGTAACAGTAAAATTTCACGCTTGACCGCAGATTGAATGCGGGCAACTCAGGAATGTTTGACACCCTTTTCATCCAGCAGTTTCTTGAGTTCGCCGGATTCGTACATTTCCACGGTGATATCGCAGCCGCCTACCAGTTCGCCCTTGACGAACAACTGCGGAAATGTAGGCCAGTTGGAGAATTTTGGCAGATTGGCGCGGATTTCCGGTTCCGCCAGCACGTTCACATGACCGAATTCCACCCCCAGGTTTTTCAGCACCTGGGAAGTGCGGGCTGAAAACCCGCACTGCGGAAAGTCCGGTGTGCCCTTCATATACAGCAGCACCGGTTGGCTGCTCACCTGCTGCTTAATTTTCTCCATCACATCCATACTCAGCTCCAAAATTGCGATACAAGAATCCGGTTTATTTGCCTGAAACCTTGATATCCGAAACCACGTCTTTCACACCGTCCACGCTTTTGGCGGTTTTGATGGCTTCATCCATTAGCTCTGCGCTGGATACGGTGCCGCTTAATGTTACTACGCGTTCCTTGGTGACCACGTGTATATGGAATGACTTCAGGGCGATATCTCCCAAGAGCTTGGTCTTAACCGCGCTGGTGATATAGGCGTCGTCCATGTAGGAACCGGCCCGCTCGCCAAACATGGGCTGATCGCTGTTCTTGTTGGACGCACATCCTGAAGCCGCCATCAGCATGGCACCAATCAGGCACGCACTTGCCAGGGCATAGACACAGTTTTTCATTCGCATATTGAAGATACCCTCGAGTGAAATGCAGGCTAACGGAGATTATTTCCGGCAAACTCCCAGTTGACGCACTTCCACCAAGCCTCGATATATTTGGGCCGGGCGTTGCGATAGTCAATATAGTAGGCGTGCTCCCAAACGTCGCAGGTCAAGAGCGGCTTGTCGCCGTCCGTCAACGGGTTGCCGGCGTTGCCGGTCTGGACCACGCCCAGCTTACCGTCGGGCTTTCTCACCAGCCAGGCCCAGCCCGAGCCGAACAATCCGGCGGCCTTTTCCGTGAACTCCTTCTGGAAGGCTTCGAAGGATCCGAAGGATTTGCCGATGGCATCCGCCAGCGGTCCCTTGGGCATACCGCCGCCGTTGGGTGCCAGACTGTGCCAGTAAAAAGTATGGTTCCAGACCTGCGCCGCCTGGTTGAATATCACGCCCTTGGCTTTTTTAATGATGTCTTCCAGCGAGGCGTTGGCAAACTCGGTGCCCGGGACCAGGCTGTTCAATTTGTCCACATAGGCCTTGTGGTGCTTGCCATAGTGGAATTCCAGGGTTTCCTTGGAGATGTGCGGCGCTAAAGCGTCCAACGCAAAAGGCAGTTTGGGTAATTCATGAGTCATAGGCATCTCCTAAGATGTGCGGCTTGCCGGGAATCATCGCAGCAGAAGCTGAAGAAAATCAGCCTGCGATTCCATTGCTGGACCAAGTCTAATCCAGCCTGTCCGCGTACGCAAGTTACATTCCCGAAAGTATAATGCCGCGCTCATGAAACTCACGCCGCCAAACGATGTAGCCATCACGGTCCAGCGCGCACTCGCCGAGGATATGGGCGAAGGCGACCTGACCGCAGGATTGATCGCCGCCGATATCATGGCCCACGGCAGGGTTATTTGCCGCGAAGCCGCAGTCATCTGCGGCCGTCCCTGGTTTGACGAAGTATTTCACCAACTAGACAAGCACGCGAGCATCGAGTGGCAGGTGAACGAAGGGGATTCAGTGGGCGTCAACCAGCTGCTCTGCCGGCTGCATGGACAGGCACGCGCCCTGCTCTCCGGAGAACGCACCGCCCTGAATTTCCTGCAAACTCTGTCCGGAACCGCCACCAGCGCGCGGCGTTTTGTCGAAGCGGTCAAAGACACTCGAGCCTCCATCCTAGACACACGCAAGACCCTGCCGGGATTGCGCAGCGCGCAGAAATACGCGGTGCGCTGCGGTGGCGCGCGCAATCACCGCATGGGGCTGCATGACGGCATTCTCATCAAGGAAAACCATATCATGGCCGCGGGCGGGATCAACGCCGCGATTGCCGCCGCCCGGCGGCTGAAAACCAAGCTGCCGGTGGAAGTCGAGGTTGAAAGCCTGGAGCAGTTGCGGGAGGCTTTGGCTGCGGGCGCGGATATCCTGCTGCTGGACAATTTCGACCTGCAAAATCTGCGCGCGGCGGTGCGCTCCAATTCCGGCCGGGCCAAACTGGAGGCTTCCGGCGGCATTGACCTGGCACATCTGCGCGCAGTGGCAGAAACCGGCGTTGACTACATATCGATGGGGGCGCTCACCAAGCACGTGCAGGCTATAGACCTGTCCATGCGCTTTGAATTGGGATCAGACTAGAGCGGGAAGCTAAATCTCGAAATCCGGCTGGCCGCGCAACAGCCGGTCGCATTGTTCCTGGTCCAGGGCCGCGCTGAACAGATAACCCTGCATTTTGTAACAGCCCTCCTGCTTCAAGCGTTCCATCTGCTGGACAGTTTCCACACCTTCGGCGATGACTTCCAGCTTCAGGCCTTCCGCCAGGGCGATGATGGAATGCGCGATTGCCGTATCGGCATTGCTGCTGGCGATTTCTTCCACGAACGCCCGGTCGATCTTCAGCACATCCACCGGCAGGCGCTTCAGATAAATCAGCGACGAATGGCCGGTGCCGAAATCATCCAGACCGATGCGCACCCCGAGTTTCTTGAGCTTGCTCAACAGCACCACGTTGGCATCGATGTCCCGCATGACGGTGCTTTCGGTGATTTCGAGCTGCAGCACACCGGGCTTAAGTCCGGACTCTTTCAGGGCCTCCTGCACAAATCCCAGCAGGCCTTCGGCCGCGAATTGGCGCACCGAAAGATTGACCGCCATGTGGAATAGCCGCCCTTCCATGACCTCGGACCATTGCTTGGCCTGCATGCAGGCCTCCCTCAGCACCCACTGGCCCAAGGGCACGATCAGCCCGGTTTCCTCCGCCAGCGGAATGAATTCCGCCGGCCAGATCATGCCCCATTCCGGATCATGCCAGCGCACCAGTGCCTCCACACCAATGACGCCGCCGTTACGCACGTCGAATTGCGGCTGGTAATGCAGCACCATTTCCTTGCGCTGCAGCGCCTTGCGCAAGGCATTTTCGCGCGACAGATGCAGCATGGCCTTGGCATGCATGTCTTCGGTGAAGAACTGGTAATTGTTGCGCCCGTGTTCCTTGGCCTTGTACATGGCGCTATCGGCATTCTGCAGCAAAGTCTCTACATCCTTGCCATCCGTGGGAAACAGGCTGATGCCGATGCTGCAGCTGAGTGTGGCTTCAGTCTGACCCAGCAGGATGGGCTCCATCACAGTCTGCAGCAACCGGTCGCAGACGCTGGTGATGGCATCGAGGTTCTCACACTCGTCCAGGATTACCGTGAATTCATCCCCTCCCAGGCGGGCCACCGAATCCGGCGAGCGCAGCGAGTTGCTCAAGCGCTTGCCGATGGTTCTGAGCACCAGGTCTCCCGCCTGGTGACCGAGGGAATCGTTGATGCCCTTGAAGCGATCCACATCGATGAACAAAAGCGCTACGCGCTCCTTGCTGCGGCGTGACTTGGCCAGCACCTGCGCCAGACGGTCCATGAACAGGGAACGGTTTGGCAAACCGGTAAGCCGGTCATAATTGGCCAGTTCACGCAATTTGTTTTCGGCCGTATGCCGGTCATATGCGGTGATTGCCAGCGCCACGAAATCGGCGAGTGAACTCGCGAAACTGGCTTCGTCGCGGGTCCATTCGCGCTCGCCATCGGTGTATTCATGCAGGATGATGCCGCGCACCCGCACTCCCTGCCTGAAAGGCGCGCCCAGCAATGCAGTTACGCGATTGGGCCTGAGGTAATCCTGCATCATGTCAGCAACCCGGGGGTCCTTGCTGATATCACTGATGGCGTAGGTGCGCGTCTGGCGCATGGCTTCAAACAGCGCCTTGCATTGCTTTTCTTCAAACCGGTAACGCGGAGAATTATCATGCTTATCATCAGTAAGCACATGCATACAGCGCAGGGTTGCAGCGGCGTCGTCCAGGAACCAAACGCTGATGCGCCGGCAACGCATGGCCTTGGCGGCTTTCTCGGTGATGGCGCGCAGGGCTCCGCTGATATCACCGGCCGCTATGCTGGATTCACGCGCCAAATCCAGCAGTGATTCGCTTTGCCGGCGCATGCGTTCATCGCCCTGACGAAGCTGGGTTTCCACGCGCGTGCGCTCCGATACGTGGCTGGTAAGCTCCTCCATGATTCCGGCATAGGAATAGCGCAGGCGCAAGCCGTTCACCAGTTGCTTGTGCGTGCGGTATGCGGTTAATGCCAGCAGCACTCCGACCAAGAAGCAAACGCCCGCGATCACCAGACTCGCACTGTTGAACTGCATCAGCATCCGCAGCGTCAGTGGCGTCAATGTGATGACCAGGAATGCGAAATAGTGCATGAGATTCGCGGAAAACAACGGTACCGCGATGGCGGCCATGGTGGCCAGCAGCAAGGCAATAAAAGCCTCATACATGATGGAATTCGAATAAAAAATGAGTCCGCCGGCAATTCCCCAGCCGATGCCCAATAACAGGGTGCCGAGGAGATAGATGATTTCCCAAGTCTGATGCCTGTCCACCTGTATGGTGGCGTGTCCGAAAGCCCAACTGATCAATATGCGCACGACACAGATGACGGCTACGTATCCGGTCCAGAACTTCAGCACTTGATGATCAAGGGTATCCCAGAACAGCAGGGATAACACCACGGCGCCGATGATCGCGGACACGTCCAGCCAGCGCCCCCAGTGAAACAGCAGATTGGTCTGGTCAGCCTTTACCTGCTGCTCAAACTGGCTGTCGCCGACTTCAGGAACAATGGTTGTGGTGATTGGCACGCGTCTTCCACCCTCTCAATTCCAAACCGTCGCAAGGCGAATGCGCTGTAATACAGCACCGACCGCCTGCCGGCGGCGGACCCCCATGTATTCCGCGTATGCATACTTTAATCAATTTGTGCCTGCCCCGCCATGAATCACGAAGCCAGAAAACGGCGTCATGCACCCCCAGACCAGCTATTCAGCATCGCCGGCCTGTAAACCGGCCGGAAACTGGGCCGTTACTAGCCTAAACACTTCATTTCCGGGGACAACATCATGAATATCTGTGTGCGGATTCTCAGGCACGGCTTGCTGGCAGTCGCGGTATGCATCTCGCTGGGCCTGGCCGCTTGCGGCGGCGGCGGCAGCAGCGGCTCCAGCAGCTCGCTTACCACCAATTGCGCTAACCCGACACCGCTGGATCCCAATGGCTGTGTGTACCTGGGTATGACTGATGCACCGGGTGATTTCCTGACCTACACGGTAAATATCAGCTCTATGACACTCAAGCGCGCAGACGGGGCCACGGTGCAAATGCTGCCGCAAAGCACCACGGTGGATTTTGCGCAGTACAGCAATCTCACCGAGTTCCTCACCGGCGTATCCATGCCGCCTGGCAACTATGTCAGCGGCACCATCACCCTGGATTACAGCAACGCCGATATCCAGGTTGAAGACAATAACGGTAATCCCGTGCAAGTCACGCCGCTGGATCAGAACGGCAACCCCATCACCGGGCAGCTGACACTCACCATCGATCTGGATACCGGCACTGGCATATTGCATGTAGCGCCGGGCATTCCGCGGTTGCTGGACGTGGACTTCAACCTGCAGGCCTCAAACCAGGTGGATCTGAACAACGACACCGTGACGGTGCAGCCGTTCCTGGACGCGGTGGTGAATCCTGACATCAACAACATGATCCGCTTGCGTGGCCCTCTGGCCAGTGTGGATACCCAGGGCTCCAGCTATACCATCGGCATCGCCCCGTTCTGGACCCGCGCAAACAGCAGCAACCCCTATGGCCGCATGACCATCCATACCACCGGCAGCACCGTGTTTGAAATCAATCAGCAGGGATATACCGGCAGTGCCGGTCTGGCCGCGCTTGCGGCCGCCGGACCCACCACTGCTACATTGGCCATGGGCAGTTTTGATTTCACCACCAACCAGTATGTGGCCACGGAAGTGGATGCAGGTTCCAGTGTTCCTGGAGGCACCATGGACGCTGCCCAGGGCGTGGTGACCGCGGTCAATGGCAGCACACTGACTTTACAGGGCGCCACCCTGATCCGCAGCAGCCAGACGGTGACATTCGCGGATAGCGTTGCAGTGACCGTGGGCCCGAATACCAGGGTGCACGAAGAGGGCCAACCCAACGGCAGTTTCTCCACCAGCGATATTTCCGTGGGCCAGCGGCTGACGGTGTTCGGAACCATAACCAATCCCAATCCGGGCTCCCTTGCCATGGATGCCAGCAACGGTTTTGTGGGCATGGAGTACACCCGCGTGGATGCCACCTTCATGGGACCGGATGGTTCCGGCACCGGCATGCTGGTAAACGTGCAAAGCATCGAGGACCGGCCCATCAGCATGTTCAACTTTACCGGCACCGGCAGCGATCCGGCCAGTTACGACGTTGACTTGAACGGTCTTTCCGACAGCGGCTTCGGCGTGAATGATCCGGTTGCCAGCTATGGCTTTGTCACACCGTTTGGCTCCGCTCCGCCGGATTTCTCGGCCACCAGCGTCACTGACTTCGCCAATGCCAGTGCCCTGGTAAGGCTGAATTGGGCGTCGCCCGGCAGCACCCAGGCGTTTAGCAGCATCGATGCCACCAATGGCATCGTGCCCAATCTTTCCAGCAGCCCAACGGCGGACGTGCTGCGGCGCGGCGGCATTGTGGTTTCACTTACCAGCCTGCCGGCTTCGCCTGTGATACTGGGCAACGGCTACGGCGCCTATGCCATTCTCCAAAACGGCGTCGTTCAGGTGCACGTGACATTTTCAGGATTTGTCACCGATCTCAGCAACCGCCTGACTGCCGGGGCTAGCGTGACCGGCTTCTATGCAATTGGCGGATTCGATAGCAGCAGCAATACGCTCACTTCTAACAAGATCGCCGTAGTAGTTCATTGATATTTTGTGCGGCACACAAAACAGCGGCCCCTTGCGGGGCCGCTGTATGTGCCTTTCGGCGTTCTTGTTTTAGAACTTCACGCTGACGCGTCCGTAGAAGAACATGCCCGGCACGATGTTGTACAGCGCCGGTCCATAGCTGTTGGCGAACGCGGTGAGCTCCGCCGGCGGCAGCTTGTTGAACAGGTTGCGGATA
>JAGWOR010000066.1 GCA_028870845.1 Gammaproteobacteria bacterium | reverse complement strand
ACGTGGGCGTCCCCGGCCGCCACCTGCTCCGGGGTGTAGTAGTACAGCAGGTTCTTGCGGAACGCCTGCAGCCCCAGGGCCGTGGCCACCGCCATGCCGGCCACCAGCACCGCCACCACGATCAGCCGCTTGCGGCGCACCGGGGTCATGGGAAACCTCGCCCGGATCCGGTGCCGGATGCGATCAATGGCAAGACTCTGGTCCTGCGGTGGTTATCATCGGATTGGAACATTGGCATCCCCTTAGGCTCAGGTGTACGCAGCGATGATGGTCACGAACAGGGAGATGATCAGTGTCAGGCCCAGGATAATGGCGCTGGCACCGAACAGGGTCGATACCACTTTCAGGAATGTTGACGGTGGACCGACGATCATGCTGTCCAGCTTGCCTTCCGCGACCATGCGTTGGTATTGGGCCGGACGCTCCTCCTTGAAGCGTTCCAGCGGCACCCGCCCGGTGAATATGGAGATATCCATGGGGAACTTGTCGGGCCGGAAGTGGTTGTGGAAGAAGTGGAACACGAAGATGAAGCCCACTGCCAGCAGGGCCTCTTCGCCGTGTATTACCAGCGAGACGTTCAGGAACTCGCCCGGAATGACCCGGGAGAAAAATTCCGGGAACCGCAGCATGAGTCCCGAGAGGCCGATGATGAACATGCCCCAGAACACCGCCCAGTAATCGAATTTCTCCCAATAAGTCCAGCGGTCCAGTTTGGGCTTGGGCCCGAGGTACAGGAACCAGCGGAAGTTGCGCAGGATGTCCATGATGTCCTGGCCGCGCGGCACCATGGAGTTCACACCCCAGAAGAACCGGCGCCAGTCACGCGACTTGGAGTAAAGAATGAACACCACGACGATGTGTACGATGAAATAGCCGAAAAAGATCGCGGCACAGATGATATGCACCGTGCGCATGATGGGTTCACCGCCCAACAGCCAGTACAGGACATGCGCCCAGTGTGCGGACGCATACTTGAGCGGAAGTCCGGTCACGGCCAGCCCCAGGAAACTGACCACTACGAGCACGTGCAGCCAGCTCTGGTAGGGGGTGAAGCGGCGGACGTATCTGCCGCTGGGTGGCGGCTCGGGCTCGGCTTCATGTCTCCAGCGCTCCACCAGCGAGCGTTGCAGCCACAGCACGGTGTGCAGGCCGAAGAAACCGAACACCCCAGCCAGCAGCAGTTCCATGAACAGCTTGCTGAAATACACCAGCGCATTGTGCTGCCGGTTGTCCGGCTGCGGGTGGGGGTCGAACTGCACGAAGTTCTTGTTGATGTCCTTGTGGCAGGCGCCGCAGGTGGTGATCAGGTTGGCCGGAGCGATGGTGGACTGCGGGTTGTCCGGCGGCAGCGGCATGTGGGGGTTATGGCAGTTGGAGCAGCGCGGTGCGTTGGCCACCCCCAGGATCGAAGCCTGCCCATGGTATACGTCCATGTAAGCCTTGAAGCGCTCCTTGTGGCAGGCGCCGCAGATCACGGGTATGCGGTTGCGGAACGCCTCGCTGCCGGGCTTGATGATGTCGTGGGTGCCGTGGCAGGTGGCGCAGGTGGGCACATGCTTGCCGCCCGGGGCATGCGGCCCGAGCCGTAATTCATGCACAATTTTGCGGTGGCAGCCGCCGCAATCCACCGGCTGCAGTTGCTGGGGATGCGGTATGTTGTTGATGTCCGAGTGGCAGTCGGTGCAATTGAGCTTGGCGTGCACCGAATGCGCCAGCATTTCGGGGTCCACGGTGGGGATGCGCTGCGGCGCATGGCAGCTCTCGCAGTTCTGGTTGGTGAGCGGATGTGGAGCCGGAGCGGTTGCCGGGGTTGCGGCAGGCGAGGATGCGGTTTGAGTCTGGGACCAGGCGGGGCCGGCAACACTTGCGAGCCCCAGGCCGGCGATGATCAGCAGGAATTTGAAGCTAGTTCTGGTTGCCGCTTTCATGATACCGCCTCCCGGGCGTATAAATTTGCAATGCATCCAGCAACACATAAAGGCTTGCTTGGATTGTTTCTACATCTCCTGCGGCAGTTCGTGGGCCACACCTTTATGGCAGTCGATGCAGGTTTTATGGGTTCTGGCAATGTATTCCGGCGAATGATGCTTGGCCGCCTCCCGGCTTTGCTTGTCCAGGGCCATGGCGGCGAAGCTGTGACATTTACGGCAGGGCGCTGAATTCTGAGACTTGAGATCCGCCCACACGATCTTGGCCATGCGCAGCTTGTTCTTCTGGAATTTCTCCGGCGTGTCGATGGTGCCCATGAGGTGACCCCAGACGTCCACCCGGGCATCGAAGTGCGCCACCAGGCTGGGACCCAGCTCCGGCGGCAGATGGCAGTCGGCGCAGGTCACCCGGATGCCGAATTCATTTGACCAGTGAAAACTGTGCTGCAGTTGCCCGTACGGAATTCGCATTTCGTGACAGGAGATGCAAAAGTCCTGTGATTCCGTGAATCTCAACTGCGGCCGCAGAATGAAGATGACGAACATCACACCCAGTATGAAAAACATCAGGGCGCCGGCAGGTATGCCCAAGAGATACCAGCGCTCCGGTGGCCTCCACAGCCAATGCCAGAATCCGCGCCGTGGCTGCGGCGCGGATTCCGGGGTTTCTTTTTTTGCCAAAATAATTCCCCTCTTAAAGAAGCGGCATTTCAAACATTCGGCTTACTTCTTGCCTTCGCTGGCATAGTAGTTCACCAGTGCTTTGACCTGGTCGGACGACAGCGACATGATTTTTGGTTTCATCTTGTCGGGTATCTGGCGTTTGCCGGACTGGTATTCCTTGAAGGTTTCCTGCAGATAAGCCGACCACTGGCCCGCCAGTATGCCGGCGTCATCATCCGCTACGCTGCCGCCATCGGTGTGGCAAAGCTCGCAATCCTCCGAATGGATCTGTTTGCCGATGGCCGCCAGCTTGGCGTCGAAGCTCTGGTTCGCCGGCACGAATTTCTGCGATGCAAAGAACTTGTCCACCGCGGTGGCGTCCGCGGGCGATAGTTTCTTGGCCACGTCGCACATGTCGGTGGCCGGCTTGGCGGGATCGTGCGGGAATTTGGTCTTGGGACAGGGCCGCAAGCCCTTCTGGTAAGCCTGGATTTCACCATCCAGGTAAAAAGCCGACATGCCGGCGATGATGGGGATGTCCTTGTTGGGGCTCACCCCGTTGGGTCCATGGCAGCCTTCGCATTCCTGTGCAGCTGCGGGTGCAGCCGCGGAGGCGGTTCCGGCAACCATGAACAACGCGAATATGGACAGTAAAGCAATCAGGTAATGGCGCATGACGGTCTCCTTTGGAGTCTCGATGCTGATTCCCCCACCCCGGGCCCCCGCGGTGGATGTTGGAATGCTGCATAGACTACTGGAGTGGCGCCGTGGGTCTTTGACCTACATCAAAGCAGGCGATTAAAAACCGCGGGTTTTCCGCATGGTCCGGTGATCGTTGACCTATGTCAAAACATCGCATAACCGGCCGGTATAGGCTGCCTCCCGTCGGTTTCCAGGTGCCCTGATCAGGCATGTTCTGTAACTTCGCGAGGAGATCGGTATGCGTAGCGCAATACATGGATTGGGTCGAATTGGGTGGGCTGCACTGTTTCTGGTTCTTATGCTGACAGGCTGCAATAGCGGCGATACCGGCGCCACGGGTCCCCAGGGTTCTCCCGGTCAGCCTCCAGTAGCCTCAAATTCAACATCGCTGGTGATCACCGTCAACAGTGTAAAGATTGGTACAACTTCCACCGTCAACTTCACCATCGATAATCAGGCGGGCCTGGCCTATCCGGGCGTGCCGCTGAGTTCCCTGGAAGTCATGATCGCGAAACTGGTGCCCGGCACCAACGGTGATCCGGACGAGTGGCAGAACTATATCAACAAAGAAGTGCAGCCTAACGGCATCGGTCCCGGTACCAAGCCGGCGATCCAACCGCAAACGGATTCCGGCGGCTCACTGGTGGATCATGGCGACGGTACCTATACCTATACCTTTGGCGCCAACATCGAGAATGTCACCCAGCCCATCGCGGTTTCCTACGATTCCAGCCTGGTGCATCGCGTAGCCATCGATATCCGTTCCTCCACGTTGCCGCCGGCAAACAATGCCATCTATACCTGGATTCCCCAGACCGGCGCCACCACCGGTTTCGATGCCGACAACATCGTGGACACGGCCTCCTGCAATGAGTGCCATGATCACCTGGCGGTGCACGGCGGCCCGCGCCAGGACGTGCGTGAATGTGTGCTGTGCCATAACTCCGGTAACACCGATCCCAGCAGCGGCAACAGCCTGGATTTTATCGTCATGATCCACAAGATCCATGACGGTGCCAATCTGCCCAGCGTGCAGGCCGGCACTGACTACATCATTTGGGGATACATGAATTCGGAAAACAATTTCTCCGATGTGGTATGGCCACAAAATATAAAGAATTGCACCAAGTGCCATGCGCCCAATGATCCGGCAGCACCGGATTCGAATTACTACGCCTCGGCGCCCAATATGGCAGCCTGCGGTTCCTGCCACGACAACATCGATTTTGCCCAGGGAGTGAGCGGCGGCCACCCGGGCGGGGTGATGACCGACAACAGCCAGTGCAGCGTCTGCCACACGCCCACCGACACCGCCAACGATTGCCCCGGACCCTATCCCTGCAGCGTGGCCCAGTCCCACGTGATACCCACCAAAGTGGCTGCGCTGAACTACCAGTACAACATCATCAGCATCACCAATACCGCGCCCGGGCAGACGCCGGTGATCAAGTTCTCGGTGACCAATCCGCAGAATAACAACACGCCCTATAACCTGGCCACCGATCCCACCTGGAACAGTGCGTCGGGTGCCAGCCTCAGCGTTGACCTGGCCTGGAGCAACACCGATTACACCAATACGGATGTCAGCGGCGTACAGATCGGCAACCCCACCGCGCAGGTGAAGAGCATCAAGGTGCTGAACCCGCTGACCGCGACCGCCAACGGCGATGGCACCTATACGGTCACTTCACCCATCGCCATCCCCACCAATGCCACCGGCTCGGGCACCGTG
>JAGWOR010000033.1 GCA_028870845.1 Gammaproteobacteria bacterium | reverse complement strand
AGGATGTGGCGGACACCGAACCCGTCGGCGGAGTCAGGGTGTAATAGCCATATTGGGTGCTGCTCAAGAGCACCGGGCAATTAGCGTTGTTATAGGCAAAATACTGGGTATAGCAGCGCTCCAGGATCTGGGAATCGGTGCTCAGCAGGTTCTCGGCATCCGAGCGGTGGGACTTGAGCACCGAACGCTCATAGGAAGGATAGGCGATGGCCGCGATGATGCCGATGATGGCTACGACCACCATCAGCTCGATCAGGGAGAAACCGCGTGCCTGTCTGCGGCCCGAAGCCATGCCGCTGAGCACGGACTTCACTTCACGCCCCCCGGCAGCCAGGTGATGGCCACGATCATCTGTGGCACATTCACAGCCTGTTGACTAATGATATTACTGGGCGACGCATCAGGATCGGTATCTTTGCTGATTTCGTTACCCAGTGTATATCGAATCGACATTCCGACACCCAGCACCGAGAAACCTCCGATGCCGCTGTATTTCGCGGTGGGTGAAACCGCATAGGTCTCACCGTTCACGGTGATGGTGTGGTGCTGGTAATCGATTTTCCGGATCTGGCCCTGGCCGATCTGATCGCTGCTGTAACCACCCATGGCCATGAGCGGTGAGCAAACGGCGAGCGCCAGGAATAGGACCACGGCTTGTATCCGGGAATGGGTCATGGTGTGCTGTGTCATAAGTTACCTCGATTTCCTGAAATATCCGGTAGCTATTGTATTTGCCACCAGGATTTCTGGTAGGGCTGGCCGCCGCGTTCACCGGTGTTGATGATCTTGCCGGTGGAAAGGGTGGTGAGCTTCATGGCCTGGATTGCGCCCTCGCTGGTGGAAAGAATCGCCGGCGCCGATGCGAACACCGCGCCCAGGCCGATGCCCACCGGATTCTGGCCGCCCACCTGGTCATTGCTGTCCAGCTTGCCGTCGCCGTTGATGTCCAGCTGCGGTTGCGGGAAGCTGCCGCCGTTGGAGTAATTCAACGCCATCAGGAACGACGATCCGCCCGCGGTGCAGGTGGCGCCCGGTGCCGGCACGAAGGTGGTGAACACCACTTCGCCGTTATACAGGCGCGGGTCGGTGATGTCGCGCTCGCCGGACTGCGGCAGATCCATGTACCAGCCCAGTTGCGAGGTCCAGTTGACGGTGTTGTTGGTCACCGTGCGGATGTCGGTGGCGTTGCCGTTGATGTTGACGCTGGTGGTGGTCAATACCTGCTGCACCAGCTGGCTGCGGGTCACCGTGGAATTGCTGCCGTTGTCCAGCACTGCATAGAAGGACTGCACGCTGGTGTTGGTCTGGTCCGGTATTCCCAGGTACTGGCCGGTGCCGAAATACACCACATCGCCCAGCACCCCGGGGAACGCCGGCGCCAGGGAAACCGCCGGCGTCACCGTGATGGGCTGCGGGTTTCCGAAAGAGTCGCGCGCCTGGAACAGCAGATAGACTTTCCAGTTCTTGGGCTGCGGATCGGAGACGTCCACTTTCCACAGGTTGCCCTGCAGATCGCCGGCATACACGGTGGTCACCGGCTGGCTCATATTGCCGCCGCTGTTCACCACCACCACGCTGGAGAGCCCGTTGGGCAGCGAGGAATTGCAGGGATTGGGCGATACCGCATTGCACAGGTTGATGCCTCCCAGGGGTTTGCTGCCCTGGGACACGTCCTTGGACACGATCAAGCCGTTCTGCGGATTGACAGCGTACAGATAGGGTTTGCTGCTGCTGTTGTTGTAACCCGAGCCGAAGAACACCAGGAAGCCGTTGGGGTTGGCGTTGGTGCTGCCCACATCGTTGGTGAGCGCGATGTCCGGCTTGCTGTAGGTGAGGCCCAGGTTGGCTGAGGTGTACTCCCACAGCACGTGCGATGCCAGGTTGGTTTCATTGGTGATGGCCGAGGGGTCGGTCACATCTAGGGCGTAGATGCTCTGGCCGCCGTCGTTCAGGCCGCCCACCAGCACGGTATGCCAAGTGTTGTCGCTGAACTTCACGTCGCCCGCAGACGGCGGTCCGTCCACGTAGAACTGGTGGTCCAGGTTGTAGGTGGTGGAGGTGAGCATGTTGAGTTTCGAGAACACGCCATTGGGGACGAAGGCGAATTTCTCATCGCCCGTGGCCGCATCGAAAGCGTGCAGCATGCCGTCATTGGCGCCCACGTACAGCATGGGTTCGCGGCTGGCGGTGCCGGCGGCAAAGCTTTCATAGGTGGGGTCGGTGGTATAGGGGCCGCTGGAGGGTCCTATATATATAGGTGTACTGTCCACGATATCGCCCAGGATATGCGTGCGGTTGCGGAAAGCCCCGCCGTTAATGATCTGGTTGGTGGTATCGCCACGCAGATAATTGAGACGGTTGGATGCCAGGCCGTCCGACAAGCCGGTGTCCGGATTGATGTTCAGGTCCGCTTGCTGGGCAGCGTTGAGGTTTGCCAGCCGGAACGGCACGCCGCTGCTGCTGGTGGGATTCCAGGTGGCGATGAGACGGCTGGTGTCCCAACCGGCCCCGGTCCCGGGTGTGCTGGGGCAAACGCTGGCGCCGCCGGTGGCCATGATGTCCAGTTTGCATTGCGCGGACCAGTTGGCGCTGGTGCTGACCACGCCGGTGCTGGGATCCACGGGATAGGCCTGCATGTCGCCGGGCCAGTCATGATAGGCGCCGCTCAGGCCGCTATAGGAAGCCTGGTAAACCACGGTGCCGGCATTCAGGCTGGTGCCGTTGGCGGCGGCCGAAACCGAGGACACATTGGCGGCGCTGATGAGGTTCAGGATGGCGTTGAGATCGGCCACGATGGCGCTGGGATTGGTGCCGGGGAAATACCCCGTGGGGCTGGCGGTGCCGGTGCCGCCGGCCACCGCCATGGCGGTGAGCGCCTTGGCGGCGGTGGGATTCAGCGTGGGATTCACGCCCGGCCCCATGCCGATGACGAAGGTTTTCACGTCGGCGGCGTTGAGCGTTGCCAGTTCGTTGATGGTATCGGTGAGTGCCTGGTCGTTAGTGGAATTGAGCGAACCATCGGAGTTAAATGAGGCGGTAACCCCATATCCAATAGCCGCGGCGCTGCCTAGTGGCGGCCAGGCATTGCCGCTCAGATCCTCGGTGGGCAAACCGTCAGTCATGAGAATCACATAACGCGCCGGTGGGCAGGGACCGGTCGGGGGCGAACCGTAGGTAGCCGCAGCTTTGCTCAGTAGTCCGGCGATGGGCGACTGAGTGGCGCTTGCGTAGATGGCGTATCTAAAATTGTTGTAATTTGGATCACTGCCGGGCACATTATTTTCAGGCTCCAGGAATGGTGTGAAGGTGGCCACATAAGCGGAAACCTGCGCGGGTGTGGGGTTACTGCCCGCGGTGCTGATTGGAACACGCACGTTGCCGGTCGTTGGGCTCGGCGTGCCCGCCCACATGTAGCCGCGCATGCCATACAACACTTGCGGCGTATAAGCTACATACCCAGCGTTGGTGGGATATGTATACATGGTTGGGCCATTGAAGCCGATGGATGGCGAGGTATTACTGTAACTCATGACGACATTGCCAGCGTTGTAGTCAGTCAAGGTGCAGCCCGTATACGGAGAGCTTGTTGGAGCCAGGCTGCAGGGCGGCATCATCGTGGTGATGGAGCCGTCTTCGATAAATGCTGGATAGCGTGTGAAATGGCCGTCATTCGACATGAAAACATCATTGATTGGCGGGTCATCACTGCGATTGGCTACTAGCATGTACTGGTAGTTCTTTAATTGTGTGTATGTGAGTCCTGGATTCGCCGTTTGCAGCTGTGCCAAAATATTCGGATTGTTGCAATCGGCGCTGACATTGGACGTGGCCTGATAACACGGGTTAATCACGTATTCGCTGGTTAAATTGGGTGGTGTATTCGTATCATAGGTCGGTGGCGAATAGGTGCTGCTGAAGGTAAATCCACCCGGGGGACTCATGTAGTAGGCCCAAGTGTATTTTCCGGCTATTCCGGAGACGGAATAGGTCATGAGACCGAAATCCGCCGTGCTTGCGTAAGCGTTTATCACCGATCCAATGGATTCTTTCGCAATATTAAGGCGGTTCGCGGAATTATCACCGTAATAGGTATAGGTATTGGTATACGGAGTGGAGGTTGGCGGATACCATTCCCACTCGTGGCAATAATAAGTCGGGGGCGGTGGGCACGGTATAACCGGCGGACCTGAACCCGGACCGCAAGACGGTGGTGGGGGTGGCGGCCCACCGCCGGTGCTGCGAGGCTGTATACCTGTTCCGCTGTCACTATCCACAAGATAGCTCAAGCTATTCAATCCGATGAGCATGGAGGCCGGATCAACAGCGGCAATACCATACGGAACCCCGGACTTGACGGCATAACGCTGTGCAGGCTGATGATAAAGCAGGGTGACCGGGCCTGGATCGGTATATTCGTAGAATCCATTGTTACCGCCGGTATCTATGCCGTTGTAATACCAAGTCTGGGTGTCATCCCAGGTTAGTACAGAAGATGGCCAGGAATCCAATGATGTACTAGGCGGAGTGCCTGATGGTTGTGGCAACGAGGTATAGCCGGGTATAGAGGTGATAGCGGTAGTCGTATTATGTATGCAGCCCCAGTAATTTCCGCCATAGTTAGTACCACTAACTGAGTAAGAGTCGATGACCGCAGTATAGGGCGCCTCGCCCGCAGGTGCGGTGCCGGTACCCAGGGGCGGAGTGAAGCCTGCGGGGATCGTGTAATTCACCGGCGAAGTGGATGCATTGAGGGATGAGTATCCAATGTTTCCTGACCAAGTCATGATGGCGCTGGAGGGCGCGCGTCCCGTGGTGGCTCCCGCCGGCACGGACAGATTGACGTTGCCATCATCGATGACGTTGTCGCTGCTGTCCATGGAATTGGAGTTGGTGAGCGCGATCAGCACCTGCGGGTGCGTGGGGATCACCACGGTCAGCGGAGTGCTGGAGATGGACACCTGGGGCGGCGGAGCGGCGCTCAGGGCGATACTGGAGACGCCGGTGAGCAGCATACCGGTGACGCCCGCCACTGCGGTGGTGAGCAGCCAGGATTTGGTGATGCGTAGGATGTTCATACTGCGGTCCTCATGGCGCCGATCGCGCACAACTGGTTTCCTGGAATCAGGGTTGATAGGTGGTTTGCAGCATGGCGACAGCCGAGCTGTCGCCGCCGGTACCGTAGGAAGTGATGCGGAATAGCTGAATGCTGGGTGAGCCGCCGCCGAATTGCTGCATGCCGATGTTGCTGCCGGGGGCGGCCACCGCCGGCATCTGTTCGATGATGATTTCCGGCTGTGCCGCCACATCGGGCAGGCTCAAACCGGTGATGGCCTGGTAGCTCAACACATTGGCCGGGTTATGCCAGAAATTCGGCACGTTCCACAGGGGGGTGAGGTTGGTGGATGGCGGTACCGGGCTATACGGATTGAATGTATAGGTGCCGTTGGCATTGGCGGTGAAATTATTGCAAATGGCAATGCCCGAGTTCAGGCAGCTGCCCGCGGCGCGCAAACCGGCTTCCGCCGCCTGGAAGGCCAGGTCGCGGTCGCGCGCATTGCCGGCCATGCGCTCCTGCAGCGAGGTGCTCTGGGCGGCGGCCAGGCCCAGCACAGTGAGCACCAGCAAAAGGATCAGGGCCACGATCAGCACGAAGCCGGTTTGTTTGGAAGCGGATGGCGTGGGAAACGTGCAGTGCATGTTCATAGGTTGGCCTCTGCTCATGGCAAGCGGTTGCGCAGTGCAATGGTGGCGGTGAACACCTGCCGCAGGCGGGTATCCAGCGGCGTATAAACGGTGGCGTCATCAAGAGTGAATTTTGGGGCGGTTTTGGGCAGCGGCACGGCGCCGGTGTCGCTGCGCAGCAACAGTGCCACCCGCACACTCACCACGGTGTTCCAATTGGCTACATTATTGGCGGTGACGTACTGGCTGGGCACCTGGCTGCCGGTGGTGTCCACGCCGTACAGGAGCTGCATGTTTTCCACCCCCGGCACCAGTTCCTGGGAAAGAAAACCATTGGCCTGGCTGGCGTCCGTGTCGGCTTCGAACAGGGCGGGTGAACCGTCCGCGCCCTTGCCGATGTACAGCACCTCGCTGCCGACGCTGGCCACATTTGCGCCCACCATGGTAGGCGGTATGCCGGCCACGGAATTGCCGGGTTGGTAGGTATTGCCGATATTCACCACGATGTGGTTATTGCCCACACCGTTCACCTGGGTGGCCTGCACCACCACGGTGTTCACGCAGTTGCTGATCACCAGGATGTCGCCCGCCTGTATGCCTGGATTGGCGGTTACCCAGAATTGGGCTCCCGTTGGAGGCGAGGGGCTGTTATCCACATAACCCGCGGTATTGGTGATATGGGTGTAGCGCAGCACCAGCACGTCGGTGCCGGGAATCACCAGGTTCTGCAGGCTGGCGTCCAGGGCTGGAGACCAGTTGCCGGTGCCAACCACCGGGGTGGGATTTTCAGATGGAATGTTATAGTTATTGCCAGGACCGGTGCCGGTGTATTCGAAGCCCACGATGCCATTGGTGAAATCGAAGGGCAGGGCGTTGGATTTCAGGTCGTTGGCAAAGTTGCTGTTGCTGAGTCCGCAGCCCATGTAACCCGCCATGCGCGTGGGTCTGCTGATGAAATTCAGGGCGAAACGGGCGTTTTCCTGGATGCGCGCCACGGCGCTGTTGATGCCATAGCTCTGGCGGCTGGAAATGAAGATGGACAGCACGCCGCCGATCAGGATCAGGCCCACCAGCATGGCGATCATCAACTCGATGAGCGACAGGCCCAGCTGGAATGTATTGTGTTTGATTACGGTGTTGCGCATTGAAATCCTGCCTATGGCAGCAGCGTACTGACGCTGAGACTGAATGTGGCGGCGGTGGGCGCGCCGAAACTCTGCAGGCTGTCGTGGGCACGGCTGTCGTTCCAAAGCACGTTCACCGTGACCGTCACCAGGCTGCCGGCGGAAGTCGCGGAGATGGCGCTGGTGACAGAGCCGCGGCCCTGGGGCAGGTTCTGCGCCAAGTCGTATTCCCATTGGCTGATGTCGTACGTGGCCAGTTGCGACGAGCTGCATGAACCCGTGATGCAGGCGCTGGGGCTGGTGGTTGCCGTGCTCGCCGAGGTGGGCATGGCGATGTTGTAGCCCAGGTTATTGGTGGCCGGCAGGTTGGCGCGCATGCGATCGATGATGTTGTAGGCCTGGGCCGTAGCCTGGGTGCGCATATAAGCACTGCCGTTGCTCTTCAGCGCGGTGCTCATGAGGGCGGCGATGCCCAGCAAGCCCACCGACAGGATCACCAGCGCGATCAGCACTTCCAGCAGGCTGAAGCCGGCAGAGCCCCACCGGTTGCTCAAGAAAATTTTGCTGGTTGCTGTACGTACATCAATCATATTGCTCTCGTTATGGGCATATGAGGGCTGTAGTGCCATCAATTGCATAACCCATTTTGGGGCTGCTATCGGCGTGGCCGGTGCTGTCCAGGAACACCGATCTTGCAAAAGTCCCGCTGCGGCCGTCGCACAAGGTGAAATTGATGGTGTTGCCCGGCGGCAGTGTGGTCATACCGGTGGATTGAAACACGATGGTGGTGGCGGCGGGCACCGGTGTAAGCTTGTTATTGCCGGAGAGCGCCGGGAATACGCGGATCGTTGTGCTGGCTCCCGCGGCCGGAGTGCCGTTGAAAACGATCCAACCATCGGACCAGTTGTTGACGCTGCAGGCATTGGTGTTGCCGGGGCACACGGTGACGAATCTTCCGGTCTTGATGGCTTCGCTGCGCGCCAGCGACAGCGCATCCACCAGCGCGTTCACCTGGGAGATGTCGCGGTCGTTTTTGATGGTGGCGCTGAAATTCGGCACTGCGATCACGGCCAGAATCGCCACGATCGCCAGCAGCACCAGCAATTCAACCAGCGTGAAGCCCTGAAAGTTTTTCATGGACTAGAATATAGGTGAATGTATTAGTTATGTTAAGGAATAACCGACAAGCGCCCAGGGAACGGCGACAAGCGGTTTTTATCGGCAATAATCCGTGTAATCAAAGGCTTACGTGACAACCATCGGCGACAGGGATTTCATCCAGGCACCTGCGGAACTGGCTAACCAGTTCGCTGACGACGCAGTGCTGCAGGCCTGGCTCAAGGGGCATGTGCCGGCGGAAGTGCTGCGCGAAATCCAACCCGGACTGGAAGCCCTGGGTGCGCGCGCCGTTGGCGAGATGCTGGACATGGCCGCGGACGCCGAAGCCCATCCGCCGGTGCTGGTTTCCTACGATGCCTGGGGCCAGCGGGTGGATCGCATCCAAGTGGCCCGGGGCTGGAAAGAACTGCACCGGGTGGCCGCTGAAGAAGGCATCGTAGCCACCGCCTATGAACGCCGCCATGGGCCCTGGTCGCGGCTGCACCAGTTTGTGCGCATCTATCTGTATAACCCCTCATCGGCCATCTGCACCTGTCCCATGGCCATGACCGACGGCGCTGCGCGTGTGCTGGAGCTGCATGCGGATGCAGACTTGAAACAGCGCTGGCTGCCGCATCTGCTGAGCCGCGATCCACAGCACTTCTGGACCTCCGGCCAATGGATGACGGAGCGCAGCGGTGGTTCCGATGTGAGCGGCACCGCCACCGTGGCACTGCTGGAGAACGGCGCTTACCGGCTGCATGGCGACAAGTGGTTCACCTCGGCCACCACTTCCGAACTGGCACTGACCCTGGCGCGGGATGAAGCCCTGGATGCGGACGGCAAGCTCAGCATGTTCGGCCTGGAACTGCGCGATCCGCAGGGCCGGCTCAACAATATCCGCGTCAACCGCCTCAAGGACAAGCTCGGCACCCGCGCCTTGCCCACCGCCGAATTGACGCTCACCGGCACCCCCGCGGTGCGCATCGGCACCCCGGGACACGGGGTGCGCAACATCGCCACGGTGCTTAACATCACCCGGGCATACAACGCGGTGTGCGCGGTCAGCTACATGCGCCGCGGCCTGGCACTGGCCCAGGACTACGCCGGCAAGCGCCAGGCATTTGGCAAGCTGCTGAGAGAACAGCCGCTGCACATGGAGACACTCTCCGATCTGCATGCCGAGTTCACCGGTGCACTGCATCTGGTGCTGCAGCTGGGTGTGCTGCTGGGACGGGACGAAACCGGTGCTGCCGGCGGCGATGACCGGGCGCTGCTGCGGCTGCTGACGCCGGTGGCCAAGCTGTTCACCGCCAAGCAGGCCATCGCCTGTGTCAGCGAGGTGCTGGAATGTTTCGGTGGCCAGGGATACATGGAGGATACCGGACTGCCCGCGCTGTTGCGTGACTGCCAGGTGCTGTCCATCTGGGAAGGCACTACCAACGTGCTTTCCCTGGACGTGCTGCGGGTGATCGAGAAACCCGAGGCGTTGGAAGCCCTGGCCGCGGATATGCAACGCCAGCTGGCGGTATTGCAGCGGCCGGACTTGGCGGTGCTGCGGGTCAGCATCCAGCGCGCGCTCAAGGAGATACTCGCCTGGCCGCGGAGCGCGGCAGCCTCTGGCGCTGACGCCCTGGAAACCGGCGCACGGCGCTTCGCCTTCAGCATCGCCCGCACCTACACGGCGGTGTTGTTGGCCACCGCGGCCCAGAACCGGCAGATTTCCAGCGAGGTGCTGCAGCGCTGGTGCCGGACACCCCTGTGCCAGTTGTAAGCCCATGCGCGGTGTGCGGAATCAGGGCTGACTCAAACTTAAAGCCAACAAAACAATAATAGCCATCAAATTCCCATGATTGAAAAACCCGCGGTTCTTGCCATCTTCGCGCTCACCTACCTGGGCATCGCCGCCGGACGCGTACCCGGCCTGAAACTGGACCGCACCGGCATCGTCATGCTGGGGGCCATCGCCATCATGGTATTCGGCGGGCTGACAACGCCCGCGGTGGTGGGCTACATCGACTGGCCCACGATCCTGCTGTTGTTCGGTTTCTTCGTGCTCTCGGCCCAGCTGCGGCTGTCGGGTTTCTTCGATGCGGTAGCCGCCGCCATCGCCCGTCAGTTGAGCAGGCCGGCGCGATTCCTGCTGCTGTTGATGCTGTCCACGGCGGCGCTGTCGGCATTCCTCAACCACGACATCGTGTGTTACGTGTTCACGCCGGTGGTGGCCATGGCGCTGTTGGCGCGGCGCCTGAATCCGGTGCCTTTTCTGATCGCCATCGCCATTGCCAGCAACATCGGCGCGGCCGCCACTTTCGTGGGCAATCCACAGGACCTGATGATCGCGCAGATCGCGGGCCTGGGGTTTGGCGCCTATGTGCTGTGGTGCTGTGTGCCGGTGCTGTTCGCATTTGCCTGCGCGTATGCCAGCATCTGGCTGCTGTCGCGCAAGCGCCTGGCAGATGCGCCGATGCAGGTCCCGGCCGCGGCGGTTTCCGACCCGGCATACAACCGCTTCCACACCTACAAGGGACTGGTGATCCTGGCGGCCGTCATCGGCCTGTTGTTTACGCCGCTGCCCAAACCGCTGGTGGTCATGACTGCGGCGGCCATCCACCTGGCGAGCACCAAATTCCGCACTGCGGACCTGCTCAAACTGGTGGACTGGCCGATCCTGGTGCTGTTCATGGGCCTGTTTGTGGTGACCGGCGCCTTTCAGTCCACCGGCTACGGCGACCAGGCCATGCAATGGCTGACCCATGCCGGAGTCAAGCTGCAGTCACTGCCGGTGCTGACGGTGATCACCGCCGCGTTATCCAATTTGATCAATAACTCCGCCACCGTAATGCTGCTGCTCAAGGTGGCGCACATCAACCAGCCGCCGGCGGCCTATGTGCTGGCGCTGGCCAACAGTTTCGGCGGCAGCCTGATCATCGTCGGCAGCGTCTCCAATATCATCGTGGTGCAGCAGGCGCGCGAATTGGGCATCCACATCTCGTTTAGGGATTTCGCCAGGTTCGGCGTGCCGGTGACACTGGCGGCGTTGGCCGGCCTGATCGGCTGGGTGTTGCTGGTAACATGAGCGTGCCGTTGGGCATGTCAATCCAGCCGGGTATTGGATACGGCAGCCAATCTGGCATGCATTGAATGCCGCACTGCCCAACCGCAACGGAAATGTTCTCCATCAACATCCATTCAAGAGCGTTGCACCCGTGACCGGCGCACCGCAGCAAGCGCAGCGGCAATATTTCCTGCGCCGCGACTACCTGCTGTTGACGGCCATGGGGTTATTTTTATTTTTGGCATTGGTTACACCGGCCAGCGTCACGCAATATCCACGCTGGGTGAACTGGCCGACCATCGGCACTTTGCTTGGGCTGATGCTGCTCACCAAGGGCTTGGAAACCAGCGGCTGTCTTCACCATCTTGGGGAGCAGATCATCCTGCGCTTCTCCAACACCCGCTCCCTGGGCTTGTTCACGGTGGCCGCCTGCGCCATTTTGTCCATGTTCCTGACCAACGACATCATGCTGTTTGTGGCCGTGCCGTTGACGCTGCGGCTGGGAGATCTGGCAGAACTTCCGTTGCGCCGGCTGATTATATTCGAGGCATTGGCGGTGAATGCCGGCTCCATGCTCACGCCCATTGGCAACCCGCAGAATATCCTGTTGTGGCAGCTGTCGCGGGTGCATTTCATGGACTTCATACAGCACATGCTGCCGCCGTTTGCCATCGCCGGCGTTTGCCTGCTGCTGTTGGCTTACTGGGCGTTCCCTGCGCAACCCATCCACTTGCAGGAGAACCGGCCGCTGCCCTCGATACGAACCCCGCTGCTGGCCGCGTCGCTGTGCCTGTACGTGCCGTTCCTGGTGCTGGTGGACATGCGTCATGTGATGATCGCCGTGATGCTGGTGGCCGCGGTATTCACCCTGGGTTTCACACGTTTGCTGCTGAAGATCGACTGGGCGCTGCTGGCGGTTTTCCTGCTGCTGTTTCTGGATATGGGGCTGCTGACGCAACATGCCATTCCCGGCACGCAGCGGCTGTCGCATGCAGGCGTGCTATATGTGGCCGGAGCTGTCGGTTCGCAATTCATCAGCAATGTTCCCGCGGCCATGGTGTTGACCCGCTATTCCAGTGACTGGAGCACCATTGCCTGGGCGGTGAACATCGGCGGCTTCGGCCTGGTCAGCAGCTCGCTTGCCAATCTCATCGCATTGCGCCTCGGCCGCCAGCCGGGCAGTTACGCCGCATTTCACGCCTGGTCGGTGCCGTTTTTCCTGCTGGTGGCCACGCTCACAGGCATGTGGCTGATGCTCGGATGACGCCGTCGCGGTTGTCAGGCAAAATGCTGGCCATGAAACCCAAGCTGACTCTGCACAGCGGCGAGTTCGCACACACCGCATCCTCCGCGCGCCGCATCATCCAGCTGCCGTCGCCGTTCCACATGCGTTTGGGCGGGGTATTGCCGCAAGTGCAGATTGCCTATGAAACCTGGGGCCAGCTGGCCGCCGACAAGTCCAATGTGATCTTGTTGTTTACCGGGCTGTCGCCTTCGGCGCACGCGGCAGCTTCGCCCGCGGATCCGTCCCCGGGATGGTGGGAAGAAATGCTCGGCCCCGGCAAGCCGCTGGATACCGACCGGTTTTACGTGGTGTGCGTGAATTCCCTGGGCAGTTGTTTTGGATCCACCGGCCCGACCAGTGTGAATCCGCAAACCGGCCGGCCCTACGCGGCGCATTTCCCCATGCTCACGGTGGAGGATATCGCGGCCTCGGCGCATGCCGCCTTGCAGGCGCTGCAGCTGCCGCGTGTGCGCATTGTGATGGGAGCCTCGCTGGGCGGCATGAGTGCGCTGGCGTACTCGCTGATGTTTCCCGCGGAAGTGGATGTGCTCATCAGCCTGTCCGCCGCGGTGCACTCGGAACCGTTTTCCATCGCGGTGCGCTCGCTGCAGCGGGAATTGATCCGCAGCGACGGCGCCTGGCAGGGCGGCGATTATCCGCCCGGCGATGGCCCGCGCGAGGGCATGCGGCTGGCGCGCAAGCTCGGCATGGTGAGTTACCGTTCGGCCTCCGAATGGCTGGAACGCTTCGGCCGGGAACGCGCCGATGTCGCCGGGCATGATCCTTTCGGCATCGAGTTCGAAGTGGAAGCCTATCTGGAGGCCCGGGCCCGCGCCTTCATCGGCGAGTTTGACGCCAACTCCTATTTATACCTGTCGCATGCCATGGACCTGTTCGACGTGGCCGAGCACGGCGGCAGCGTGGACAAGGCTTTGCGCCACCTGCGGCTGGAGCGCGCGCTGGTGGTGGGCGTGGAGACCGACATCCTGTTTCCGTTGCATCAGCAGCGGCAACTGGCTGAAGCCCTGCGCCAGGCAGGCGTGAACACACAGCTTGCGGCCCTGAACTCCAAGCAGGGGCATGATTCCTTCCTGGTGGACATGGAGCGGTTTCGTCCCACCATCTGCGAGTTCATCGATTTGTTGTAAGCCTGAATTCCCTCTGCCTCTGGGAGAGGCTGGCCGTAGGCCGGGTGAGGGGCGCTAAACATTTTGAGATCAGTATTATTTAGCGTCCGCTGGTTGCGAAGGCGGTCCCTGTATCAGAAAAGCGTGGGGATCCACCGGCGTGCCGTTGAGACTCACGGTCCAGTGCAGGTTGGGCCCGGTGGTGCGGCCGCTGGCACCGATCTCGCCCACCACTTGTCCCTGGCGCACGTGCTGTCCGCGGCTCACCAGGATTTTGCTCAAGTGGCAGTACACGCTGTACAGGCCCTGTCCCAGGCTGATGGTGAGCGTGTGTCCGCAAAAATAGTAATCTCCCACGTCCGCCACCAGCCCCGCGGCCGGCGCTTCCACCGCGGATCCCATGGGCGCGCCGATGTCGATGCCGCTGTGCGGGCTGCGGGCCTCGCCGTTGAGGAAGCGCCTTAGCCCGAAACCGCTGGTTTCAGGACCGCGGGCCGGCCAGATGAAGTCCAGCGCCGGATTGGCATCCGGCCGCCAGCTGTTCAACACCTGTTGCAGGTGTGCCTGCTCTTGTTCAATGCGCGCAAGTTCTTTCTCCGTAGGGTTCACCAGCTTTGGATTCTTGATGCTGAGATCCTGCTGGGCATAGGTTTTGGGCAGCACGCTGAATTTCAGCTGCAGGCGCGGCGCGCCGCTCTGACGCACGCTCAAGGTTTTTCCGCCCGGCCGGGTTTCCAGGGGGATGCCGGTGATGGCGTACCAGTGGCCTGCATGCCGGATCACCATGATGCGCCGTGCGTCGAAGTGCACCACGGGAGCGAGCTTGGCGGCCGGCAGCTGCATCACCACCACGCCGCCCGGCACCGGCTCGTTTTTGGGCAGCGTTGCGGACAGCGCGACAACCGGCAGGGTCGCCGCCAACAGCAATGTTGCAATGCGCATCAGTGTTCCTCGGGTTTGAGTTTGGATTCGATGCGTGCCGACAGCCGGCCGTCGCTGAGCCGGGCGTGCACCCGCTGGCCTTGGCGGGCGGCCTGCACGGAGGCGATCACCGTACCGCTGTCCGCGTCCGTGAGGATGGCGTAGCCGCGGCCCAGGGTCGCCAGCGGACTCATGGTTTCCAGCCCGCGTGCCGCCATCATCAGGCGGTGCTCGCGGCTTGTCAGGTACTGGCGCGCGGCGTACGCCAGCCGTTGCGCGTCGCTGCGGCAACGGTTGGACAGCAGCGCCAGCACCTGCGCCGGGCTGTGCTGGTGCAGCCGCGACTGCAATGCCTGCAGACTCGCCTGGCGGGAAAACAGCAGCGCGCGCAACGCCTGACGCAGCCGCATTTCCAGTTCGTCCAGGCGCTGGAAGCGCTCGCGCACCAGCCTGGCGGGGTGCAGGTGTTGCAGCCGTGCCAGGCACCAGTCGAGGCGCTCGCGCATGCCGGCGATCAACGCCGACAGCAGCTGCAGCAGTTGGCGTCGGGTTTGCTCCAGGTTGCGCAGCCATGCGCTGCTGTCAGGTGTCACCAGCTCGGCGGCGCCGGTGGGCGTGGGTGCGCGCACGTCGGCCACGAAGTCGGCGATGGTGAAGTCTATTTCATGGCCCACGCCGCTAACCACCGGAATTTGCGATTCAAAAATGGCGCGCGCCACGACTTCCTCGTTGAAGGACCACAGGTCTTCCAGCGAGCCGCCGCCGCGCGCCACGATCAGCACGTCGCATTCGGCGCGCTTGCCGGCGGTGCGGATCATGTCGGCGATTTTCTGCGCCGAGCCTTCACCCTGCACCGGCACCGGATATACGATCACCCGCGCCAGGGCGAAACGCCGGCGGATCACGCTCAGGATATCGCGCAGCGCCGCGCCGCTTGGCGAGGTCACCACGCCGATGCTGCGGGGCATGGCCGGCAGCGGTTGCTTGCGGGCCGCGTCGAACCAGCCGGCCTTGGCGAGCTTGAGCTTGAGTTCCTCGAAGGCGCGCTGCAATGCGCCGTGTCCGGCTTCCTCCATGTGTTCGATGATGAGCTGGAAATCACCGCGCGCCTCGTACAGGCTGACGCGCGCATGCACCAGCACGTGCACGCCGTCGGCGGGTTTGAAGCGCAGCCCGAGTGCGCGGTTGCGGAACAGGGCGCAGCGCACCTGGGCGGCGCTGTCCTTGAGGGAAAAATACACGTGTCCGGAACCCGGGCGCGAGACGTTGGAAAGCTCGCCTTCCACCCAGATGAGCGGGAAACCGCCTTCCAGTAAATCGTGCGCTGCGCGGTTGAGCTGCGAGACGCTCAGCACCCGGCGGCCGCCGGATTCCAGCTCAAAACTGTCCTGTGTGGATGCCATGCGCCATGATAGCCGTGCCGGGCGGGTGGCGAAAGCAACTTGCGGCGGTTGGCGTCCGGGCGCCAGGTTTACCCGGTGTGCGGTAAACGTCTATAATTGCGCGCTTTAATCAGCCGCGGAGACTGGATGCGCATCCTCCAGGAAGCTCTCACCTTCGACGACGTCCTGCTGGTACCTGCCTATTCGGAAGTCTTGCCGCGGGATGTGGATCTGAAAACCCGCCTCACCCGCCAGATCAGCCTCAACATTCCCCTGGTTTCCGCCGCCATGGACTCGGTTACCGAGGCGCGCCTGGCCATCAGCATGGCCCAGGAAGGCGGCATCGGCATCATCCACAAGAACATGACGCCCGAGGAGCAGGCGCAGCAAGTGCGCGCCGTGAAGAAATTCGAGAGCGGCGTCATCAAGAACCCGGTCACCGTCAGTCCCGACATGACCGTGGGAGAAGTCCTGAAACTCACCCGCGCCCACAACATTTCCGGCGTGCCGGTGGTGGAGGGCGAACACCTGGTGGGCATCGTCACCAGCCGCGACCTGCGCTTTGAAACCCGCTACGACGAAGTCATCGGCAGAGTCATGACCGGCAAGGACAAGCTGGTGACCGTCAAGGAAGGCGCCGACAAGGAAGAGATCCTGAGGAAACTCCACCAGAAACGCATCGAGAAGGTGCTGGTGGTGAACGACAAATACCAGTTGCGCGGCATGATCACGGTGAAGGACATCCAGAAAGCCCGCGATTACCCCAATGCCAGCAAGGACGAGCACGGCCGCCTGCGGGTGGGCGCCGCGGTGGGCACCGGCGGCGACACCGACGAGCGCGTCGAGGCACTGGTGGCGGCGGGCGTGGACGTGGTGGTGGTGGACACTTCCCACGGCCACAGCGTGGGCGTGCTGAATCGCGTGCGCCAGATCAAGCAACGCCACAAGCACCTGGAGGTCATCGGCGGCAACATCATCAGCGCCGAGGCCGCCAAGGCGCTGGTGGACGCCGGTGCGGATGCGGTGAAAGTCGGCATCGGCCCGGGCTCCATCTGCACCACCCGCATTGTGGCCGGCGTGGGCGTGCCGCAGATCACCGCGGTGGCCAACGTGGCCGAAGCCCTGGCCAAGTCCGGGGTGCCGCTGATTGCCGACGGCGGCATCCGTTATTCCGGCGACGTGGCCAAGGCCATCGCTGCCGGCGCCTACACGGTGATGCTGGGCGGGCTGTTCGCCGGCACCGAAGAGGCGCCCGGCGAGGTGGAGCTGTACCAGGGCCGTTCCTACAAATCCTATCGCGGCATGGGGTCGCTGGGCGCCATGGCCCAGAAACAGGGATCCGCCGACCGTTACTTCCAGGACCAGACCGAAGAGATCGAAAAGCTGGTGCCGGAAGGCATCGAAGGCCGCGTGCCCTACAAAGGCAGCCTGGTGGCCATCGTGCACCAGCTCATGGGCGGGTTGCGCTCCAGCATGGGCTACACCGGTTGCCGCAATATAGACGAGATGCGCACCAAGCCGCAGTTCGTGCGCATCACCGGCGCCGGCATGCGCGAAAGCCACGTGCATGACGTGAGCATCACCAAGGAAGCACCCAACTACCGCGTCGAGTAATGCCAGCGGGGATCGCCGGAGTACGGCACCATCACGGTTGCCGCTTTGCACAGAATTTTTTACTTGCGGCGCAGCAACCACGGATTCGACAGCGGAATAAGCGCATGCCAAAAGCGTCCCAACCGGAAACCCGGGTTTCCTCAGACCCCGCAGCCGAGCGCGACATCCACGCCCAGCGCATCCTGATCATCGATTTCGGATCCCAGTGGACCCAGCTGATCGCGCGCCGGGTGCGCGAGATCGGCGTATTTTGCGAAATCCGGCCGCCGGATCTCAGCGCCCGGGAATTGCGGGATATCGCGCCGCGCGGCGTAATCCTGTCGGGCGGGCCGGAATCGGTGGTGGGTGAAGCCACCCCCAAAACCCCGGAACAGGTGTTCACCCTGGGAGTGCCGGTGCTGGGCATCTGCTACGGCATGCAGGACATGGCCGCGCAACTGGGCGGCAAGGTGGAAGCCAGCGCCCACCGGGAATTCGGCGTGGAACAGATGAGCGTTACCGGCGCCAGCCCGCTGCTGGACGGCATCGCCGACGGCCGCGATCCCCAGGGCCGGCCGCGGCTGGAAGTCATGATGAACCACGGGGATTCGGTCACCGAACTGCCGCGGGGTTTCAGGTCCGTGGGCGCTTCCCAGGAAATCGCCTGCGCCGCCATGGTGGATGAAGCCCGGCATTTTTACGGCGTGCAGTTTCATCCCGAAGTTACCCAGACCCTGCAGGGCGGCAAAATCCTGTCGCGCTTCGTGCTGGAAATCTGCGGCTGCGCCGCCCTGTGGAATTCCGCGGGCATCATCGAGGATGCGGTGCGCCGGGTGCGTGAGCAGGTGGGTTCCGGCAAGGTGCTGTTGGGGCTGTCCGGCGGCGTGGACTCTTCGGTGGTGGCGGCGCTGCTGCAGCGCGCCATCGGCGGGCAGCTCATCTGCGTGTTCGTGGACACCGGGCTGCTGCGCCTGCACGAAGGCGACCAGGTGATGGACACCTTGGAGCGCCACATGGGCGTGCAGGTATTGCGCGTGAATGCCGAAGAGCGCTTCTTCAAGGCGCTTGCCGGCATCAGCGATCCGGAACAGAAGCGCAAGATCATCGGCCGGCTGTTCATCCAGGTGTTCGAAGCCGAGGCCAGGAAACTCGAAGACGTGAAGTGGCTGGCCCAGGGCACCATCTATCCGGACGTGATCGAATCGGCCGCCGCCAGCGGCAAGGCCCGGGTCATCAAGTCCCACCACAACGTGGGCGGCCTGCCGGAAGCCATGCACCTGAAGCTGGTGGAGCCCCTGCGGGAACTGTTCAAGGACGAGGTGCGCAAGATCGGCCTGCAACTGGGACTGCCGGACGCCATGGTGCACCGTCACCCGTTTCCGGGCCCGGGCCTGGGAGTGCGCATCCTGGGGGAGGTGAAAAAGGAATATGCGGAGCTGCTGCGCCAGGCCGACTCTATATATATAGAGGAGCTGCAGAAGGCCGGCCTCTACGGCCGGGTCAGCCAGGCCTTCGCGGTGTTCCTGCCGGTGCGCTCCGTAGGCGTCATGGGCGACGGCCGCCGCTACGATTATGTGGTGGCGCTGCGGGCGGTGGAAACCGTGGACTTCATGTCGGCCCGCTGGGCGCGCCTGCCCTATGATTTCCTCGACCGGGTGTCGCGCCGCATCGTCAACGAGGTGGCCGGCATCTCGCGGGTGGTGTACGACGTCACCGGCAAGCCGCCGGCCACCATCGAATGGGAGTGATTCAGAGCAGGTATCACGCCGCCTGCCAGAATAACTGCAGAACACACTGACTAGAGCTTAGAAATATTGTCCGGTCATGTTCGATGCCGGTCTGTGCCCTGACTCTAGCTGGAGTGTCTCGGGCGGGGCTCTGTGCAGAACAAGTTGATCGAGACCTCAAAATACGCCTAGCGAGATGGGCGTTCTCCAAACTTTGAATCCATATGGATTGTCGTAGTCCGGTTACGATCCAAGTGTCGAATTCAAGCTTGCCGATCTTTAAGAATATTAATATAATCGTAGTATGGCTACGACTCAAAGAGATAAATTAAACAAGCTTTACAACCACCTGACTCCCGGAAGGCCGATAACCTCCGGGGATCTCGCTGCCCTTGGGATATCGGCAGATCTCGCGGTTCATTATGTCCGGGCGGGTTGGTTGGAGCGGCTGGCGCGCGGAGTCTATTGTCGGCCCAACGATCCGCCCACCTTGCACTCGAGTATCGCGCTGCTCCAGCGTGACTTCGAAGGTCTGCATGTTGGCGGTAAGTCGGCACTTGATTGGCACGGCATCCGACACTACGTGTCCCGGAGGCCCGTCGTTCACCTCTACGGCTGGAAGTCGGGGCGCCTGCCCGAGTGGTTTACCCAGCGTTTTCCGGCCGCCTATCACCGAAAGCGGCTGTTCGAGGAGGATCCTGCTGTGCTGTTGCATGTCCGGCCCTTCGAAGACCGCATAGGTGCGCCGCTGGTCTCGGCGCCGGAGCGCGCGCTGCTTGAGGTGTTGAGCGAGGTTGGCGTCCGCCAGCCGCTGCAGGAAGCGCGCGAGCTGGTGGAAAGCAGCTATAGCCTGCGCGCTAATGTGCTGCGCAATCTGCTCAAGCACTGCACCAACGTAAAGACCGTGCGGCTTTGTCTGCAGCTAGGGCGCGAGCTTTCCCAGCCTTGGGCCGGCAAACTCAATCCGTCCCAGTTGCCCAAGGGTAGCGACAAACCTTGGGTATCGCGATCTGCGGACGGGCTGCTGGTACTCAAGCCGTGAACAAGGCCTACCTAGATAGCGCGCGGCTGCTAACTCGTGTGGCTCCGCTAGTGCTCGTCGACGGGACATTTGCGCTCAAGGGCGGCACGGCAATCAATCTATTCGTGCGCGACCTGCCTCGACTCTCAGTCGATCTCGACCTGGTGTTTCCTGATTACACGACATCGCGCGAACAAGCGCTGCGTCGTATTAACGAATCCATCCGGCAATCCGTTGGGCTTCTAGAGAAGCGGGGCTTCCAGGTCCATGCGCCGGCATCGGCGGATACCGGAGAAACCAAGCTGCTGGTGCGGCAGGGCGCTATCGAGGTAAAGGTCGAGGTCAACTATGTTATGCGCGGCACGGTGCGTCCGGTTCGCATGGCGTCGCTTATGCGCAGTGCCCGCGAGATGCTGCAGGCGGATATCGAAATCCCGGTCGTTTCGCTGGACGACGTTTATGGCGGCAAGTTGGTCGCGGCGATGGATCGACAGCATCCGCGTGATCTCTTCGACGTCATGCAGCTTTTTGCACATGGCGGAATTACGGCTGGCATGCGCCGCGCATTCGTCGTCTATCTCGCGAGTCATAGCCGGCCTGTGCATGAGGTTCTGTTTCCATCGCCGCGTGATATTCGCCTAGAGTTCGAGCATAATTTTTCAGGAATGACCATCGAGCCGGTTGAGCTCGACTCTCTTCTTGCCGCGCGCGAACGGATGATTCGCGAACTTCAACAGGGGTTAACCGCCGATGAGAGGCGGTTCCTGTTGTCGCTTGTCGCTGCGGAGCCGGAATGGAAGCTGCTGGATTTACCGCATCTAGAACAGCTACCCGGACCGCGATGGAAGCTACAAAATCTCGAGCGCCTGCGGGAGAGCAATGCGGGAAAATTCGCTAAGCAATCCGCTGTACTCACCCGATTACTGGGGTGACGCTGAGCTGGAACTCGATGCTTGCTGAGCACGGCAACCGAGATGTTTCGCGGTCAGATGTACGCGCTAGAGAATGCGGGATTCTGCCAGCCTCATGATTTCGCGTTTAAACATGCATGTCGGTGCAGCCATTATTATGAGGTTTAAAAAATAATGTCCGATTCGAGTTCAATGGCTTCGGCGCTCCCGGCGGACCAGCAATGGATGCAGGAGGCCCTGGCCTTGGCCCGCAAGGCCCAGGCCGAAGGCGAAGTGCCGGTGGGCGCGGTGCTGGTGAAGGACGGCGTCATCGTCGGCCGCGGCTGGAACCATCCCATTTCCGCCCGCGACCCCACCGCCCATGCGGAAATCATCGCCCTGCGCCAGGCGGCGCAGGCGCTGCAGAATTACCGGCTCACGGGCGCCACCCTGTATGTGACCCTGGAGCCCTGCGCCATGTGCGCCGGCGCCATGGTGCACGCGCGCATCGCCCGGCTGGTGTACGGCGCCGCCGATCCGCGGGCCGGCGCCGCCGGCAGCCTCTTCAACCTGGTGCAAGCCCCGGCCCTGAATCACCGGCTGGAAATCACCGCCGGGGTGCTGGCGGTGGATTGTTCCGCTCTGCTCAGGGATTTTTTCAGCGCGCGGCGCTGATCGCACGCCGCCTTGCCTTGCCCGCGGGCTTTCCCTGTATACTCAGCCGGCGTTGATTCCGGGATACCATCCGTGATTCCGGTTTTCGCAGGGAAGCACCATGCCTGGCTACCACTGTGAAAACAATGCAAACACACCCACACTCCGGTAATCGCAGGGCAGGGGCAAGACCCCGCGTCCTGTTCATGACATTGCTGCTGCTGGTGGCGGCGGTTCCGCAGGTGCGGGCCGATCTGGCGCCGGGCGCGCTGTGGATTTCCGCCAACAACCTCCAGGCGCGTAACGACATTGAAATCCTGGCCGATACCGGCGTGCTGCACGGCCCCATGGATGCCTGGCCGCTGCCCTGGTCGGCGGTATCCGCCGCGCTCTACCGGCTAAATCCCAACACGCTCACGCCATTGCAGCGGGGCGCCTGGCAGCGGCTCATGGCCGAGATGCCCAAGTCGCCGGCCTGCTTCGATACCAGCGCAGCTGCATCCGTTGCGGTGCAGCGCGGCCAGCCGCAGTTGCGCTGGTACGCGCCGGCGCCGCGCGGCAAGAACGACATCCAAGGCGCCATCGCCTCGCAATGCGAGAATTTCTTCTACGCACTCGATGTCAGCCACGACAACCAGCCGTTCGACAACGGTGCCAACCAGAACCGCCTGGACGGGTCCTATGCGGGCTTCCAGGCCGGCAACTGGCTGCTGCTGGCGGGCGAGGAAAACCGCTGGTGGGGTTCCGGCTGGGGCGGCACTATGTTGCTGGACACCAATGCCCGGCCGGTGCCGGCGCTGGAACTCATGCGCGCTTCGCCGGTGGCGTTCCAAACTCCCTGGCTGTCCTGGATCGGACCCTGGAGCCTCACCACCTTCATGGGTGAACTGAACGACGGCCGCTACGTGCCCAAGACCCGCCTGTGGGGCTTGCGCGTCGCCGCCCAACCCACGCCGCATTTCCAGATCGCCCTGTACCGCACCGCGCTTTGGGGCGGCGTGGGCCAGGCCAATTCCCTGTCGCAATTCTGGCGCGTGCTTACCGGCGGCAATGCCCTGGACAATCCTTCGGATCCGGGCAGCGTGGCCGGCAGCCAGCTGGCGGGCGTGGACCTGCGCTGGCACTGGCTGGAGGGCGCGCAGACCTGGGCGTTCTACGTGAACGGCGGCTTCCGCGACGAGACCCATCACATCCCCAAGAAATTCTTTCCGCTGTTCGGCCTGGAAACCGCCTGGGCCGGTGATGCCGGCGCCAGCCAGCGGCTGTTCGTGGAATATTCCGACACCACTGCCGGCTGGCCGTTCACCAACGGCATCCCCATCAATGACACCTATGAGAATGAACAATATAAAAGCGGTTACCGCTATTACGGCCAGACCATGGGCTATCCCACCGACAATGATTCGCGCATGCTGACCGCAGGCTGGATCCGCGTGAACGGCGACAACCAGTCCCTGAGCCTGCTGCTGCGGGCCGGGGTGCTCAACTGGGACGGCAGCAACGTGCCGCCGCCGGGCGGCAATCCGCTGGCGCCGGAACGCATCCCCATGGCCTCCGCTGACCTGCAGTGGGGGCTGCCCCTGGGGCCGGGAATGCTCACCGCCGACGTCGGGGCGGCGGCCGAGCATCCCCAGGGACAAAGCCGGCAATATCCGCTGCAGGCCTGGTTGAGCTATCAGTTGAGCGTGTCGCCGTAAGCCTTGCGACCGGGCCTCGCACTTGCCGAGCGGCAAAAAATGAGCGCATCATGTTCCAGCTCCCGGATGTGAGGGCATCCGCGGGGCGGTGGTCGGCAAAGGGACTCCATTCGGCCAATCAAACGACTGCAGGACGAGTGCGGCTTGTAAAAACAACAAGGGGCGTTCGCCATGTCTTCCATCAGTTCCGAGATTGTCGGAGCGCCTGGTAAATCAATCCCGCGTGTGACCGCGCGCCGGCGGGCAGTACCGGTTTTGTGTGCCATGGCCTTGGTGGTGGGGTTGGGGTTGTGGCTATGCTGCGCCTATCCGCTTAGGGAACTTTGGACCTTCTGGACCACCGACCCGCTGCGCTCCATTGGCCTGGCGATTCCGATCGCAAGCCTGGTACTGCTGGTTCGTGCCTGGCGATGGGAAGATTTGAATCATGGCGGCACATGGTGGGGTCTGCCGGTAGTGCTCGGTGCGCTGCTGCTTGCGCGTACCGCGTATACACTGCCATTGCAGTTTTACCTGCATTCGGCCTACGGACTGCCATCCTTCGAAGTCATTCCTTTTGGAGCCCTGCTGTTCGCCTTCACGAGCGGAGTAGTGCTGCTGTTTGCCGGCGCCCATGCCTGGCGGCGCGCCTGGTTCGCGCTGCTGTTGCTGCTGTTCGTCAATCCGGTGCCCCATGGGTTCGACGTGCTGGTGGACCTGCCGCTGCAGTACTTCGCCGCGCACGTGGCGCGCGGTTTTGCCGCCCTCATTGGCGTGCCGGTGTCCACCGGCGTGCTGCAGATGATGTTCACCCCCCGTCTTGGCATGTTCATCGCCCCCGGCTGCGACGGGTTGCGCGGCGCCGTGGCCATGGGCTATCTGGCGCTGGTGATCGGTTATCTCTACCGCCTCACCTGGCTGCGCTGGGCATTGTATGTGCTGGGCGCGGTGCTGCTGGCCTACGTGTTCAACTTGCTGCGCCTGTGCGGCGTGGTGATCTATTACTGGTTCGCCATGCGCCTGCCGGCGATTGCCGATCACGCCACCCTGGCCGATTACCTGATCGGCGGCGTGCTGTTCTTCTGCGCCGCCCTGTTCCTGTTCTCCATACCCCGGCGCTGGCGGCCATGTACCTGAAAGCTGCCGTGGCAGTGTTGGGAATATTTGCGATCGCATGGTTGGGTCATGCCGTGCTGAGACCGGCGCATGTTGTATATGGCACTCGCGCGGAAAGCATCAGACTCGTTCCCGTTGAGCTGGGTGCCGCCCACCAGATTAGTCACTGGCGCAACCGGCAGCCCGGACGCGGCGATCTGGTGGAAACCGGCGCCATCTATGCGGGCAGCATGTTTGTTCCCGCGCCTGTCTTGCTGGATTTTTTCCGCGGCGCCGATGTTCAGCATAACGGCATCGCCTGTTTCTTGATCCAGGGTGAGTCACTCACGCAAGAGCACCTGATGCAATTGCCAACGCTGACCGGTTTCGCGGTGTTTGATGTGGGCGTGGTTCGCACGCCGGGGCAAATACGGCTGGTCGCGGCCACCGAGTGTACAGCACGTGGCTGCTACGCCGACAAACTCCCTTTCCTGGGCAACTTCTGGCATCAATGGAATTGGATGAATCTGGTAGCCGGCCCTGTTGATGGCGTGGTGCCGGCGGCCGTCATACTGACTCAAAAAACCGATTCCCAGCATGAGCAACAGGTCATTACACAGTTGCGCGCGGAGCTGGCTCGCGCGGTGGCGCAAATCGATTTGACACCGGCCCGGCGGCTCGCCGCCGCCCAGGGCGGGTGAGCAGAGTATGGATGGCGAATTAATAAAATGAGGTAACCATCATGAAGGTTCGGTTTTTCCTGAATAAGGCGGGCAATCGGCTTTTCGGGCTGGCACTGGTCTGCGGCTTGGCGCTGCTCGCCGGCTGTCCCAGCTCGCAGACCAGCACACCCGCCACCACCCAGCCTGTCTCCACACGCGCAATATCCGGATCGGTCTACGGCGGACGCCAGCCGATCACCGGGGCCACGGTGCTGGCGTACGCGATGGGGCCGTCCTCCTCAATCGGGCCTACTCAGATTGGTTCGGCCACCACCGACGCCAACGGCAATTTCACCATGAACTTTTCGCCGACGCCCGCGTTCGGCCAAATCGTGTATCTGGTGGCGGACGGCGGCAATGCCGGTGCCGGCACCAACAGTGCAATCTCCCTGATGACCGTGGCTGGATTCTATTGCAGTGGTACCGGCTGTCCCTTCCCCGCCAGTGTCAACATCGATGAGCTCAGCACCGTGGCAAGCGCCGCGGCTATGGTCCAGTATGTGGATTTCGAGCCGTGCTCCAACATCACCGGCAACACCCAGCCGCCGGGGAATACCTGCGTCGTGCTTCGGGGGGACAACCAGACATCACTGCTGTTTGCCTCGCAGGTTGCGGCCCTGGTGAATCTGGCAAGCGGCCAGGCTTCTGGGTTTCTCACCAGCCAGGCGAGCAGCTCACCGATTCACCTGACTCTGGAGAAGCTGGACACGCTCGCCGACGTGCTGGCCGCATGTGTGAACAGCAGCAATCCGACCTCTTCAGCCTGTGCTGGGCTCTTCGGCGCCACCCTCAACAATGCCGGCGATACGCTGACGGCCGCCTATGACATTGCCACGAGTCCGGTGATCAACGCCGCGGGCAGCGCGGTCTTCGGCCTGCTGCCGGCCTCCCCGGTGTATACGCCGGTGGTCACGGCGGCGCCGGCGAACTGGACGGTTGCCGGCCAGGTGTTCAGTTATGCCGCCAACCACGGCACCGGCAGCAGCGCTAGCGATGTGTCTGCCTGGCAGGTCAGCACTCAGTCGGGTGTGAGCCTGTTGCCGATTACTACAGGCGGCGCAGGCGCCTGCAGCGGAGGAATCACGCCGAATCCCGACAACTGCTTTGCGGCGGGTATCGGACCGAATTCCGTGGCCATCACGCCGGGTGGTGAGTTTGTCTATGTGGCCAATGCGGACGGCAACAACATCTCGGCCTGGGCAGCGGATCCGTCCACCGGAGCACTCGTGCCGGTGACCGCGGGCGCGTCAAGTTGCGGCTCGGGGCTGCCGAGCAACTGTTTCACGGATGGCAACTCGCCGTTCATGCTCGCCATGATCTTGACCGGCAACCTTTTATACGCGGTGGACGCCAGCGGCAACCAGGTTTCCGTTTACAGCATCGACGCCAGCACCGGCGCGCTCACGCCGATTTCGGGCTCGCCCTTCGCCGCGGGCAACAACCCCCAGTATATCCAGCTGGATATCAAGTATGGGTTGGCCTACGTGTCCAATTTTGCAGGCCATGACATTTCCGCCTATAGCATCAATCCGGCCACCGGCGCGCTCACGCCAGTGACCACCGGCGGGGCCGGTGCCTGCGGGGTGATGCCCGATCCATTGAATTGTTTCCCCGCGGGCCCCCAGCCGGGCGGCTTGGCGGTGGGTCCGAGCAGCTATCTGTATGCGACCAACCGCAACTGCGCGAGTCCGCCGACCTGCTCTGCCGCGGGCAGCATTTCAGAGTGGAGCATCAATACCTCAAGCGGCGCGCTCACCCCGATCAGTGCGGGGAGCTGCGGCACCACGCCCGATCCGGGCAACTGCGTCGGCGCCGGTATTGATCCTTTCGAGGTTGCGGACGTCAGCAATGCCTTTGTGTATTCAGCCAATGTCGAAGGCAACGACATCTCGGGCTACAGCATCAGTAGCAGCAACGGGGCGCTGACACCCCTGAGTGCCGGCAGTTGCGGTGTGACCCCGGATCCCGGCAACTGTTTTGCCACGGTATCCGAACCGAGTGCCGTGGTAGGCGCGCCACAGACTTTGATCGTTGCCAATTTCCAAAGTAACCAGATTTCGATTTACGACGTGGACAAGGTGAGCGGTATGCTCACGCAATCGAGTCTCGGCTCCCAGTACAACGCCGACTACAATACGCAGGGCCTCAGCATTGATCCGACTGACCGCTTCGCCTACGTTACCAACGGCTCCGGAATTATTGACATCTACCAGATGGATGCCCTGACCGGCGCCCTGAATTCCGCCAATGGCAACAGCATAGCTTCTGTCAATGCCGTCGGCGGGAATCTGGCAATCGACCCGAGTGGCCGGTATCTGTATTCCCCGGGCGGCGGCGGTGGCAACCAGGTCGCCGCATTCAGCATTAATCCAACGGGCGGCTACCTGAACAATGTGACGGGCGGTTCCTGCGGCGGCGGCAACAATAACAACAACTGTTTCCCCGCCGGCCCCATCCCGCAGATCGCGAGCGTGGATGCCAGCGGCCAGTTCCTGTACTTGGCCAACAGCAATTGCGCCAGTGGACCTTGTCCCTCCCAGGGTAGTGTCTCGGCCTACACCATCGACTCGGCGACCGGAGTACTCACCGCCGTGACCACCGGCGGCGCTGGGAGCTGCGGTGTGTCGCCCGACCCCATGAACTGCTTTCTGGCGGGCGAATTCCCCTATGACCTCGCGTCCGATCCGGTCGCCGGGCTCGTGTATGCGGGAAACGCCTACGGCAATAACCTCTCCGGGTACCAGATCAACAGCAGCACCGGCGCCTTGACCGACGTTGCCGGCAGCTCCTGCGGAACGGGCTTGCCGAACAACTGCTTTGCCGCGGGCGAGCCGTCGTCCATCGTGTTTACTCCATCCGGGTCTTTTGCCTACGCCACCAACTACGGTGCCGACAGCATCAGCGCCTTCAGCGTGGACAGCAGCACCGGGGTGCTGACCCCGATAAACGGCACCGCCAGCTGCGGGGGTGGCCTGCCGAGCATCTGCTTTGCGGCGGGTAATGTGCCGTTTGCGGGGGCCGTGACTGCGAACGGCCAGTATTACATTGTAGCCAATAAGTCCGGCAACGATGTTTCCGTGTACGGTATCAACTCGAGCACCGGGGTTTTGACACCGGTGACCGCGGGCGGAGCCGGGCCCTGTGGCGTTACACCCGACCCCATGAACTGCTTTGCCGCCGGCACCGGCACCTCACCGATGGCGGTGAGTGTGGATGCGACGGGCCGCTTTGTGTACGTCGCAAACGAAAATTGTTCGAGCCCGCCCACCTGCAGCACCCAAGGCTACGTCATGCTGTACACGCTTGATGGCAGCACCGGGGCGCTCACGCCGCTCAACATCAGCTCGCCGTTTCCGTCGGGCGACCTGCCATTCGATGTGAGATATGGACCATGAAGCAGAGAATTCCAAAACTGAGGAGCCTCACCATGCATAAATTCAAGCTGAAATCGTTATTCGTGGCCGGCGCGGTAATTGCCGGCATCAGTGTGGCCGGTGCGCCGGCCGCCTGGGCCTTCGGCGGCTGCGTGGATTCACCCGAAAATCCCACGCTGCTGCTGGCGTTGCTGGGTGGCGCGGCGGCCGG
>JAGWOR010000032.1 GCA_028870845.1 Gammaproteobacteria bacterium | reverse complement strand
TGGGGCTGGTGCTGTTTCGCGTGCTGTATTATTTATGGATAAACAGATTGGAATATCTATCCCTAGAGTGATATACGTCGCCATCTGCTTCCGTTGTGTACCACTGCGTAGGTCGGCCAATAGCGCAAATCGAGCTTCAGCGTGATGATCTGCCGCATGCCATCCCAGCTGCGCACGCTCAGGCGCACGGTAACGCCATCCCGCATGTCTTTCACCGCGGCGATGATGCTGTCCAGGTCCGGCGTGCTGCGGCCATCTACGGCCAGGATGGTCTGACCCGGTGTCAGTCCCTAGCGGCTGGCGGGTGAACCAAAATTGTAATAATCCACCAGCAGGCCAGTGGTCGTCACATCGCTTTGTGCCGCGGCGCTTCGCGCCTTCCATGGCTCGTCAAACGCGCAGATCATATCTGCGCGTTTCAACACTAGATTGCATCCGGGTGCGATCACAGAATACCAGGAGCCACCTGCGTGGTGCGGCATCTGCCCGAGCACCACGCAGGTGGATAATGGTCAGCTAATAGCCACTTTGCTAATCGTTGCTGTTGGCTGCTCCAGCGGTGCCGCCGCTGAAGGCCGTGGTGCAGCCGTTGACGGTATTGAAGCTGTAGATGCCGTTAATGAGGGCGATGCCTGTTACAAAAATGTTCACGGAATTGTTCGTGACAATGCTTCCAGCACTTCCAGCACCGGCGGATATCCCGTACGAGGTTCCGCTACCTGGCAGAGCTGCATTGCTCACCACGTTGTTGCGTACCGTCCCGCCGACACCATTGTTCACAATTCCATATGCAGTGCCGCCACCTTCGGCTGTCACACCCGACACGATAGTGTTGCTGATGGTCGTGCCGTCACCGCCGGCATAAATACCCCAGGTGCTACTGCCGCTGGAGCTGCTGTTGCCGCTGTTCACCACCTGGTTGTGCTCCGCCAGCGCGCCCGGGCCATTAAACCAAAGACTAACATAGTAGTTGGTATCGGCCAGCACGTCCTGCACTACATCCCCGCTGCCAGCCAGGTAGATGCCCACGTAGAACCCGCGCACAATGCCATTCTTGATGGTGACGTTGTCATAACTGCTGGAAATGCCATAGGCCCCTGTGCCGTTACCTGCGGCTCCATCGTCAACTTTCCAGCCGTTGAGATCAATCGTGACGTTGTTGGCATTAATGGTGATGGCAGCGCCCGAGGTCATGTTTGTGCCGAGTTTATGGGTGAGGCAATAGATGCCCTGGGCGGTGATGGTGGCCGGCAGCGCGGTGATGGGTGTACAGTTGATGGTCTCGGCCTGTATGGAAGTGGCCAGGATGGACATGAGCAGGGCGAACAAAAGGCGTTTGATCGACATGGGACTCTCCCCGAATAGTTGTAAGGTTTGGTAACAGTCCGCGTACCCAGGTTAGGGGTCCGCATCGGTATATAGTTTGCGCCCGCTTGGATGCAGTTTGCACCCCCCTGACCCTGCCAACAGATCCCTGGGCCCGGCCGTTCAGAAGTACGATAAAGAGTCGCCATGAATATTACGGCGCTTGATAGGAAATGATGACTATGGGATTTTGCGCTGCCAGCCTTGCTCTGTGTGTACCACTTCGTAGGTCGGCCAATAGCGCAAATCGAGCTTCAGCGTGATGATCTGCCGCATGCCATCCCAGCTGCGCACGCTCAGGCGCACGGTAACGCCATCCCGCATGTCTTTCACCGCGGCGATGATGCTGTCCAGGTCCGGGGTGGGGACGCCGTTTACTGCCAGAATGCTCTGGCCTGGTGTAAGTCCGTAACGGCTCGCCGGGCGCGGCACCTGGAGTCCGAATCATAACCTGCAGCTGGGTACACTCATCACCCATGGGAATTCCACCGGGATGGGCGACAACTCCTTCGTCGGCACCGATGCCTTGTGGAAAACCGCGACTTTCACCCGCGACAAGAACCTGAACCTGCCTGCCTGGTCAGGCCATTCCTCCGGAAATCTACCTGCCGGCAGTGCCAGTGGCTACGGCGCCGGCATCGAATATCCAAATGACCTGTGGTATTACGATGCGCAATTCAATCAATACGGTGACGCCCTGGATCCCGGACTGGGGTTCATACCGCGCCCCGGCACCCGCCAGTACTACACGGAACTCACCTATGCGCCCAGACCGCCCGCCGACAGCTGGTTCAACTGGGTGCACCGCTTCTGGTTCGACGGCCACTACAGCGAGACCGATGGATTAAGCGCCCAAGACGGCGGCAAGCAGAGTTCTGAATTGTGGTTCGCGCCGGAGATGCTCGACGAAGGCGGCTGGTACTGGGAGCTCGACTTCTATCGCGACTACGACGCTCCCATGCAGGACTTCCAGCTAGCGAATGTGAACGTACCCGCCGGCCAGTACACCTGGAACCGCATGCGCTTGGTGACCGACTCGCCGACTTCACAACCGTTCTGGATCGAGTTCATAGATTCCATAGGTACGTACTATGCAGGCACCGCGCAGCATCCATTGGTGCTATTCAACTGGAACACGCCTTAAGGAAAACTGCAGCTCAGCCTGCAGCAGGAATGGCTTTTTTATTATTCACCCGAGGGCGATGGCACCACGCTTTTGAGCACCCTGATCGGCGCGTATTCATTTTCACCGACACTCTATATCACCACACAGATGCAATATCAGAATGGCATCCCGGGGGTGAGCTACAACACACGCCTGCGCTGGATCGTGGATGGACGCAGCAATATCTACCTGGTGTGGAACCATGGTGCGGTCAGCGAGACCAATGGTCTTGGTCAACCCGTGATACAACAAGATAATGAAGTGATTTTCAAGGTCCAATGTTATTTCCGTGGATGACAACTTAGCTTCTTGCTGAGCAGAAATCTTCTATTTGTTGATTCAGTGATGCACAATCCACGGCATCGTCAGATGCCGTGGATTGTGCTCATGATTAACCTTGGCATCAATACGCTGCTAAAAACATCACTCGTTGTAAAAATCTTAGATAATGGCTCTAATTACCACTGTTACCTAACCCCGATGTGCCGCCTGAAAAATCCGTGGTGCAGTTAGTCGCGGTATTGTAGGTATATATACCTTGAGTATTGAAAATACAGTATGTAAATGTGCTTACGTTGTTATTCACAATGATGGTCCCACCCGGAGTTTGGTTGATGATGCCATACGATGTATAGCCACTTGGCACAGCAGTGTTGATAGCAACGCTATTGCGCACGATGCCGTTGGCACCTTCAACATCAATAGCTTCCGCGAAGCATCCGCTCCCCGTAACTATGCCCGAGACAATATTGTCGCTTTGCGTAGCGCCTACACCTGTGGTTGCAATACCAAATGCATTGCAATTATTGGTGTTGCCGGTGTTCACTACCTGATTGTGCTCCGCCAACGCCCCTGTACCAGTAAGCCAAATACCAATATACTGGTTGGTATCGGACAAAATGTCTTGCACCACATCTCCACTACCGTTGAGTTCTATACCAATTCGGAAACCGCGAACGATGCCGTTCTTGATAATGACGTTGTCATAATTGCTTAAAATGCCAACAGCCAGTGTGCCGGAGCCGGCGGCTCCATCGTCAACTTTCCAGCCGTTGAGATCAATCGTGACATTGTTGGCATTGATGGTGATGGCAGTGCCAGAGGTCATGTTTGTGCCGAGTTTATGGGTGAGGCAATAGATGCCCTGGGCCGTGATGGTGGCCGGCAGCGCGGTGATGGGTGTGCAGTTGATGGTCTCGGCCTGGATAGAAGTGCCCAGGATAGACATGAGCAGTGCGAACAAGAGGCGTTTGATCGACATGGGAATCTCCCCGAATAGTTGTAAGGCTTGGTAACAGTCCGCGTACCCAGGTTAGGGGTTCGCATCGGTATATAGCTTGCACCCGCTTGGATGCAGTTTGCACCCCCTGACCCGGCCAACAAATCCCTGGGCCCGGCCGCTCGGCCGTTCAGAAGTACGATAAAGAGTCGCAGCAATTATTACGGCGCTTGATAGGAAACGATGACTATAGGATTTTGCGCTGCCAGCCCTGCTCTGTGTGTACCACTTCGTAGGTCGGCCAATAGCGCAGGTCGAGTTTCAGGGTGATGATCTGCCGCATGCCGTCCCAGGTGCGTACCGTGAGACGCACAGTTTCGCCGTTGCGTTTGTCCTGTACCGCCCTGATGAAACTGTCCATGTCCGGGGTGGGGACGCCGTTTACTGCCAGAATGCTCTGGCCTGGTGTAAGTCCGTAACGGCTCGCCGGGGAGCCGTAATTGTAAAAATCCACCAACGGGTTGCCAGCGGGTACTCCGCTTTGTAATGCGGAATGCTGCGGCGTCTGCAGCAACGCGCCGGCCCAAAGCAGGATGCGCTGCGTGCCCTTGCCGCTGAGGGCCACGGTCGGAACACTCACCTGCATAATCTTGCCGTCGCGCAGCAGGGTAAGTTCCACGCGCGGACGCTGGCTGGCCAGTGCCACCGAGCGGAAGCTGGTGGCAGGTTTGCCCTGGACCGTCAACAGCAAATCGCCGGTTTGCAGTAATTTCGCAGCCGGTGTGCCCGATGTGACCTGCCAGACAGTCAACACCTGGCGGCGTTGCGGTTCCGCAGCTTCCAGACGCCGGGCCCAGCCCGCCGGCAAGTGCAACTTGCGGGCCTGGGCGAGCGGAATCGGGAATAACACCACATCCATGCTGCGCAACGACTTGCGCCCATTGCTGGCAACGATGGATAGCATGTCACGCACCACATTCGCAGGGATGCCGCGCTGCAGCTCACGTGTGCGTCCATCCTGATCATAGGCGAACGTCGCCCACAGCGCCGTGACGCGCCCCTCCCGGTCCGTGAGCACGCCGGTAATATCGGCCGGCGGGTTCACCAGGCTCAGAGCTTCCAGATTGGTGTCGCGGAATCGGTAACTGCGCGAGGGCGGCAACATCAAAGGATCCCGCGATGCTACCCGCGTCTCCTGGCTGGCGAGCACCTGGTTGGGCTGCAGGCCCACCACCCAGGTGGGATCGCCCACGCGTACCGCCCGGCTGCTGAACACGGCCGAGCGCACCGGGGTCCGGCCGATCAATGCCGGGTCGTAGTGAATCACTGCCAGGTTGTGCAATGGATCCACGTACAGGACCGTGGCGGGTATCTCCAGGGAACCGGCGAACGTGAGATGCACATCCCCCATGGCCACCGGTACCGTGTCCCTGTCCACCACCACCAGGCCGCGCGCCGCATCGACGATGAGACCGGTGCCCAGGTAATGGGTTTCACCGACTCCATCGATGGGATAAGGCATGTCGAAATTCACGAATACCAGTGACGGTGCCAGCCGCTGCATGCGCACGTCCTGGTAATGCGGGAAACTGACCGTGGCCGGCTGCAGCTGCGGGGCCGGAAGCGGCGGCGGCAAATCGGTGCACGGCCAAACGCCGGTGGTGTCATCGCGCCGGCAGCGATCCGCCGGATACCAGCGCCGGTCAATGCTGATGATGCCCAGCATCGGGTGGCTGGGGTCCAGCAGGCTGAAATAGCGCACCGTCACCTGGGCCTGGTCCGGAAGCGTAACCAGCACATTCTGGAAGTCGTCCAGATGCTTCACCGGCGCTCCATTGAATTCGGTAATCACGCTGCCGCGGCCGATACCGGCGGTGCTGAACACATATCCGGGATTGGCCACGTACACGCCGCTTACAGGTACGTTGAAACTATGGGCCTGCTGATAGGAAAGGTTGTTGAGGACCGCGCCCCCGAACTCCAGGTATTGGTGCGGAGTAATGCTGTCCAGGTTCTGCGCCCGGATATTAACCCTGACCGGCTGGCCGCTACGAATGAGTTGCAGCGACACAGATTTATCGATGGAGTCATCCAGAATTTCTTCCAGCGGCATGAAACGGGTGATGCTTTGTCCATTCACGCTCAGGAGTATGTCACCGGCTTGAAGGATTCCATCCGCCGGGCCGCCGGGCTGCACCTGATTTACCACCAGCAGACCGCCGGCCCGCGGATCCTGCTGGCGCAGACGCGTCTCTTCCGCAGGCGGCAAGCCCAGGCGTTCCAGTTCATCGTAATACTGGAAGTCGAACACGGTCTGCAAGGTTCCGCGGGTGACCGGGTGGCCCGCGATGATGAGCTTCAGGGCCCGCACTGCCGGGCCCAGCGGCAGGAAATAACTGGAAGCGGCGTCGGCGCGTGCACCGGCGTTGAGCGCGATCACATTACCGTTGATATCAATCACCGGCGAGCCGGAAGAACCGCCGCTGGTGCCGGAAACCGCCTGCAAGTAAAAAGTATTGAAGTCGTTATACAGGCCCGGACCGTATTCAGGTGCGGGCCGGTCGGTACGCGCCAGTGTGCCGCTGAGTATGGACAGCTGCTCGCCGGCATCATTGCCGATGATGCGGAATTCTTCGCCCACATGCGCGGAATCCGGCGCCAGTTTCAGCGACACCGGGTGGATATACTTAAGCGCTTTGGGATCATAGCGGTAAAAGCCGAAATCATGCACGGGGTCCCGATAGATGGGGATCAGCGGCAGCACTTCATGGTCCTGAAACACGGCTTCGGCCACCACCGGCCCGGGGGTCACCACATGCCGGTTGGTAAGAATTATGCCGCGTTGTGCATCCACCACGAAGCCCGTGGCCTGGCCGGTTACGTTCCCCTCTGTGTCAAAGGCGCGGGTGGCATCCACGCGGATGGAAACAATGGCGGGAGAGACTCGCGTAATGGTATCGGCCCAACGCTGTTCGCTGAGGGCCCCGGCAGCGTTTGCCGCGGTGCTGCAGGCCAGCAAAAGCAGAACCACCATGCGTTGCGAAAATTTCATATGCGTCCTTAAGGAAAATTTACCGCGGGCTTTAGCTGCACGGAAACGTAACCGGCATTTAGATGTGTAAACTAGAATTTGTAGCCAAAGGCCTTTTCAAATCGCTGGGCGAATTCCCCGGTGCTGAAATAGTGGTTCTGGGTGCCGCGGGATGCGATCTTGATGGAACCCATGAGCGAAGCGATCCTGCCGGTGGTTTCCATTTCCAAGTTGTGCTCAAGGCCGTAAATAAAACCTGCCCGGTAGGCATCTCCGCAGCCCGTCGGGTCACTGATCCTTGCGCTGGTGACCGCGGGTATCTCGATGCGACGCTGTTTGCAGTAAATTACCGAACCTTCGGCGCCGCGGGTAACAATCAGGGCGTCCACCTGCCCGGCAATCTCACCGGCGGACAAGCCGGTTTTCTGGACCAGCAGCTGGTATTCATAGTCATTGAGCGCCACCCAGGTGGCCATGCGGATGAACTCCAGCAGTTCCATGCCGGAAAACAACGGTAAACCCTGGCCCGGATCGAACAGAAACGGAATACCGGCGGCATGGAACTGGTGGGCGTGCTGCAGCATGCCGAAACGTCCGTCCGGGGCAATCACCCCGAGGCTGATGCCGCTGTTCGCGGGCACCGACTGTTCATGGGCGTGCAGCATGGCGCCCGGATGAAAAGCGGTGATCTGGTTGTTGTCCTTGTCGGTGGTGATGAAAGCCTGGGCGGTATAGGCGCCCGCTACCTGCTTGATGAAAGCCCGGCTCACGCCGTGCCGGTCCATCCACTCAGCATACGGCCCGAAATCCATGCCCACGGTGGCCATGGGATTAGCATGGCCGCCCAGCAGCTTGAGGTTATAGGCGATGTTTCCGGCGGTTCCGCCGAATTCGCGGCGCAGTTCCGGGACCTCGAAACACACATTCAGCATGTGAATCTTGTCCGGCAGGATATGGTTCTTGAATGGCTCCGGGTAGGCCATGATGGTGTCATAGGCCATGGAACCGCAGATCAGCGCAGACATTGGTTTCGGCTCCAATTCAGATCAGGACCAGGCACCAGACCAGCACGGCGTTCAGCAACGCGATCATCACCGCAGCCGAGCCAAGATCCTTGGCCAGACCGGAAAGTTCATGGCGCTCCTTGCCGATGCGATCCACGGCGATCTCGATGCCGGTATTGAGCAGCTCGGTCACCAGCACCAGCAACAGGCTGCTAATCAGAAAGGCCCGGGCCATACCCGTGTGTCCCAACCAGATCGCCACGGGGATGCCGGGTATCAGCGCCAAAAGTTCCAGGCGTATAGCTTCTTCATTGTGCATGCCCCAATGCAGGGCGCGTACACCCACACGCGACGCACGCAACAACCGCCGGATGCCGGTATAACCGTCGGTTGCGCGCATTGCGTCCATAATCCGTCAGCCAAGGGCCTTGAGCGCCGCCTGGTAATCCGGTTCATTGGCGATTTCCGGTACCAGCTGCGTATAAATAATTTTGTCATTGGCATCCAATATCACCACCGCGCGCGCGGTGATGCCCGCCAGTGGGCCATCCTGGATAAGCACGCCGTAGTCCTGGGCGAATTTCTTGTCGCGCATCAGCGACAGCGGTACTACGTTTTCCAGATGCTCAACCCCGCAAAACCGCCCCATAGCAAACGGCAAATCCGCGGAAACAATCAGGATCACCGTGTCGGCATGCGCCTTGGCATGTTCGTTGAATTTTTTGGTGGACATGGCACACACCGGCGTATCCAGGCTGGGAACAATGTTTAACAGTTTCTTTTTGCCCTTGTAATCCGCCAGTGAAACGTCCTTCAGGTCCTTGGTGGTAAGCCTGAAATCCGGCGCCTTGTTTCCGGTCTTTGGCAGCTCGCCGCTGGTATGCACGGGATTTCCGCGAAGTGTGACTTTGGCCATGGTTAACTCCTCCTCGAATTAGTGTGAAATATGAATGCCGCTGAAAAATGTCCCACCAAGGATCGGGGGCTGCAGATCTACCCGGCGACGCCGGGTCTGTCAGGCATATTCGCTCACGGGCGGACAGCCGCACATCAGGTTTTTATCGCCGTAGACGTTGTCTGCACGGCTCACCGGCGGCCAGTACTTCTGGCTGCGCAGCAACGTCAGCGGGTATGCGGCCTGTTCACGTGAATACTTGTGCGCCCATACATCCGCGCTGACCATCTCCGCGGTATGCGGTGCATTTGTCAGGGGATTGTCTTTCCGATCCATCTTGCCCTGCTCCACCGCATGAATCTCCTCGCGGATGGCGATCATGGCTTCCACGAAACGGTCCAGTTCCGCCTTGGATTCCGATTCGGTGGGTTCCACCATGAGCGTGCCGGGCACAGGAAAGCTCATGGTAGGCGCGTGAAAGCCGTAGTCCATCAGGCGTTTGGCCACGTCATCCACGCTGATACCGCTGGATTCCTTCAGCGGACGCAGGTCCAGGATGCACTCGTGGGCCACCAGCCCGCCGGGTCCGCTGTACAGCACCGGATAATATGCCGCGAGTTTCTTCGCCAGGTAATTGGCGTTCAGAATCGCTACTTCGCTGGCCGCGGTGAGCCCGGACGCACCCATCATGGCGATGTACATCCAGGAAATGGGCAGGATCGAAGCCGATCCATAGGGCGCACCGGTCACACCGCTGATGCCGTCCTTGCTGCGCTCGTAACCCACGGCCCGCAGATTGGGGAGAAATTTAGCCAGATGCGGCGCCACCGCCACCGGCCCCACGCCGGGCCCGCCGCCGCCATGCGGGATGCAGAAGGTCTTGTGCAGGTTCAGGTGGGAAACGTCGCCACCGAATTGTCCGGGCGCCGCCAAACCCACCATGGCGTTGAGGTTGGCGCCGTCCACGTACACCTGTCCGCCGTGCTGGTGGACGATCTCGCAGACCCGGCGCACGTCGGTTTCGAACACGCCGTGGGTCGAAGGATAGGTGATCATGATGGCGGCCAGATCGCGGGAATGCTCACTGGCCTTGGCCTGAAGATCATCAAGATCGATGTTGCCGCTGGCATCGCAGGCCACCACCACCACTCCCATGCCCGCCATCATGGCCGAGGCCGGATTGGTGCCGTGGGCCGAGGATGGAATCAGGCACACGTTGCGCCGGGCATCGCCGCGGGACGCATGGTAAGCCTTGATGATCAGCAGCCCGGTATATTCGCCCTGGGAACCGGCATTGGGCTGCAGCGAGACTGCGGCATATCCGGTGATGTCCACCAGCATCTGCTCCAGCTGCGCGATCATCTTGCGGTAACCGGCGGTCTGCTCCAGGGGGGCGAACGGGTGCAGGTTGCCGAACTCCGGCCAGCTGACCGGCAGCATCTCACTGGTGGCATTGAGTTTCATGGTGCAGGAGCCCAGCGGGATCATGCTGCGATCCAGAGCCAGATCCTTGTCGGCCAGCCGTCGCAGATAGCGCAGCATTTCGTGTTCCGAGTGGTAGCGGTTAAACACGGGGTGGGTAAGATAGGCGCTGGTGCGCCGCAGATTCGCGGGTATGCCTGTGGGCGGGTTAGCATCCAAGGTGAGACTACCGGCCTCGTTTTCGCTGCCGAGCGCCTGAGCAAACACCGACAACAGCGACAGCACATCATCGCGGGTGCTGGTTTCATCCAGGGAAATGCCCACATGACCATCGTCGATGCTGCGCAGGTTCATGCGGCTGCGCCGCGCCTCGGCATGCACCGATGCAGTCTGCCGTCCTGTGTTGACGGTGAGGGTATCGAAAAACGTCTGGTTTACCACCTGAAAACCTGATTGCTTCAGGCCGCTGGCCAGCATGGCCGTCAGGCGCTGCACCCGTTCGGCGATCACGCGCAGCCCTTTGGGGCCATGAAAGGCAGCATACATGCCCGCCATGATGGCCAGCAGCGCCTGGGCGGTGCAGATATTGGATGTGGCCCGCTCCCGGCGGATGTGCTGTTCGCGGGTCTGCAATGCCAGGCGGTAGGCAGGCTTGCCCTGCGAATCGATGGTCACTCCCACCAGCCGTCCCGGCATGGAACGCTTATAAGAGTCCCGGGTGGCCAGAAACGCGGCATGCGGTCCGCCGAACCCCATGGGCACGCCGAAGCGCTGGCTGTTGCCCACCGCCACATCCGCGCCCCACTCGCCGGGCGGCGTAAGCAGCGTCAATGCCAGCAGATCGGTTGCCGCCACCACCCCGGCACCCGCGGCATGCAGTTTTTCCGTGAGTATGCTGTAGTCGCGAATCTCACCGTTCACGCCCGGATACTGGAACAACGCGCCGAAGCACCCGCTGTTCACCGCGTCTTCGGCTTTGCCGGTCACCACCCGGAAACCAAGTGATCGGGCCCGGGTCTGCACCACTTCGATGGTCTGCGGCAGCACGTCATTCGCCACGAAAAATAGGTCTGACTCGGATTTGCCGGCGCGCTTCACCAGGGTCATGGCCTCGGCGGCAGCGCTGGCTTCATCCAGCAGTGAGGCATTGGCGATGTCGAGCGCAGTCAGATCCGCCACCATCTGCTGAAAGTTGACCAGAGCCTCCAGGCGGCCCTGGGAGATTTCCGGCTGATAGGGCGTATAGGAGGTATACCAGGCGGGGTTTTCGAATACGTTGCGCTGGATCACCCCCGGGGTGTAGGTACCGAAGTAACCCTGGCCGATAAAGGATTTAAAGACCTGGTTTTTTTCCGCCAAGGCCCTGAGTTCCGCCAGGGCCTGCTGTTCTGTTCGTGGCCTGGTGAATGCGCCCAGTGACATGGCTTTCTTGAGCCGGATACCCGCCGGAACCACCGCGTCCATAAGTGCTTCACGGGAAGCAAAGCCCAGCTCCTTCAGCATCAACTTCTGGTCAGCCTCGTCCGGGCCGATATGCCGGGCTGCGAAAAGCCCCTGTTGTTCCGTTGCGACCGTAGAACCTTGTGTGGCGCCACCGAGTTCAGTTACCGCGTTCATGTCCTTTGACTCTTGTAAGTAGCTGTTGCTGATACGTACCCGCCTGGACCTTTGACATATGCCGCAGGCCGGGTGCTTTACTTCTCATCCTTCAGTACTTGTTCGTATGCCTTGGCATCCAGCAGTGCTTTCAGTTCAGCGGGGTTTGCCGGCTTCAGGCGCACAATCCAGCTGCCGTAGGCATCGGCATTGATTTTCTCGGGTGAGTCCGTCAGTTGGCTGTTGCTTTCCATCACCTCGCCGGCCACCGGACTGTATATATCGGAAGCGGCCTTGACCGATTCCACCACCGCAAATGCCTCTCCTGCCGCAAGCTTGCGTCCCTGCTGCGGCACCTCCACAAACACAATGTCCCCCAGGGCTTCCTGGGCGTGATCCGTGATACCGATGGTAACGCTGCCGTCTGTGGCGCTTTTCACCCATTCATGGGTCTTGGTATAACTGAGATCCGGTAGAACTTTGCTCATATTGGTCTCCTGCAGAAATCCGTGTATCCACAATCAGCGGAATACGCAAAATTCATGAAATCATTCACTTGATCAATACTTTTCCGTTGCGCACAAACGGTGGTTTCACCACCCGGGCCTTGCAAAGCTTCCCACGGATGTCCACCTGCACGTTGCCGGCGGTATTTACCGGCACCCTGGCCAGGGCGATGGAATGCTGCAATGTGGGCGAGAATGTACCGCTGGTAATTTCACCTTCACCGGCGCCCTCGGCAATTACTTTTTGGTGGCTGCGCATCACGCCGGGTTCTTCTAATAGCAATCCAACCAATTTGCGTTTGATGCCGACATCCCGCTGCGCCTCCAGGGCGTAGCGGCCGATGAACACCCGCTCCGCGGGATCCCAGGCCACCGTCCAGTCGAGACCGGCTTCCAGCGGCGAGACCCGCTCATCCATGTCCTGGCCGTACAGATTCATGGCGGCTTCCAGGCGCAGCGTGTCGCGCGCGCCAAGACCGCAAGGTACTACGCCCTGTGCATGCAATGACTTCCAGAAATCAGCGGCTTGGGCCGGTGGCAGCATGATTTCAAAACCATCTTCGCCGGTATATCCGGTACGTGCGATGAAGAAACCGCCGTACTTGAGTGCTGTGAATGGTTTGAGCGCCAGTGCAGCTTCACGCGCCTCGGCGGGCAGAGCCTGTACGGCCTTGCTGCGGGCATTGGGCCCCTGGACCGCGATCATGGCCAGATCGCGTTCATTGATCATGACATCGAAGGCCTGCGCCTGCTCGGTTATCCAATCCAGGTCCTTGTCGTGGGTGGCGGCATTCACCACCATGCGGAACCAGTCGTCACGCAGAAAATACACGATCAGGTCGTCGATCACACCGCCCTGTTCGTTGAGCATGCAGCTATACAACGCCTTGCCCGGCACGCGCAGCTTGCCCACGTCGTTGGCCAGCAGCTTACCGAGAAATTCGCGCGTATTGGCGCCTTCCAGATCCAGCACTGTCATGTGTGAGACGTCGAACATACCGGCATCGCGGCGCACCGCGTGATGCTCCTCGATCTGCGAACCGTAGTTGACCGGCATATCCCAGCCGCCGAAATCCACCATGCGGGCCCCGGAGGCTACATGCGTATCGTACAGAACTGTCTGTTTGCCCATGTGGATGGAAACCCAATCTGGCTGAAAATCAAAGGGCGGCGGGTAATCCCACCGCCCGTGGAGTTAAAATCCGGTGAAAGGGCTGTTCCGCAGGCGGAAATGCGCCCGTGAAGCCTGAAATGATACCGTAAAGCCGCGGCCCGCACCACGCGGGTAGTATCTTTCAGTCGCGCACCATCTCAGGTTTTCCCTCCAGGCAGTCTTGTATCCATTTATCCACCACCTGTTTGAGAATGGTGAGCGGCAGGGCGCCATGTTCCAGCAGCGCCGCATGGAACGCCTTAAGGTTGAATTTGGCGCCGAGTTCTTTCTGCGCCTTGGCGCGCAGATTCTGAATCTCTATTTCACCGATCATGTAGGAAAGCGCCTGACCCGGCCAGGCGATGTAGCGGTCCACTTCTGTCTGGATATTCTGATTGCTGAGAGCGGTATTGTCCTCGAAGTACTGGATGGCCTGCTCCCGGCTCCAACCTTCCGAGTGTATGCCTGTATCCACCACCAGGCGCACCGCCCGCCACATCTGGTAATCCAGAAAACCAAACCTGGAATACGGGTTGTCATACAGCCCCATCTCATTGCACAGGGTTTCTGTATATAGCGCCCAGCCCTCTCCGTAGGAACTGTAATAGTCGAAGCGCCGGAAATCCGGCAGGTCCTTCAGTTCCATGGCGATGGGGATCTGCAATTGGTGTCCGGGGCGGCCTTCGTGACAGGTGAGCACCTGGATATCGTACTTGGGACGGCTTTCAGGCTTATATAAGTTGACCGCCATATACCCCGCTACGCTGCCATCACCCGCAGGGGGAACCGAATAGGCCGGATAGGTATCTGGCGCCAGCGCCGCGGGTATGGGACGCACGCCGTAGGTAACTCGCGGCAACAGCCAGACCGGGAAATATTGCACCAGCAACGGGTCCACGCGCTTGGCGGCGGCACGATAGGCCTCCAGCAGATGTTGCGGGTTCTTGTAGTAGAACCGGGGATTGGTGCGCAGGTAGTGCACGAACTGCTGGTAGTTGCCTTTGAAACCCACCTGCTTGAACACCGCTGCCATCTGCGCGTGGATCTGGGCAACTTTTTCCAGTCCCAGTTTATGGATTTGCTCGGGCGTCATGTCAGTGGTGGTGTACTGGCGCACCATGTAGGCGTAATAGGCCTTGCCGTCGGGCAACGCCTCGGCCGCAATGCTGGTGCGACAATGCGGCAAATAATCCTGGTCATAATAGCTTTCGAATTTGCGGTAAGCCGGTACCAATACATTGGCGATGGCGGAACGCGCTGCCGCACGCAGCCGGTTCTGTTCTGCTGCCGGGATGGTATCGGGCATGTTCTTGAAGGGCGCATAGAACGCGCTTTCTTCCGGATTGGAAACCACATTGGCGGCAATCTGGTGCGGGATGCGCTCCATCACTACCTTGGGTTCCGTCATGCCTTCCTTCACACCCATTTTCATGAGTGCAATATTCTGATCGATAAACACGTTAATGGTTTGCAGCCGCTTGATGTAATTTTCGTAATCCTGCTGGTTTTCGAAACGCAGGGTGTGAGTCAGGATGCTCAGGGTCTGCACGCCCTCCAGCTGGTTGATGGGCATCAGGTAGTCTTTGACGTTATAGCCCTGGATCTGCAGCTGATAGCGGTACTTGAACAGGTCGTAGCTAAGCCGGTCTTCGTAGTCCAGCTGGCTGAAATCAATTTTGTTCAGATCCACCAATGTCTGGATATTTTCCAGCTGTTGCTTGACAAGCATGGTCGGACTTACATCCGGCCAGTCGCCGTCATACTCATGCACACCCACCGATGAGGCTTCCAGCGGGTTCTCGCGCATTTCCCGTTGCCAGGCGGATTTGAACAGCTTGTGCAAGGCGGCTGTCGCGGCATTTTCGCTGGGCGGATTTTCGCTTGCCCAACCAGGAACCGCAGTTAGCAGCAATGCACAAGAAACAACCAACATGGACAGACAGCATTTCATTGCTTCACCTCAAGTTTTCATAGGCGGAGAAGCCGACACCAGTCGGGATTTTAAAAATGGCTAAGTTTACGGGTTTGCGGGCTGCGGGGTACCGGAGATATCCAGCATGCGTTGCAAGGCGGTCTTGGCCTGTATTGCGTCCGCCTCCAGGACCTTGATCCGGTTGACAACATTATCCTCCACCAGATTTTCCAGCACCCAGGCAAAATGTTGCGGATCAATGCGAAACATGGTGGAGCACATGCAGACCATGGGTGACATGAAATGCACACTGATGTTTTTATGTTTGACTTCCTCATGCAAGCGATTTACCAGATTGAGCTCCGTGCCCACCAGCCAGCGGCTGCCGGGTTCGGCCGCATGCACAGTACTCTGAATGAATTCGGTGGAACCCACATAGTCGGATTTCAGGCATACATCAAATGTGCATTCCGGATGGCAGATGACCCGGGCTTCGGGATATTTTTTCCTGAAACTGTCGATATGCTGCGGACGGAACATCTGATGCACGGAACAGAAACCGTTCCACAGCAGGATCCTGGCCTTGCGGATCTGTTGCGGCGTGAGCCCGCCCATGGGCTGGTTGAAATCCCACACCGCCATTTCTTCCAAGGGTATGCCCAGCTGGTAGCCACTCCAGCGACCCAGGTGCTGGTCGGGAAAGAACAGTACTTTTTCGCGCTGCTTGAAAGCCCAATCCAGGATTCCCCGGGCGTTAGTGCTGGTGCACACGATGCCACCATGGCGGCCGCAAAAGGCTTTCAGGTCAGCGGCAGAATTGATGTACGTGATGGGGGTGACGTCCTGGTCGGGTTCCAGCACCGTGGAGAGTTCACGCCAGGCGGTCTCCACCTTGGCCAGGTTGGCCATATCGGCCATGGAACAGCCGGCTGCCAGGTCCGGCAGGATCACTTTTTGTTCAGGCCGCGAAAGAATATCCGCCACCTCGGCCATGAAGTGCACGCCGCAGAACACAATGTATTCGGCGTCCACCTGGGATGCGAGCCGCGACAAGCGCAATGAATCGCCAGTCAGATCCGCATGCCGGTAAACCTCCTGGCGCTGGTAGTGGTGGCCGAGAATCACCGCACGGCCCTTGAGCCTGGCCTTGGCCGCACGGATGCGGGTATCGCAGGCCTCGTCTTCCAGCGGTGTATACAGATCCAATGCCAGGGCCGGTGCGGCCATTACTGCTACCTCCAGCGGGGGCTGCCCGCAGATGCCGGGATATTTTACGCCCACCCAACTGAGAGCGTGGCCTGCCGTTTCGCGATACCCGCTGCCCTGATTGGGCGGGAATGTGCACCGGACTGGCAGCCATGGTTGCCGGCCCTGGGCTACAATCATGCAGCTTGATTGCGCAGCAATTTGAGGGATTGGATTTCGTTACAGCCCAGTGCGGCAGGGAACGCAGTCTCTTGCCCCAGACATTGCCCCACTTCCCCAGCGATGCTTGGGAAACAGGACTTTACTGCAAAACGTTAAAGAAATGGTAAATCCCTGAATGCTGCGGCGATAGATGGATCGTCATACGCCGCCCGAACTACTTTACAGGCCACCATCGCGGTATGCTTCATAACTGGACGATTGCACGACACGACCCGTATAAAGGGGTTTATTGGCATGGCTGACGTATTCGTATCCTACGCCCGGGCCGACAAGGCGCGGGTGGCACCGCTGGTGGCTGCACTCGAAGCCAAGGGCTGGTCCGTGTGGTGGGATCCCGAAATAACGCCCGGGCAGGAGTTCGACGATCAGATCGACGCCGAGATCAGCGCCGCTAAGGCAGTGCTGGTGGTATGGACACCCGTCTCGGTAGCCTCACGCTGGGTGCGCGGCGAGGCGCGGGAAGCCGCTGAGCGCGGCATTCTGGTACCGGTGCGCTTCGAGCAGGCGAAGCTACCGATGGACGTGCGCGCGATTCACACCACCGATCTCGATGATTGGCGCGAAGACTCTTCACACCCCGCGGTGCAGGAATGCCTGCGCGCACTCACGGCGATGATTGCACGAACCGACGCCGTGAAAGCTTTGAAAGAGGCGGCAGATACGCCCGCTTCGAAATCGAAAAATGACTCCGCACGATTTTCAGTTTGCGTGCTGCCCTTTAACAATATGAGCGGCGATCCTGAACAGGAATACTTCAGCGACGGCATCACCGAAGACATCATCACCGACCTCAGTAAGGTATCAGCGCTGGCGGTGACTTCCAGCAACACTGCATTCCGGTATAAAGGTCAGCACGCCGATATTTCAAAAGTCGTGCGCGAACTCAAAGTTACCCATGTGCTGGAAGGCAGCGTACGCAAAGCAGGCGGGCGGGTGCGCATCAATGCGCAGTTGATAGACGGCGCCAGCGATAACCACGTCTGGGCCGAACGCTACGACCGGGATGCCAGCGATATCTTCGCCATCCAGGACGAGATTTCCCAGGCCATCGTCAAGGCATTGAAGCTGCGGCTGCTGCCGGAGGAGAAAAAGGCCATCGAACGGCGTGGCACTAATAGCGCAGATGCCCACGATCTGTATCTGATGGCGCGCCAGCTCTATATAACCAATCAGGAGGACGAACACGCTTCCAAAGCCATCGTACGCACCTGCGCGCGCGCCACGGATATCGATCCTAGGTATGCGCAGGCGTGGGCACTGATGGCGTCCGGGTATCGGAGCTTGCGCGAGCTGGGCATGGAAACCGACGATGGCATGGCGGCCGCGGACAAGGCCTTGGCATTGGACCCAAATCTTGCCGAGGCGCACGCCGTCAAAGGCTGCATTCTTCAGATGCGCGGCGACATGCAAGGCGCGGTCGCCGAAGCCGGGATCGCTCTGAAACTTGATCCTGAGTCCTATGAGGCGAACCGCACCGCCGCCAGGCTCAATTATATCCAGCACCGGTTTGAAGATGCGGTTCGACTCTACGAGAAAGCGGTCGCCTTGATGGAAACCGACGTCAACTCGGCGATGATGCTGGTCAGCACATACCGGGCGCTCGGCGACACTGCCGGCATGCGACGTGCCGCCGAGGTCGCGTTGAGGCGCGCGGACGCGTTCCTGGCCCACGATCAAAGCAATGCGGGCGTGATCGCCTACAGCGCCAATGCACTCGGCGCACTCGGTGAGGCCGAGCGGGCCAAGGCGCGCATGAACCGTGCGCTGCTGATCGATCCGGACAACTGGAACATGCGCTATAACTTCGCGTGCGCCATCTTCGCCTACCTGAATGACAAGGAAGCGACGCTTGAAATGGTCAAAACCTTGTTAGAAAAGGCTACCCAACCGTCGCTCGAATACCTGAAAGCCGATCCCGATCTCGAGTTGCTGCACGACGATCCGCGCTACCAGGCCATGGTGGCCTCAGCGGAAGCACGTCTGTCAGCCACAAAAGGCGAAACAGCACAGACGGGGGAAAAAACATGATGTGTGTACACTTGGCGAATTCCCTGTCGGACAGCAGACTGCATACGCGGTTTTTCAAATTGAAAATGCGCAGAGTCGTAAGGCTTGACAACCATGGCTGACGTATTTGTTTCCTACGCCCGTACCGACAAGGCGCGTGTCGCGCCATTGGTCGCCGTATTGGAAGCCAAGGGTTGGTCGGTGTGGTGGGACCCCGAGATCAGCCCCGGGCAGGAGTTCGACGACCAGATCGACACAGAACTGGTGGCGGCCAAGTCGGTGCTGGTGGTGTGGACCCCGACCTCGGTGGTATCACGCTGGGTGCGCGGCGAGGCCCGTGACGCCGCCGAGCGCGGCATCCTGGTGCCGGTGCGCTTCGATCAGGCGCGACTGCCGATCGACGTGCGTGCCATCCACACCACCGACCTGGACGGCTGGCGCGAAGATCCCTCGCACCCCGCCGTGCTGGAATGCCTGAATGCACTGGCCGCAATGATTGCGCGCTCCACGGCTGCACAGTCTGCAAATGCAGGAAATGCTTCAACCACGCCCTCCAAGGCCAAGGCATCCCCGCGCTACTCGATCTGCGTACTGCCCTTCACCAACATGAGCGGCGATCCCGAACAGGAATATTTCAGCGACGGCATCACCGAAGACATCATTACTGACCTCAGCAAAATATCATCGCTCCGCACGATCTCACGCAATAGCACCTTCATGTACAAGGGCAAAAACGTGGACGTGCCGAAAGTCGCGCGTGAACTGAAGGTCACGCATGTGCTGGAAGGCAGCGTGCGCAAGGCCGGCGGACGGGTGCGCATCAGCGCGCAACTGGTGGATTGTGAGGACAACGGCCACGTCTGGGCCGAACGCTACGACCGGGACGCCAGCCACATCTTTGAACTGCAGGATGAAATTTCCCAGGCCATCGTCAAGGCATTGAAACTCCAGTTACTGCCCGAAGAAAAGAAAGCCATCGAACGGCGCGGCACGGACAGCGTGGAGGCCCATGACCTGTACCTGATGGCCCGACAAACGTATGTGAACAATCAGGAGGACCTGCGCTCCGCACAAGCCATCGTTCGCCTGTGCACCCGCGCCACCGAAATCGATCCCAACTATGCGCAAGCCTGGGCGCTGATGGCCATGGGTTATCGCAGTTTGCGTGAGTGGGGTGTGCAATCGGACGACGGCATGGCGGCATCTGAACGGGCACTCGCCATCAATCCAGACCTGGCCGAGGCTCACGCCGTCAAGGCATATATTTTGTTGACCAAGGACGATACCGACGGCGCAGCCGCGGAAATTGATGTCGCCCTGAAACTGGACCCGGAATCCTACGAAGCCAATCGTTCAGCCGGACGTCTGAGCTACCTGCTGCATAACTACGAATCAGCCATTCATCGGTACGAAAAAGCCGCCAGCCTGATGGAAGCTGACCTTAATTCCGCCGGTATGCTAATCGCTTGCTACAAGGTACTGGGCAATGAAGCCGGCATGCGCAAGTCGTCTGAATTCGCACTCAAGCGCGCGGAATCCATCCTGGCGCGTGACCAGAACAATTCCAGCGCCCTGGTTTACAGCGCCTATGCACTCGCAGCACTCGGCGAAGGCGAGCGCGCCAAAACCCGCATGAATCGCGCGATTGTAATTGACCCCGACAACTGGGACATGCGTTACAACTTCGCATGCGCCCTGAATTGCCACCTGAAAGAAAAGCAAGCTGCCCTGGACATGCTTAAACCGCTTTTCGGGGAGATCACTGCTTCATTCCTGCGTTATTTAAAGGCCGATCCAGACCTCGAATCCCTGCACAACGATCCGCACTACCAGGCCATGGTGGCCGCAGCCGAAGCACGCCTTGCTTCGTCCAAGAACCCGGAATCATCCGCGAACAACAACCCCTGACATTGGGGTTGTTCCACAAGTCCGAAACGGAAACCTATGAACAAAGAGGATCAGATATCCCTTGCCGGCCCTCTTCCGCTGGTGATCGGGGTCACCGGACACCGGGATCTGGCGTCGAAAGACATTGCACGCATTCAAGAATCATTAGTTGCGTTATTTACATGCCTGCGCAGGCAATACCCGCACACGCCTCTGCGGGTGCTTTCGCCGTTAGCTGAGGGCGCAGACCGTTTGGTCGCAAAAGTCGCCCTGGAACACGGCGCAGAACTTGTGGTTCCCTTACCCATGGGCGAGACAGAGTACCGCAAGGATTTTCCCGATACTGTTGCTGAATTTGACGCTTTGAAATCTCAAGCATCCATGGTTTATACACTGCCGCCGCCAGCCGAAGCGGCAAACGACGCTGCCGACCTGTCCGGCTCCCGCCGTGATGCCTGTTATGAAAACGTTGGTTTACACATCATCAACCATTCACAACTGATTGTGGCTCTTTGGGATGGTATACCAGTTACTGACAGAGGTGGAACTGCCCAGATTGTTGAATGTGCATTGTCCAGATCATGGAATACAGCCTCTGCTTTTCACTTTTCGGATGATTTTTCCTGGGACAAAGTTGTATGGCATTTGCGGATACCGCGATCAAACAGCCATTCATATCAATACGCCGATGTAACCCCGCAATACTACGAAGCCGTCTGGCGTTTCAGTGATGAACAAACTCCAGACGTGCCGTTTGCTGCAACCGACAAGAGCTGGCCACAACTGCACTTTGAATGGCTGCATTCAATGGAGGTTTTTAACAGCGAGGCCATATCGCTGCCGCCGCGCCGCGTTCGTGAAAGCCTGGATTCACTGTTGCCCCCCGGCGACACCGGTAAAATAATTGATCCATCGGAACGCATGACCCGTGTATTCGCGGCAGCAGATCTGATTTCGCAGAAATACCAAAAGACAACGTACAAAATATGGAAATTGATTTTCGTGCTGGCCGGCACCATGATTCTCAGCTTTGAAGGCTACACCCACCTTTGGCCGCACGGCCCGCTGTTACTGGCTTACCCGGCGGCATTCATTACCATGACCATTGCATATTCTGTTTTAAACAAGCGCCGGATGGATGACCGGTACATTGACGCCCGGGTCCTGGCAGAAGCGCTGCGTGTTGCGATTTACTGGCGGCTCGCGGGCATCCAGGAGAGTGTCATCGACCAGTATCTGGGCCGCCATATTGCAGCCATCACCTGGCTGCCAAGTTGCATATTGGGTCTGCTGACATTGCCTCCGCCAGATATTGAGTATGCGCAACAGGATGGTCTTCGCATCGCCGATACTTTTTGGGTAGATCGCCAGCTTGGATATTACCAGCGCCAATCCAGCCGCCAGGGGAAGCGGGTCAATCTTTATCGGCGGTTTGCCGGGTCATTGTATGCACTTACGCTGGTGTTTTCTGTGTGCGTGGCCATCTATGGCGTAGTCGTGACGACACCTTCGCCGCTGCGCGACATCCTGATCATGCTCATGGCTTCTGGCCCTGCCGTTGCCGTGTTATGGATCGCTTATGCCGAAAAACAGGGATGGGAAAGACACGTCAAGGAATATGTGCGCAATGCTGCATTGTTTGCGCGTGCGCATAATCTCATAGCAAAACTAGGCACACCCCGGGCTTCTGTGACATTTCTTCATGTGCAAAAGGTATTGCTGGAGCTCGGGAAGGAAGCCGTTTGCGAAAACGCCGAGTGGGCCTTGCTGCACCGGGTAAAACCACCCAAGCTCCCGCTAGGCTGACAGCTTTTCGGGAACCAGTTTCAGTATGGCTTCCCGGTCCGTATGCGAACTAGACAGCCCCGCCGCCTCTTCACGCGGCAGCCAGCGGTATTCCAAATGTTCAGCGGGATCCAGCCGGATGGCGGTGGTCGCCGGCAGCCGCAGTGAAAAAACGTATTCGGTGTTTTCCTGCACCTCCGGTGCAAACCGGTCGCGCCAGGCTGGATGGATGGGATAGCGGTTGACGATGCCGCTATCGGCGAGACCCGCAACGGCCGACAGCCCGGTTTCCTCCCGCACTTCGCGCTGGGCAGCCTGCAGCGGGGTTTCATCCCATTGCAGGCTGCCGGTAACGGACTGCCAGAAATCCAGTGGCTTGCAGCGCCGCAGTCTCAAGACCTCGCCGGTTGCAGCATAAATAACCACCAGTATGGATTCAGGTCGTTGGTACTCAGTCATTAACTGCTACACAGCGTGCACAAACTGCGATTGATTCGACACCAAGTGCAGCTTTCTCAATCCATGGACGCCCCATTCGAACCCAGGTAACCGACTCCCGCCTGCTGCAGCCTGGCATTGAATGCGGGAATATCCTGGTCACGCAGCGTGTTCCACTTGGCCAATGCCTCATCCAGGTTCTTGCGCAGCACCAGATACATGGCCTGCTGCTGGGCGGTGGGCGCGCTGTCGGCGCTGTCCACCAGCACTTCCAGATAGGCCAGCTGGCTGTTGAGTTCCGTCGGGTAGTTGAGCTGTGCTTCCTCCGCATGGGCGCGATACTGGTAGAACATCTCCAGCATGCCCGCCAGTTTTGCATCCAGGTCGGCAGCGGACTTGGCCAGCGACTGGTCATTCGCATTCCCGGCAAGCCGGGTTTGCAGCGCAGCCAGCTGCCCGCGCACCCCGCGGATGGCATTGGCCGCCGCATGCTCCTCGGCCACCGCCTGGTTGAGTTTCATCATGAGATCGAACTGCTGCTTAAGCGCAGCATCCGTCACCTCTACCCGGGGATCCGTGATCACCTTGAGCGGCTGGCTGTAACTCTTGTCGCCCACTTTCAGCGTCACCGTGTAACTGCCCGGCAGCACCATGGGAGACACCGGCCCGCCGGAATCGTAATAGGCGCCAGGAATGTCATGCGGGGCCGCGTACCTCAGGTTCCACACCACGCGGTGCAAGCCCGGTGTGGTCATGAGCGCCTCGGGTTTTTCGTGCTTTTCGGTGGGGAATTCCAGTGGGTGAGCGTCCTCCAGCGGTTGCGGAATGCTCGAGAACGCCCTCACCAGTCTGCCGGCGGCATCGTGGATTTCCATGCTGACGGTGGCTTTGGAATTGGCCGCCAGCGAGTAGTAGAGGATGGCGCCGTTGGGCGGGTTCTGCCCCACGGACACATACGGCAGGCTGCTGTCGTCCATGGGACGCAGGCGCACCGCAGTGCGGGTGGCGTACAGGTGATCCGACTCCGGATTGACGCCGACGGCGATTTCGCGCAGCGGCAAAATGTCGTCCAGGATCCAGAAACCGCGGCCGTGGGTGGCAATCACCAGATCGCCGTTCTTCACCACCAGGTCACGCACCGAGGTCACCGGCAGGTTGAGACGCAGTGAGCGCCAGTTTTTGCCGCCGTCATAGGACACGTACACGCCGGTTTCGGTGCCGGCATACAGCAGATTTTTCTGCACCGGATCTTCGCGCACCGCGTGTACATAGGCCGGCGCACGGATGCCCTGGTCGGCGCGCGCCCAGCTCCTGCCGTAATCGTGGGTCACGAAGATATAGGGATTGAAATTATCCAGCTTGTGGGCATCCACCGCCGCATAGGCGGTGCCCGGGTCGAAGTGGGAAGCCTCGATGAGACTCACCTTGGCCCAGGCCGGCATGCCCTTGGGGGTCACGTTCTGCCAATGCTTGCCGCCGTCGCGGGTAAGCTGGATGAGGCCATCGTCGGTGCCTACCCATATGAGTCCTTTGGATAACGCAGATGGCGCGATGGTGTAGATCAGGTCGTAATACTCGGCGCTGGCGTCATCCAAGGTGATTGGGCCGCCGGAGGGTCCCTGCTTGCTCTTGTCGTTACGCGTCAAATCCGGGCTGATGGCCGTCCAGCTCATGCCGCCGTCATCGGAACGCAGCAGGTACTGCGAGCCGTGATACATCACGTGCGGATTCTGTGGCGAGAACACCAGCGGCATGGTCCAGGTGAAACGGTACTTGGCTTCCGCCGCCGTGTGGCCATCAAAGTCGAACGGCCAGGGCGATACATCCTGGAACTGTCCGGTGTGCCGGTTGTAGCGCGTAAGGATGCCGAAATAGGAACCCGAATACACGATATCCGGGTCGCTGGGATCCGGCACCACGTAGCCGGATTCGTTGTCGCTTACCACGTACCAGTCGTGTTCGGTGATGGGCCCGTAATCGCTGCGGCTGGGTACCGCCACGCTCTCGTTATCCTGCTGCGCACCGTACACGTAATACGGGAAACGGTTGTCCACCGCCACGTGGTAAAACTGGGCGGTGGGCTGGTTGAGCTGGGTGGACCAGGTCTTGCCATCGTTGACAGTGACGCTGGCACCGCCATCGTTGCCGATGATCATGCGCGTGGGATCCGCCGGATCGATCCACAAGCCGTGGTTGTCTCCATGGGGCGCGCGCACCATGTGGAAAGTGGCGCCGGCATCCATGGACCGGTAGAAACCGGTGTTGCACACGTACACCACATTGGGATTCTTGGGATCGGCATGCACCCGGGTGAAATACCAGGGCCGTTCCATGAGACGCGCGTCATCACTGACACGCTGCCAGTGGGCGCCGCCATCATCGGAACGGTACAGGCCGCCCTGCTTGGCATCGATCAGGCTGTATACACGGTCACCGCCAGCGGCTGAAACCCCCACACGGCCCCATACACCCTCAGGCAATCCATTGCCTTCGAGGCGTTTCCAGGTAACGCCCTCGTCGGTGGATTTGTACAAACCGCTGCCAGGGCCGCCGCTTTCCAGATGCCAGGGCGTGCGCTGTACCTGCCAGGCAGCGGCATACACGATGCGTGGGTTTTCCGGGTCGAAGCTCAGGTCCACTGCGCCGGTGTGCTGGTTCTGATACAGCACTTTCTTCCAGGTCTTGCCGCCGTCGGTGGAACGGAACACGCCGCGTTCCTGGTTCGGGCCATAGGCATGGCCTACCGCCGCCACCAGCACCATGTCGGGATTGTGGGGGTCCACGATGATCTTGCCGATATGGCGGGTATCCGTAAGCCCCATGTGCTGCCAGGTCTTGCCGGCATCCGTGGACTTGTATACGCCGTCACCGAAGGAGATGTCCTCACGCAGCGCGGATTCGCCGGTGCCCACATAGATCACATTGGGATCCGAGGGCGCCACTGCGATGGCGCCAATGGAGGCGATGGGTTGCTTATCGAAAATCGGTTGCCAGCTGGCGCCCGCATCCTCGGTTTTCCATACCCCGCCCACCACGGCGCCGAAATAAAACACCTGGGGCTGTTGCACGACCCCGGTCACCGCCAGCACCCTTCCGCCCCGGGATGGCCCGATGGAACGCCACTGCAATCCGGCATAAGGACCCGGCGCCCCGGCGGCGAAAACCGCCGAGATCAGGGCGGCGAACAGCAGGCCGGGAATGGCGGAATGGCTGACTGCCTTACGGATGACGGGATGCAGCATGTTGAACTCCTCGGAAAATTGGGCGGCGGAATTTGCCATGCCGCCGGCAAACGTCTTCAAGACTCAATTGCGATCACAATATTTTTACAAGCGGATCATGGGCACGCGGTTGCAGGGGCCATTGGCGCTCAACTTCCGCCGCCATCCTTGGCCGACGGCGGCAACTGCACGCGAATGTGCAATTCCTTCAGGTCCACATCGCTGACTTCCGCGGGCGCATCGGTGAGCGGATCCCAGGCCGTCTGGGTCTTGGGGAAGGCGATGACTTCACGGATATTCGGCGCCCCGGCCATGTGCATCACCAGGCGGTCCATGCCCAGCGCAATGCCGCCGTGCGGCGGGCAGCCGGACTTGAGCGCATCCAGCAAAAAGCCGAATTTTTTGCGCGCCTGTTCGTCACTGATGCCGAGCATGCGGAACACCGCGGACTGCATGTCCTGATCGTGGATACGGATGGAGCCGCCACCCAGTTCGGTGCCGTTCAGCACCATGTCGTAGGCGCGCGAGCGAATGCCACCCGGGTCCTTCTGCATCGCGGAGACGTCATCGACTTTGGGCGAAGTAAAGGGATGGTGAAGGAAGATCCAGCGCTTTTCCTTTTCATCCCATTCGAACATGGGGAACTCCACCACCCACAAGGGTGCCCAACCATCCTTCACCAGGCCGCGATCCTGGCCGAGTTTCAGGCGCAGCGCGCCCAGCGCATCGTTGACGGTTTTGGCCCTGTCGGCACCGAAGAAAATCACATCGTTGTTGGCGGCGCCACAGCGTTTGAGGATGCCCTGGAGTGCTTCGTCCGAGAGGAATTTGATGATGGGTGACTGCAGGCCTTCACGGCCCTTGGCAATGTCGTTCACCTTTATATAGGCCAGCCCCTTGGCGCCATAGCGGGCCACGAACACGGTGCATTCGTCGATTTCGCTGCGCGGCAGATCGCCGCCGTTGGGCAGACGCAGCGCCGCAACCCTGCCATCTTTGGCATTCGCCGGCCCGGCAAACACCTTGAATTCACAGTTCTTGACCAGATCCGCCACGTCCACCAGCTCCAGCGGATTGCGCAGATCCGGCTTGTCCGATCCGTAACGGCGCATGGCTTCGTCGTAGGCCAGGCGCGGAAACCGATCCGGAAGTGCGATGCCCAGCACCTCCTTGAAGGTGTGGCGGATCATGTCTTCGGCAATGTCCATGACCTGATGTTCGTTGAGAAACGAGGTTTCGATGTCCAGCTGGGTGAATTCCGGCTGGCGGTCGGCGCGCAGGTCTTCGTCGCGAAAGCAGCGCGCAATCTGATAGTAGCGGTCAAAACCCGACATCATCAGCAATTGCTTGAAAAGCTGTGGTGATTGCGGCAGCGCAAAGAACCTGCCGGGGTGGGTGCGGCTCGGCACCAGATAGTCGCGTGCGCCTTCCGGGGTAGGCTTGGTGAGGATCGGGGTCTCCACGTCGATGAACCCCTGCCCATCCAGGTAGCGGCGCAACGCAGCTATGATCTGGTGCCGCAAGCGCAGGCGCTGCTGCATCACCGGCCGCCGCAGGTCCACGTAGCGGTACTGCAGGCGGCGCTCTTCGTTGACGTCCTCTTCATCCAGCATGAAGGGCGGGGTCTCGGCGCGATTCAGGATGTCCATCTCCTGCGCCAATATCTCCACCCTGCCGCTGGCAAGGTTCGGGTTCTCCGTGCCTTTGGGCCGGTGGTGTACCGTGCCCTGCACGCTCACCACGAATTCGTTGCGCAGGCGCTCGGCTTCTGCGAACAACTGCGCGCGCTCCGGATCAAATACCACCTGCACCAGGCCTTCGCGGTCGCGCAGGTCGACGAAGATCACGCCGCCATGGTCGCGGCGCCGGTGCACCCAGCCGGCGAGGCGGATTTCCTTGTCCAGCAGGGATTCATTGACCTGGCCGCAATAATGGGTTCGCATGCAAAATTCCCGGAAAGTGGCTTGGTTGGATCCGGTTAAAAGGCCGGCATGTTAATGAGCGCGTTTGTGCCGCGCAAGGCCGGGTGCGGTTTTCGCCTCCAGCGGACGTGGGTAAGGCGGCACGATGACTCCCAGCGAGACGATCATCTTGAAGGCTTCATCCACCGACATTTCCAGCTCGATGACCTCCTCTTCCGGAACCAGGATCAGGAAACCGGAAGTGGGATTGGGGGTGGTGGGAATGAACACGCTGATCAATTGCCGGGGCGCCTTGATGCTGACTTCCCCAAGTTCATCACTGGTCAGAAACGCCAGGCTCCAGCTGTCTCGCTGCGGATAACGCACCAGCACCACCTTGCGGAAGGCTTTGCCCTTTTTCGAAAACATCGTATCGGAGATCTGCTTGACGGTGTTGTATATGGAACGCACCAGGGGAATGTACTCGAGGATATCCTCGCCCAGGCGCAGCATCTGCCGGCCGAGGAAATTGCTGGCGATGAATCCGGTCAGCAGCAACACCACCAGCACCAGCAGGATGCCCACAATGGCGCTGGCGGCCGAGCCCAGCAGGTTATGGCCGAGCAGCGCGCTCGGCTGCCAGGCGGACGGGAACAAACGGATCAATCCCACCAGGTAACTTGCGAAGAATTTGACGATGAACAGTGTGACGCCGAGCGGCAGCCAGATGAGCAGTCCGGTCAGAAGATAGCGTCGCAGAAGTCTCTGGAGCGGCCGTTGTGTGATTGTGTTCTCCATGTGATTCAGGACGAGGCCGGGGTAACGGGTTTTTTGCTGGCCGGTTTTTCGGCGGGCTTAGCCTCGGGTTTCTTTTCCGGTTTATCGGTTTTGGCAGGTGCCGAGGCTGCCGGCTTATCAGCGCTTTCGACCACGTTGCGCTTGCTGCCTGATTTGAAATCAGTTTCGTACCAGCCGCTGCCCTTCAAACGGAAGCCGGCGGCGGAGATCAGCTTGTGCAGCGCCGGCTGTCCGCACTCGGGGCATTGCGTAAGCGGCGCCTCGTTCAATTTTTGCAAGGCCTCCAGATAATGTCCGCAGGCTTCGCATTTGTACTCATATATAGGCATAGCTTGCCGCCTCGTTGAAAACCCAGCCTGATGCCCCATGGTTGGGTTGGCAACACGGCTTCAAGTTCCGCAGCCATAGGGTATCGGACATTCGTGTCATTATAGCCTTGCCGGTCGCTTCATCAGGTAGTCCCATGTCCCCGATACCGCAACGCAGCCACACACTTCGCTCGCTACTGCCATTCCTGTGGGAATTCCGCGGCCGCACCCTGCTGGCACTGGTGTTCCTGGTGGTTGCCAAACTGGCAACCGTGATGATCCCGGTGGCCCTCAAGCACCTGGTGGACGAGCTCAACCCGGTGCAGCATGCGGTGCTGGTATTGCCCGTCGCCCTGCTGATCGGCTATGGCGCCCTGCGCTTTTCCAGCACCCTGTTTGGCGAGCTGCGTGACCTGGTATTCGAATTTGCGGCACTGCGGGCGGTGCGCCGCATTGCACTGCGGGTGTTCCGCCACCTGCACGACCTGGACCTGGCCTTCCATCTGGAACGCCAGACCGGCGGCCTGTCGCGGGACATCGAACGCGGCACCCGCGGCATCAGCTTCGTCCTGAGCTTCATGCTGTTCAACATCCTGCCCACGCTGCTGGAAATCGGCCTGGTGCTGGGTATTTTCCTGTGGAATTTTTCCGCCTGGTTCGCGCTCATCATCGTGCTCTCGGTGGTCTGTTATATCGCCTTTTCGATTTTTGTCACCGAATGGCGCATCCAGCACAT